>DAOUFT010000169.1:0-6356 GCA_034429855.1 Dehalococcoidia bacterium
ATGGATTACCTCATTTGGTACAATACCGAAAAAGCACATCGAGGCATTGGCAATATATCGCCTCTCAGGTACTATATAGACAATTTCTTAATCCCCTCTAAAAAGTCCAATATGTTATGGCCGCTTACAACACATTGCGTTTTCCGAGTCAGTTTCTATATAATGAATCACTTTACGTAAGCCAAGGAATACTCGCCATGATAGTTAGCGAGCCATGCTTATTTCAGAGACTATGCCCCGCGGATACCGAGTTGGTGAATGTACTCAAGGGCAGGGCTATTTTCATGCGTGGCCAGGAGGTGAGGTACGTTTACCATCTTCATAATGGCATCACGGCCGGTTCGAATGTGAGTAAGCTGGGTCACGAGATGACCGATATGACCATCCCTCCCTACTTCATAGGGGTTCTGGGATTCATGGATATGTATACCAAAGAGTACAGGACACATCTCGCTGATTGTAGAGCGCTGACGCCAGCAGTGTACTGCAAGGTCAGGCGCGAAGCGGTATGGGAACTAATGGATGATCGCACTGCAAGGGCCGAGATACTTCAACTGATATGCGAGAGCATGACCACCAAAATAGCAATTGGACCTGTTCCCGCGAAAACTGACGTTGCCAACAGGATTTTGCACATCTTGCAGATGCTCACACGGGCAATCGGGGCGGCGCCTACCGGGGAGCAAATAGTAATATCGGAAATATGCCACGAGGAAATCGCTATGCTTGCCAATACAACCAGGCCAACTGTTACGAGGCTGTTTGATTATCTTCAGAAATCAGGATTTATCGAGGTTAAACGGCGTCAGTTAATTATCAAGGATCCTGCCGGTCTGGGGCGTCTCGATTATAGCAATTACCGCGAACGCATAGGGCACTCAAAAAGGTAGTTGGTCCCAGGGCCAACGTGTCTACTGACACATTCCGGGGTGTCATTTATTACTGAAAAAACCTACAAGCCCATGATAATTTGAAACTGTCACCATTTAGAATTCTTACTGCAGACGATGTCCTTCTTGGTGACAAAGACGAAGTCGAGGGGGCCGTCATATGGAAAAACAAGTGGGCTTGACAAATGCAGAGGGTAATACGTCCGTTGGTTCAGCACAGCCGAAAGAATACCAGTTGGGCGGCAGAGGTGCGTGGGCTGTATTATCAGTACTTTTCCTACTCTTCCTGATCAACAGGGCTGACTTGGCAATCCTGAGTGTAGCGCTACAGCCTATCAAGCAATTCTTCAATTTCACCGATGCACAAGCGGGGATGTTGCCAGCCATCGCCACGTTCGGCATCGCTCTGCTGACAATTCCTGCTTCGATATTTGGCGACAGATGGGCCCGCCGTAAAGTTATTTCGATAATGGGCCTGACCTGGAGCATCTTCACCTTTGTCACCGCCATAGCAACCAATCTGTGGCAACTTTTGGTTGCCCGGTTCATGGTCGGTGCCGGTGAAGCAGGTTACGCTACTACAGGGCAGAACTGGGCATCGGCTTCGTTCAAGCCACAAATGAGGGCACTGGTCCTTGCCCTGTTCCAGATTGGCGGCCAACTTGGCTTTATTATCGGCCTGATCTTTGGAGGTATGCTGGTTGCTACGTGGGGGTGGCAGTCACCATTCTATGTATTCGCGGTGCCAGGCATTATCCTGGCGACAATCGCCTTTTTCATGCCCGACTTCAAAACTCTCAGGCGCCAAGGCGAAGGTTTGCTAAGCAAAGAGTTCTTTAAAGAAGTGGGCGGCCTTTTTAAGGTCAAAACATATTGGCTGATAATAATATCGCAGAGCTTCTTCTACTTCACATTTTTTGCATGGCAGGCGTGGACACCAACCTTGCTCATGCGTGCTTATGAAATGCCGGTGGAAAAAGCTGGCATGATGTTTGGGATCATAATTCTTGCTATGGCAGTCGGTAGTCTGATTGGCGGGTTTGCTGCAGATAGATCGCAGAGGCGCAATAAGAACGGCAAACCGTATTTCATGATCACTGTAAGAGTTCTCGAGGCTGTGTTCATGGTCGCCGCGCTGTTGGCTTTAAACGGGTCATTCGGGATTTTTTTCGCGTCAATGATGATGATGATCATGTTTGGTGGAATGCTAATGCCCGTATATGTTGCTGTTACAACTGAGGTAACTTCGCTTCGGATACGCGCATCGGCGATCGGAGTGAACAACTTTATCGCACAAGTGACCGGTGCGACACTTGGTCCTTTGTTGGTGGGGGCTATATCAGATAGGCTTGGTGGTGGTGCACAAGGAATACAGTTTGGCATAGCATGGCTGTTTATTGCATCCATGTTGAGTTTGATTGCTTTACTGATCGTGCCGCGATTCTATCCTAAGGACAGCGACGTCTCCCAGGAAGCGCTGGTAAGGGATTAGTAAATGTGCTGAAAGTAGAACAATATGAATGGGTATCAGGGCAAGCTACTGGTCGCTGATCTGGGCAAATTGTCACTGACCGAAGAACCATTGAACGAACAATACGCCCGTGACTTTTTGGGCGGAACAGGGCTGGCAGCACGCTACCTCTACGATATGGTCGACGAGAAGACCGACCCTTTGGGACCGGATAACGTACTCATCTTGATGACTGGTTTGCTTAATGGAACCAGCAGCCCTAGCGCTGGCCGTTGGGGTGCTTCCACAAAATCCCCGTACACAGGACACTACGGCGATGCAAATGCTGGCGCATGCTTTGGAGCGGAACTCAAAAAAGCCGGCTATGACGGCATAATACTTAAAGGCAACTCACGGAAACCGATATATCTCTTTATCCACGACGGATCAGCGGAACTACGGGATGCCAGTGCGCTCTGGGGAATGGACACCTGCGCAACCCAGCAGGAAATTAAAAGAGACCACGGCGACAATAGAACACAAATCGCCTGTATTGGGCCGGCATCGGAGAATCTGGTACCCTGCGGAAACATCATGTCAGAGTATGGTCACTGTCTCGGACGGGCCGGACTTGGCTGTGTGATGGGAGCAAAAAAGCTAAAGGCAATCGCCTGTCGCGGCAAATTGAAACCGCCGATGCAAGACCCTGAAAAGTTCCGTGAGTTATCATTGCAGGCCATGCAGCAAGTCAAGAAGAAATTCCTGACCATGATGATGCGCGATGGAGGCACATCTGGTTGGATCGATACTGCAATTCTGCTTGGAGACGGACCTACGTGGTACTATACGGGAGGTACCTTGCCCGCGGCGGCCAACATCAGCGGAACAACGCAATTCCAGAAATACCAAGTTAGCAGCACAGCATGCTATGGTTGTCCAGTGCGATGTCGCAAAGTGCTACAGATCAAAGAGGGCAAACATCTGTATAAGAGAATAGAAGGTCCAGAGTACGAGACGCTGATAGCTTGGGGGGCGATGATGGGACTGCATCTCGATATGTCAACGGCTGCCTACATTAACGAGATGTGTAATGCCTATGGCTACGATACAATCAGCAGCGGTGCAAGCGCGGGTTACGCATTCTACCTTTTTAGCCTGGGGGTAATCTCCGAAAAGGACACGGGTGGCCTGAAATTGATATGGGGAAATACTGAAGCTGCCCTCGAATTGCTTCATTTGATCGGAAGGAATGAGGGATTTGGGGCAGTCCTTGCCGAGGGCACTAAACGCATGGCTCGAAGGTACGGTCGGCCGATAGGTGAGACAGCGCAGGTAAAGGGTCTTGAGATTCCCATGCATGATCCCAGGGCGTTCCATTCAATGGGTCTGGTGTATACAACGGCAGCGAGGGGCGCTGATCACAATAAAAGTGATCATTATATGGTTGATATGGGTGCCAACCAACCCGCCCTTGCCTATGAGAAAACGGACCGTTGGGCAAATGACAAAGCAGCAATGGTGGTTAAAAGTCAAAACTGGCGTGCAGCGGGGGACGCCATAGGAATTTGTCATTTCGCGGCCGTACCTGTTGACTCAATACTGGGTATGATAAATGCCTCCACTGGATGGGACGTTTGCCTGGATACGTTGCTACAGATTGGCGAACGGGCGGTTCAACTGCAGCGAGCTTTGTCTTGCAGGCTAGGCATTGGCCCTAGAGACGACGTCCTGCCGGCCCATATTATGCGGCCGCTTGCCGAAGGGGGAACCCAGGGGCATGTGCCCGACATGAAAAAGATGCTGCTTGAGTACTATGCGATTAGAGATTGGGATCCGGTTACCGGCAAACCGTCAAAGAAGCGGCTGGAAAACCTGGCAATGAAAGACATCGCAGACTCCAAGAGTCATGAATAGAATCAAGTATCAATTCCAAGAACACGACTCGCTGCTGATTTATTTGGGTTGTTATCTGATCAGTTTTATCCTGCCAAGGGAGATCGCTTTCTTTTACGACCCTCATCTCTATATCCAAGTAAATAATGTAAAAGGAAAACCGGCAGTTGGAGTTGATATAACAAATCCCGGATAGAAGGTTTTTCCCCGGATTATTACAGAATACAACGGTTCACAAATAATATAGTAGAGGAGTCTCTATCTATGATTAGATCAAGACTGTGTGACGTAATCGGTATTAAATATCCAATTATACAGGCCGGAATGGGTCCCTTTAGCAACAACAACCTTTGTGTCGCGGCTGCAAACTCGGGTGTACTGGGATTACTTTCCACCAGCGGCATTTTTGATAAAGACTTACAGCCATGGATTTACAGAGCCTTTGTAGAAACAGCTGAAGCTAATTTCGACGATGATACAGCAACAGTACTGGAAAAAGTGCTGAAAAGGACATACAGGTTGGTCAAGGACAAGGGCGGCATTTTCGGTGTCAATGTAATGGTCTCGGCGGAGTACCGCACTCAGGCGAAAGCCATGATTGACACGGTCATCAGAGTCTGCGAAGAAAATCCTGATATTAGAAGTCATTTCAAAGTGATTTTTACTTCCGCTGGTGACCCGGTCGGCTTGAGAGACAAGATAAAGGGAGGAGGATTTACATGGATGCATGTTGTCCCCTCAGTTAAGGGCGCCCTGCGATGCAAGAAAGCTGGTGTCGATGTTATTGTAGCTTCAGGCCATGAAGGAGGCTTCCATACGTCCTGGGAGCCGGTGCACTCAATAGTTTTACTGCCGGCTGTGGTGGAGGCAGTGTCCGATCAGGATACACTGGTCGTGGGCACCGGTGGATTCTGCGACGGCAGGACACTGGCGGCAGCGCTTGTTATGGGTGCGGATGGCGCACAAATGGGGACTCGTTTTTTAGCAACTCAGGAAAGTGATTTCCATCAGATCTGGAAAGAGGAAGTTGTGGCCGCAGGCGATAGAGGGACGCTGGTGGCGCGTGGTTTTGTAGGTCCTGCCCGTTGGTTGAAAACGCCACGTAGTCAGGAACATGCCAAAAATACACTACTAAAATCGCCCGGCGTATACCTTGGCACCCCGGATGATTTCTTTACCGTTGATATGAATTTGATTAAATACGAGATAGAATCCCTAAAAGCCACCTTCGAAGGAGATAAGGAAAAAGCAATGATGGCTGCTGGGGAAGCGGCGCAGCGAATTAATGACATGCCCAGAGTTACCGATATGGTACAGGAGATCGTGAGGGAAACAGAATCCATTTTACGAGGTGTTCCTGAACTATTAGCATAGATTGTCTAGTTATAACTTTCAAAAGCAGGTGCTTTTACCCCGGCTTTTCTATTCCCAGCGGGAGTGTCAGTTGGAAGTTCTGCAAATTTTTACCGAAGCTAAAATATAATAGACACTACAGTTAGATTAATAACGGTTTGGTATTAATAGATAGCCCGTTATATCGTATTATCGTCAGTCCTGGCGGCCATCCCGCCGCCTGAGCCCGATTACTATCAGGAGGTACTAGCAATGTCCCAGATGACCGGCAAGCAGTATAAAGACAGCCTAAAGCAGCTCAAGCCCCAGATCTACTACATGGGGGAGAAGATCGCGGATATAACGGAGCACCCCGCCTTTATCCCGCACGTCACCGCCGCCGCTCTGACCTACGAGATGGCCGTTGCGCCCGAGTTCGAGGAGCTCTGCTCCGCCAAATCCCACCTCACCGGTGAGAGGATCAACCGCTTCACACATATCCACCAGGGACACGACGACCTGGTCAAGAAGGTCAAGATGCTGCGCGCCATAGGACAGCAGACAGGAAGCTGCTTCCAGCGCTGCGTGGGGTTCGCCGGCCTGAACGCCACCTCCTCGCTAAGCGAGGATATCGATAAAAAATACGGCACGGACTACCACGAGCGCTTCAAAAAGTTTTTGAAAATGATACAGAGCAAAGACCTGATGCCGTCCGGCTCCATGACTGACCCCAAGGGGGACCGCAGCCTGGCGCCCAGCCAGCAGAAGGACCCGGACCTGTATGTACACGT
>DAOUFT010000170.1:0-6915 GCA_034429855.1 Dehalococcoidia bacterium
GGCGGGAGTCTGACTCCCGCCGCTCTCTGGTTAAACTTTACTATCCTTTGGCCTTGTCTTCCTCCTGCAGCACGCGACGTAGCACCTTGCCCACCATGGTCTTGGGCAATGCATCGCGGAACTCCACGTACTTGGGCACCTTGTAAGCAGTCAGTTTTTCACGGCAGAAAACCTGTATCTCCTCGGCCGTGCATGACTGTTCAGATCTCAATACTACCCACGCTTTCACAGCCTCCCCCTGGGCTGGATCGGGCACGCCGGCCACGCCCACCTCGAGCACCGCAGGATGCTGAGCAATGATCTCCTCGATCTCCACAGGGAAGACCTGGTGACCGCTGGGCTTGATCAGGTCCTTCTTGCGCGAGGTGATAAATAGATATCCCTCCTCGTCAAGATAACCGATGTCTCCCGTATACAGCCAGCCGTCGCGCAGCATCTCCGCAGTCGCTTCGGGACGGTTCCAGTATCCCTGCATTATATGCGGCCCCCTGGCTATGATCTCGCCGGCCTCGCCAGGCTTAAGCTCCCTTTTACCGGTATCGATATCCACGATTTTAATGACGGTATCCGGTGTAGGCATGCCGACCGCCCCCTCCTTCCACTTACCCAGGAAGGGCCCCATAGCCAGTACGCCCGATTCAGTCAGGCCGTAGGCCTCCACGATTTTGCCGCCAGTCATAGCTTCCCATTGTCTCTTGGTCTCAGGTAAAAGAGGAGCGGCCGCCGCCACCGACGACTTCATAGTCTTGAAATCGATCTTGCCCGATTTGACTTCAGGTCTGTTCATAAGACCGATGAATATGGCCGAGATGGCAGGGAAGAAGGCCGGTTTGACCTTCTTGATCGTAGCCAGAACGTCCTTAACCTCACGGGGGTTGGGAATAAGCGCAGTTGGATAACGACCGGCTATAGCCGTCGACAGCAGAATCACATTGCCGTAAACATGGAAGAAAGGCATCAGTAATACCAGAACATCTTCCCAGTCGGTCGCCAGTGGCTTGGACCAGGCATGTATCTGTCGCCCGTTCATAAAGATAGCCTCATGGCTCAGCATCACCGCTTTGGGGGTTCCCGTCGTGCCGCCGCTGAACAGAAGCAGGCCGGTATCCTTTCCGCTAACCTTGATATCCGGCTTCTTATCGCCGGCATGTTTCTTCATCAGGTCCTGCAGCCAGATATCGTTACCCTGCACCTTTTCCAGGTACTGTCCCTGCTTTTTCTCCATAAACAGAGTGAAAATCGCCTTTACGAATGGAGATAGATACTCTTTTACGCTGGTAACGATGAGCAGCCGCAGATTGGTGCGCCCCTGGATCTTTTTTACAGCATCGTAAAATGCTGTCAGGACGATGGCAACCTCCGCGCCGCACTCTTTAAGCGCAAACTCAAGCTCGCTCTGGCTATAGAGCGGATTGACAGGCACCGAGATGGCGCCCGCCTTCCAGATAGCAAGCTGACTAATGACGATATTCGGCGAGTTGGGCATCAACAAGACAACGCGGTCGCCCTTCTTAACCCCCTGGGCCACAAGACCGGCGGCCAGCACGTCGCTCAAGTGATCCACCTCCTTGTAAGTCATCCACCTGCCCTTGAACCAGATCATTCTATGCCCGGGCCTCTCTCTGCCCACATCGGCAACATCTTCGTAAAGCCTCTTGTCCGGATACGGCTGCAGCGTTTCAGGCACACCCGCATCATAATGCTTGAACCATGGATAGTCGGCCATTCATGCCCTCCTGTAGTAAATTATTATGTAAATATAGGCTACTTGGGTTGTTTAGCTTTCTCCTCGTCCTGCAGCACCCTTCTGAGTATTTTACCCACCAGTGTCTTGGGCAATGTGTCGCGGAACTCGATGTACTTGGGCACTTTATAGGCGGTCAATTTGTCCCTGCAATAAGCCTGTAGCTCCTCTTCAGTCGCTTTCTGCCCGGGCAGCAGGATCACCCAGGCCTTGACTGCCTCGACCTGCTTGGCATCCGGTATCCCGGCCACACACGCTTCGGCCACGGCGGGATGAGTGGCCAGTACCTCTTCCACTTCCTTGGGCCATACCTGGTGGCCGCTGGGCTTGATCAGGTCCTTTTTGCGCGATGTGAGATACAGATATCCATCCTTGTCCATATAGCCGATATCGCCGGTATACAGCCAGCCGTCCTTGATCATCTCGCTGGTTCCCTTAGGATTATTCCAGTATCCCTGCATGACCTGAGGACCTTTGCCCACAACCTCGCCTTCCTCCCCGTATGGAAGCTCTTTGTCGGGATCGGTAACGTCCATGAACTTAATTATGACATCCGGCAGAGGAAGCCCCACCGAACCTTCCTTCCATTGACCTCTGAGTGGACCCACGGTAAACACAACTGTGGATTCCGTCAGGCCATAGGCCTCCAGAATGGGAGCGCCAGTCATGGCCTCCCAACGCTGCTTGGTCTCGACCATCAGCGGAATGGCGCCGGAGAGGCAGTACTTCAAACAGGAGAAGTCCACCTTGCCCGCCTTGACTTCCGGATGCTCCATCAAGCCTATGAAGAGAGTCGGCACACCCGGCATGGAACCGGGGCGCACCTTTTTAATTGTAGCTATAACATCATCAAGATCCCGCGGGTTGGCTATGATCGCCAATGGATTGCGGTTACCGATCGAGCTACCGATCACGCCGTTGAAACCGTAGGCATGGAACATGGGCATCAGCGCCATGGTATAGTCGTCGGGAGTGACCATGCCCGATTTGTTCCAGGCATTGGTCTGTAGTCCGACTGCCAGCATGTTCTTGAAGGAAAGCATGGCGCCCTTGGGCGCGCCGGTGGTGCCGCCGCTGAACAATATCAGAGCTGTGTCATTTACACCCGGTTTAACCTTGGGAGCAGGGTCATTGGCATGCTGCTCCATCATCTCGTCCATCCATATATCACCCTTTTCCAGCTGCATGGTATGAGGCTTCTTCGCCTCGGGCAGCATGTAGTCCTCCAGCGAGGTGGCGATGACGAGCTTGAGCTTGGTGCGGGGCTGCACCTTCTTCACGTTTGCGTACAGCAGGTCCCAGACAATGATGATCTCCGCATCCACTGTAGTAAGAGCATGTACAAGTTCATCTTCGTTATACAGAGGATTGAGCGGGACAAAAATGGCGCCGGCCTTCATGGTGCCGAAGGCGGCTATCAGTTGCTGCGGCGTATTCAGCAGCATACTGGCCACGCGATCCCCGGGCTTTACGCCCTTGGAGATCAAAGATGAAGCCATTACCTCGAACAGCCTGCTCGCCTCTTTGTATGAGAAATACCTGTCCTTGAAATACATGAACGTGTGCTCGGGCATTTCTCGCGTGGTTTCCGCGATGATATCGAGCAGTGTGATCTCGGGATAAGGCTCAAGGGAATGAGGTACTCCTTCGTCGTATGATTTGTACCAGGGATAATCCGCCACTTTAAACCTCCTCAAACAATAATTACCGCTTATTTTAAAGCCTGCGGCCGATTGAATTCAATCGACCGCAGGCCCTCTGCCCATTTTTACTTGTTTTTCTCCTCTTCCTGCAATACACGGCGAAGAACCTTTCCCACAAAAGTCTTGGGCAGTTCCTTACGGAACTCAAAATGTTTCGGCACCTTATAGCCCGTGAGTTTCTCACGGCAATACTTCTGCAGCTCCTCCGCAGTTGCGCTTTTCCCCTCTTTCAGCACGATCCAGGCCTTGACTGCCTCCATCTGCCTGGGATCGGGTATGCCGCCCACGCAGACTTCAGCCACGGCAGGATGCTCCTGCAATATCTCCTCCACTTCGCGTGGCCAGACCTGAAATCCACCGCACTTGATCAGGTCCTTCTTGCGCGAGGTCAAAAATACATAGCCGTCCTCGTCCATGTAGCCGATATCGCCCGTATAGAGCCATCCGTCACGCAGGATCTCTTTAGTCTCTTCCGGACGTTTCCAGTAACCCTGCATGAGCTGTGGCGCCTTGATAATGATCTCTCCCGGCTGGCCGACCGGCATGTCCGAATTCCCGTTCTCTATATCTACGATACGCACAATGGTATCGGGTAGAGGCAGGCCGATAGAGCCCTCCTTCCATTTGCCTTTGGCAGGCGTGGTGAGCATGGCCATGCCGCTCTCGGTCAGAGCGTAACCCTCGGTCAATCGTCCGCTGATATGCTTCTCAAACTGCTCCTTGGTCTCACGCATAAGCGGAGCCGCACCCGAGGTGGCCATGCGTATGGTCTTGAGATCGCCCATCTTGAGATCAGGATATTCCAGCATAGAGATAAACATGGTGGGAGCAGCTCCCATGTTGGTTATGCCCTGGTTCTTGATAGTCTCGACCATACCTTTGATATCACGCGGATTGGCAATCAGAACCGAGATATTATGCTGAACCAGAGCCATGCCGAAGCTGGCATATATGCCGAAAGCATGGAATAGCGGCAGAGGCACCAGAAATTTCTCATCCCACCAGAGTGAAATCTCGCGGAACCATGCTTCCACCTGCATGCCTGTAATGACCAGAGACTTGTGGCTCTCCATGACACCCTTGGGCGTGCCGGTAGTGCCCCCAGAGAATAAAATCAGGGCGGTATCGTCCGGCCCCACATCTACCCTGGGTACCGGTTTCCCTGCATATTTCCTGGTAAGTTCCAGCCACCAGGAGTCTCCGGGCTCAATGGCGGTGGCCGCCTTCTCTTTACCCGGCATGGTGTAATCGTCGAATTCGGCCAGTATAACATTTCGCAGACCGGTCTTTTCCTGCAGCCTTTTGACCATCGGATACCAGAGATTGAGCACCACGGCTGTCTCGGCCTCGATATCTTTCAGTCTGGCTTCCAACTCGTACTCGGTATAAAGAGGATTGAGCGGCACAACAATGGCGCCCAGCTTCCAGGCCGCGAAAAAGATAATATACTCCTGAGGGCAGTTGAGAAAGAGCACGGCTATGCGGTCACCTTTCTTAACACCCATTGAAGCGAGCGCGGCTGCCATGGCGTCGCTTTCACTCACGATCTCCCGGTAGCTGAGCTTCCTGTCCTGAAAGATGATCATGGGATAATCGGGACGCTCGTTTTTTGCCTCCTGCAACACATCCATAATAGTCTTGCGAGGATACGGCTCAAGAGAGCGAGGCACGCCCGGGTCATAGCTTTTATACCATAAATATTCAGTCAATTCAGCATCCTTTTGACCGTTCCCGGTGGCCGACGGGAACGGTCCTTATTTTTAGTAACAAGTGGCCCTCTATTTTGCTTTGGCTTTCTCCTCCTCTACCAACACCCTTCTCAATACCTTGCCGACCATCGTCTTGGGCAATTCGCTGCGGAACTCGATAAATTTAGGAACCTTGTAGGCCACCAGCTTATCCTTACACCAGGCCTGTATCTCCTCGGCCGAAGCCGTTTTGCCGGCCTCCATCACTACCCAGGCCTTAACCGCCTCTCCCTGCTTGGCATCCGGTATTCCCGCCACGCAGGCCTCCGCTACGTCAGGATGCGAGGCTATGACCTCTTCGACCTCTCGCGGCCATACCTGGAAACCGCTGGGCTTGATCAGGTCTTTCTTGCGTGATGTGATAAACAGATAGCCGTCCTCATCCAGGTAGCCGATATCACCTGTATACAGCCAGCCGTCCCGCAGCATTTCTTTAGTCTCCTCAGGCCTGTTCCAGTATCCGACCATGAGCTGCGGCGCTTTTATTACTATCTCTCCCTCCTGGCCGGCGGGCAAATCGCCCTCGCCGGTTTCCAGATCTCCTATTCTGGCAATCACGTCGGGCAGGGGCATGCCGGTTGACCCTTCCTTCCACTTGCCCAGGTAAGGTGTCACGCAGGACGCCATGGTGGCTTCGGTCATGGCGTATCCCTCTACTATCCGGCCGCCCGTCAGCTCCTCAAAGCGCCTCTTGGTCTCAGCCAGCAGCGGAGCAGCACCGGATACACAGAATTTCATCGACTTGAAATCGACCTTGCCGGCTTTTACCTTGGGATGTTCCAGCAATGCTATATAGAGGGCTGGAACAGCCGGGAAGAAGGTCGGTCTATCGTGTTGAATGGTGGCTATCAAATCATCGCGGTCGCGCGGATTGGGAACGATGGACATCGTCACATGGCAGACTATCGCTGTGCTCATAACACCGTATGTACCATAGACGTGGAATAACGGCAGCAGTGCCATGATAACGTCCTTGTAGCTTTCGATCATACCGCCGAACCAGGCCGCATACTGCAGTGCTGTTATCACCATGGAGTGATGTGTTCCCACAACACCTTTGGGTGTGCCGGTTGTGCCGCCGCTGAACAGGATTAGAGCGTGATCCTGTGGAGTCACCTTAACATCCGGCCTTTTGGCGCCGTCATGCTGCTTGATCAGGTCTGTCATCCACACGTCTCCCTGCTCGAGCTCCACATAATGACCTTCCTTTTTCTCTTTGACCAGCGTGAATAAAACTTTGAGAACCGGAGGCAAATAGTCCTTGATGCTGGTGGCTATCACCAGTTTGACGCTGGTGCGCGACTGTATCTTTTTAAAATTCTTGTAGAACATGGTCAGAACGACTACGGTCTCAGCGCCGCAATCCTTAAGCGCATGCTCCAGCTCGCTCTCGGTATACATGGGATTTAAATGCACGAGTATTGCCCCGACCTTCCATGCACCCCAGCGGCAGATCAGAGCCTGCGGACAGTTGGGCATGAGAAGCGCAACCCTGTCTCCCTTTTTAACTCCTCTGGCAGCCAGGGCAGCCGCGAACTCATCGCTCAGCTTCTGAAACTCGGCATAGGATATCTTCCTTTTCTTGAACAGCAGCATAGGATAGTCGGGGCGCTCTTTAACAGCCTCATCCACGTAATCGATCAAAGTCTTCTGGGGATAGGGTTCCAGTGTATGGGGGACACCGGGATCATAATTTTTTAACCAGCGAGATCGGAAGAGC
>DAOUFT010000171.1:0-9598 GCA_034429855.1 Dehalococcoidia bacterium
GCCGCCACCACCTCCACCACCTCCGCTGCCGCCGCTGCCGCCGCTTGAACTGCCTGAAATTGTGGTTACCATGCTGCTGAAGGCTGATTTCATGGACGAAAGTGAGGTAGCCATAGTCGTGTCGGTGCCACCGACAACCGGTTGCCGGTATGCGGTGAACCATACGGGCACTGAGGCGTCCAGCCTGGCAAACTGCGAAATCCAGGGCTCGGTCAAGCCAAATACTATGGCGAATGGGAAATAGCTGTCCCAGGTGCCGAGTTGGCTGGCAGCCAGTTGCCGATCCTTGGTCATCTGCCGGAGGTATTTGCCGAAAGCTTTCCATGCGGCAGCCCGCCTGGCTCCTTCTTCCGTATAGCTGATCAGCTTATGGGACAGAATAATGGCTACCACGCCGGTAATTGTCAGAGCCAGGAAGGGGAGGAATATAAACTCGACATAGTCAAAGAGCAGGACTGACAGCAGCACCAGAATAAGCATAGAAAAAACCATTATCAGTATGCCTGGCAGCAACAATATCTTGATTGACTGTGAGGGCGCGTGTGTAAAAAAGCCCTGTGAGACGGCCTCCAACTCAGCACTCTTGCCGAATTCCTTTAATAGCGTTGCCATGCCGGATTGCTTGGCTGAAAGCCTTTCACCTTCGGGGCTGGCCAGCTCTTCGCTGACCATTTTTTCAAAGTCGTAGGCAGTGTCGTTTTTCAACCTGGTCAGAACCAGGTCTCTGTTGGTAAAAAGTATTGCTTTTTGCCGGATCTCCTCGATTTGAATTGTCCTGCGGCGGGCCAGGTCGAAGATGGTGGCAGTCATGCCTCGCGAAGACCTGCCCGACACCAGAATTTCCACAAGCGCCGGCGCAAGCTTATCGGGCGGTGAATACTGACTGCTGTGATCTTTTGGTACTGTTGCCGCAGGCCCGTACCGTTTAAAAACTCTCTTTATCCATAAAATGGCGGCCAGCACTATCAGCAGAGTTAATGCAAACATCGACAGATTGATATATGGTTTGACATTACTCTGATAGTTAGCCATTCTCTCTTGCTGCGCCCGAGCTTCAGCTTCGGCTTTTTCAACGTCCTTTTGCCATGCCGGCGCCTGCGCGTTTATCGGGCCGTGAGGCCATGTGATATCCAGCTCGATCTCCTGAGAGGGCGAAATATCTCTTGCCGTAAAAATAATCGCTGATGCATCGTCTCTGATATCATATGCGGCCGCAGCGCCGTGATGCTTGATTGTCAGTTGTTTCGTGTCGATTCCGGAAGGCAATCGCACCGTGATCTTTGCCTCGTTAATAACGGCAGCGCGGTCCGGCCAGATAGCTTTCCAGTAAAGACGGTCGGTGTCGTCATGGATACGAAGCGCCCCGCGGACGGTGTATTTAACCTCAATGGTGCGGGATCCGCTCAGAGTAGTGGGAAACCACCACCCTATCCAGAACCAGTTGCCCTCAGTCCATGTTGCGTAGCCATTCTCCTCTCTGCCGGTAACCTCACCTGTAAGGATGCGTTTCTTAACCCAGTCCCTGATCTCAGGATTGAGAGGATAACTGTTGTCGCCTTCCTGCACCTCAACATTATCGATGGATTCAAGCTTGTCTTCGGGGATCAATCGATAGCCGCCGTGAAAATCCCCGTTTAGGAATTTAAACTGCTGCAGCTCGGTGATCTCTAGATCGGAATTGGGCTTGATCGTAATGTCGACGTCCACACTCTCATAAATATACTCGGGATGCGAGTCGGCCTGAACCGGCATACCGGCAGGCGGCACAAGAAGCATGACAAGCATGACAGGCATAAGACAGAGCGTCCTGGCCACCATCTGTGTCAATCGCATAGCAGCATCCTCTGTGACAGGGTAATAACCATCCTCGACGTGTCGACTCAGCTTATTTCATCTCAGTTCTGAGGCGGTGCCGGTGCCTGAGACACTCTCAGGGGTATCCTGCTCATCTCATGCCCTTCCACAAGAACGTGCATTGAGTAGATACCATATCTGGGAAACTCCACCCCGTCGAACCGCATGGCGATACGGCCGGTGCTCTCGGTTCCTGCCGGAGGGCGCGCTATGTTGAGTTTGCCTTTAATTGGAGGGATTATCTGCTTGCCGTCCTCGTCGATGAGGTGTACCTCGAAGTTTTTTTCTCCCGCCTCAACTACATTGGCGCGCAATTGGATGACCAAGAAAAAACTCGGATGCCTGATCGGTACGCGGCCGGCCATGATGGTATCGAAACCTATGCCCAGAGCATTGATTTTATTGGTGGCCTCGGCATAGTCGCAGATAAAAGCGAAATCAACCTGCATGGTTATATAATTCTATCACGTTTAGCGGGCGGCCTTTCCACATGTCGGACTGCAGACCGGACCTGCGGCAGGCTTTGACTGTGCAGATAGCGGATGATATCATAGCTTAAGCCCGTCTCCAACGGGCATCATATGGATACTGAACGTACCCTATACTTTATATTAATACTGGTCTGCCTCCTTTTATCCGCATTTTTCTCCAGTGCCGAGGTGGCTATCGTTTCGTTGAGCCGTATAAGGGTCAAACACCTGCTCAGCAACGATGTCAAGTTTGCCGATATATTGGATAGCTTTCAGAAGCAGCCCGGCATATTCCTGTCAGCTATCTTGCTGGGCAACAATATTGTCAATATCGCCGCCGCGTCTCTGGGCACCGTGATTGCAGTGGGAATCTTTGGTCCCAGTATGGGCGCTTTGGTGGCGACCATATGTATCACTATCCTTGTGCTGATCGTGGGAGAGGTGATCCCCAAGACTGTGGCGGCGCACAACTCGGAAAAAATGGCTCTCGCCTACAGCATCCCTGTCCAGCTGCTGATCTGGATTCTATATCCTTTTGTATGGGTCTTGAACAAAATCGGCGCCGGCTTCACGCGCATGGTTACCGATGCCGGAGAGGCCAGGATGACCGTGGATGAGGCCGAAATACGCACGGCTATCGATGTCGGAGAGGCCGAGGGTGTCTGGAAGGAGACGGAAGCCGACATGATACACAAGGCCTTCGAGTTCCCCGACCGGCCGGTCAGCGATGTCATGCAGCCGCGGACGGAGATATCGTTTATCGAGGAGGGCACCGCTCTCAAGGAATTCCTCCAGACTTACAGTGAACACCCTCATTCGCGCTTCCCTGTTTACAGGGATACGATGGACAATGTGATCGGCATGCTTACGGTCAAGGATGTCTTGATGTCCATTGCCAGGGGTGAGATAAAAGAAGCCGACCCGATTGACGGCCTGGTCAGACAGGCCTATTTCGTGCCTGAGACCAAACGGCTGGGCGAGATGCTGTCCGAGATGCGCGACCATAACTACCATATGGCCATCGTGATTGATGAATTTGGTGGAGTAGCCGGCATTGCCAACCTCGAACATATGGCTTCCGAGATCATGGGGAGCATCGGAGACGAGATGGTTGCCAATGAGAGAGAGATCATTCCGATTGATGCCAATACCTACGATATAGATGGGGGGCTCAGGGTAGAGGAGGCTAACGAGGAGCTCGAACTGGACCTTCCGGAAGGTGAATATGATACTGTAGCCGGATTTATCCTCAGCCACCTCGGACGCATACCGAGAAAAGGCGAGCATTTCCGCTACCGCGACCTCAGAATCACCATTACGGAGATCATCAACCGGAAAATCGAGCGCATCACCATAACCAGGGAAAAGGATGCACCGTCTGCGTCTTAAATTCAGCCGCGGTCCGCAGCTCAAATTTTTATCTCACCTCGACCTGATGAGGCTCTGGGAGCGCGTGTTTCGCAGGGCCGGTGTTGCCCTGGCTTATTCGGAGGGTTTCAGCCCCCATCCCAAGATATCGCTGGCCGCCCCCCTGGCTGTGGGCATCACCAGTAAAGCCGAATTGATGGACGTTTTCCTCAACCGGCGCATGTCTCCTGACGATTTCATTCAAAGAGTCGCTCCCCAGCTGCCTCGCGGCATTTCCATCATAGATATCCAGCCTGTCAGCCTTGAAGCCCCCTCGTTGCAATCGCGTATCCGCTTTGCGGAATACCTGGTCGAGGTGGAATCGGAAGAGGATCCCGAGAAAATCGAGCGGTCGCTTAGATCGCTGCTTTCGCTGGAATCTCTGCCCTGGCATCATTCCCGCGACACGGGTGAGCGTTTTTATGATCTGCGGCCTTTACTGGACGACCTCTGGCTGGCAGGAAGGAAAGACAATCTGTATAGAATTGGTATGAGGTTACGTTGCGACTCTTCAGGATCTGGCAGGCCGGAGCAGATTATTAAGGCGCTGGGATTGAGCACGTTCCCTGCATCCATCGAGAGAACTAAACTTGTCTTTGCCTGAAGTTCGGCCGGCGCAGCCGATATCCATGTCGGGGAATCCTTCTTTGAGACTTGTTTTTTCAGCGCTGATTTTATATTTCCAACCTGAAGCAATATAATAGGCCGTTGTCCCGAAGGGAGGAAACGCGAGATCAGACTGTATTTAATAAGGCACGGTGAGACCACCTGGAACCAGCAGCGCATCATCCAGGGCAGCGGCAGCGACACCGACCTGAATGAAAAAGGCAGAGCGCAGGCTGAGAAGCTGGGAGCGGCTATGCGTGACTATTCTATTAAGGCCGTTTATTCCAGCCCGCTCAGACGCGCAATGGATACGGCCGCCGCTTTAGCCGGTCCGCACGGATTGGAAGTGCAGCCCGACCCCGACCTCAGGGAAATACATGTAGGCGACATGGAGGGCATGTCGCTTGATACCTTCGGCCAGAACTTCAGCCAGTTCTTGGTGGACTGGCAGACAAAAGGAGATGCGGTCGATTTCAGGGGTGGTGAGAACCTCGGCCAGTTCAGGGACAGGGTTTGGGCGGCTATCGGACGGATTGTGGCAGCCGACCCGCAAGGCAGTGCTGCAGTGGTATCGCACTATTTCGTCACTGCCACAGTTGTATGTACCGCACTAGGTATGCCGCTAACCCACCTGGTGCGTGTACGAATTCAGCCCGGCAGCCTGACCATCCTGGATTTCAAGCAAGATCACCCGCCCCGCCTTCTGCTGCTGAGCGATATCTGCCATTTAAAGGAGCACTGATTTGCTTGGAGACAGCAGTAATCTGGCAAAGCGCGTAAGCTGTTTCGTCAGGGAATACGGACTGATATCGGGTGGTGATAAGGTGCTGGTGGCGGTCTCGGGTGGGCCGGATTCCGTATGCATGCTGCATGTGCTCAACGATCTGAAGGATACACTTGATATTCAGTTGCAAGCAGCACACCTTGATCACGGTTTGCGCGATGAGTCCGGGGAGGATGCCCGATACGTTGCAGATTTGGCTTCCTCGCTCGGTATTCCTTTAACGATGGAGCAAAGCGACGTGGCCGAATGGAGAAGCAGGCGAAAGATCTCGCTGGAGGAAGCTGCCCGTGAGGTGAGGTACCGTTTTCTGGACAGGGCCGCCCGGCAGACCGGTGCCAAGCGCGTGGCGGTCGGACATACCCGGGACGACCAGACGGAGACGATCCTCATGCATATAATGCGGGGATCCGGCACCCACGGCCTGCGGGGTTTGAGACCTGCAACACATATACCTTACGGGGAGAAAGAGGATGGTATCTGGGTCGTCCGGCCTTTGCTTGAAATTACCAGGCAGGAGACCCAAGAGTATTGTATTGTCAATAACCTGCAGCCGCGAAAAGATACGACCAATGATCAGGTGCGATTTTTACGCAACCGTATACGCCACGATCTGATGCCTGTGCTCAGGCAGTACAACGCCGATATCGACGGCGCGCTCTTGAGGCTGGCTGACCTGGCCGGGGAGGATACTGATTTTATTGATGACCAGGCTGACGCTGTCTGTGATTCACTGGTGACCGGCGAAGGCCGCATTACATGTCTCGATTCGGGCAAATTACGAGGGTTGCCGCTGGCGCTTCAACGCAGGGTTTTCCGCATCATGATTGAACGTGCCTGTGGGAGCTTGCATGATATACAGTCCGTGCATATAGACGCGCTGGTCAGGTTGTTGTTCTCTGCTACCGGCAGAAGCGTCTATCTGCCCGGTGGCATAGTTGTAACCAATGAGCGGAACCGCATGGTGGTAACGGCACCCGGCATGTCGGCCTGCCCTTGGCCGATACTGAAACAGGATTATGCGCTCAATATTCCCGGCGAAACAAAGCTGCCCGGCTGGATGGTCTCGGCCACGATCATGAGTGAAAATTTCTTCAAGGATGACGATATATTCAGTGCAAGCTTCGATCTGGAAAGGGTCGGCAGGAGTCTCAGCGTGAGGAGTCGCAGAGCGGGCGACCGTTTTCATCCTCTGGGTTTGTCGCACAGCCGCAAGCTTCAAGACTTCATGGTCGATTCCTCAATACCGCGCTCGTGGCGTGACAGCGTCCCCATCGTATATTCTGATAAGCAAATAGTCTGGATAGTGGGCTGGCGCATAGATGACCGCGCCAAGGTTACGGCCTCTACTCAGCAGGTACTCCGGCTGGATTTTCATAGGGCGGAATGATATCGTATGGCGCATAAGCAACGTGTGCATTTTCAAGCGAAATCTCTGCCGGCTGGAACAGCAGGCATCAATCCGGAACTGGATCTGCATGCCCTGACCGTCGACCAGGCCCTCCCTGCGATTCACGCATATCTCAACGATGCCTGTCTGGCCGGGCTTAAAGAAGTCAGGATCGTGCATGGCAAGGGAACCGGTGCTCTGAGGCAGGTTGTGATGCGGGAATTGAAAAGCCATCCGCTGGTGAAATCCTTCCGCAGAGGCAGCCGCTTCGAAGGCAGCACGGGCGCCACTATCGTGGAACTGTAAGTTCTGTTTAAAGTAACAAAGCGGGGGCAGACCTTAATCTCAGCCCCCGCTTTCTAAATCCTAACAACTATTCAGTTATCGTTACATCAGTCACCGTAACAGGGTCTGTGCTGCCTTCATTGTCCTCATCCGTGGCTTTCAGAATCAGGGTTTTTACCGAGACGGTAGGGAAATAGCCCGCGCGTGTTACTGCGGCGCTGTAGCCGTCCTTGAAGGCAGCCAGTATATACTGACCGGAAGAGGGGAAGCTGTAGGAGACCTGGCCGCTGCTGTCGGTGTATCCGACCAGTATGCCGTTCTCTTTTACTCTGTCGGCATCGTTTACGGCCCAGATCAACTGCGCCTTGAAGTTATTATTGGTGGCGGGGGGCATCTGCCTTGCGGTTCTGTTATTTTCTGCCTTGAGCGCATAGACTGCAGCTCCCTCCACCGGCTGGCCGCTGAATTTTTCTGTAACCAGTATGCTGGATGGGTGGCCGCTGGTGAGATTGACGGTGGCCTTTATTTCCAGTAACTTCGATTCATTTTCGGATCGGATGTGGATCCTGCGGGCGCCCGGAAGGTAACCTTTCTTTCTGGCCAGCAACATGTACGTGCCGGAATCCTCGAAAGTGTAAACGACCTCTCCTGCGCTGTTGCTGCTGCCCAGCACTATCTCCCTTTTGCCCAGCCTGCCGGCTAATGCATCCTCCTGCTCGGCATCGATCATTATCGGCGCCTGCGTGCCTGTGACCATTTGCGTTGCAGTGCCGTTTTCCACGGGAACGGGTACCGGCCTGATAACAGGCGGCAGTGTTCCGCCCGTTTTAATGGCGCTGACTGTGACATTATCCACCGCCTGAGCGGAGCTGCCTGCGATGACTTTTATCGTGATCTGCTGGCCCGTAGGTGCCGAGGCCGGAGCCTGAAGTATCAACCTGAGCTTCTGATCGTTCTCATTTTTCTGTTTAACCACCATTCTGGCGAAGCCGGGTATATAGCCATCCTTGGTGGCTATTAATATATATCTTCCGGCTTCGGTTACCGTTGCCGATAACGTGCCGTCGCTGCCTGAGGTGCCAAGTAATGCCCCGTCTGAATCTATCAGAGCTTCAACCTCGGTACTGAGCGTTGTATAATTATCTGTGCCAGCCGGGCCGAATCTGTTGTCTGTTCTTATGGCATAGACCGGGGCTCCTGCAATTGTCTCGTGGCTATGCCTGCTGAAAACGGTGATAGTTACCGGCTGGCTTGTTATCACCGGCTCTTCAATTTTGATCATCAGTGCGGATTTTTTCACCAAGAGTGGCGCGCCTTTGCGGATTGAGTCTGCCTGAAGGGGAATGGATGCAGGCAGAGCTGCTGCTATCACGATTAAAATTGCCATAAGCCCTGAGATCAAGTATTTCAAGTTCTTCCTCCTGTAAAGCTATCGTTTTGCTGGCGGTAAATGATCGCTTCTCTTATGTACACATGTATACCTCCCGTGACGTGATTCACGTTATATATAACGCAGTATGCGGGGAATTGTTTATGCGAGTCGGAATGCTTGACAGGTCTACCTGCTCCTGCCATAGTATATGAATATGGATCGCCTTCGTAGACAGTAGAGGAGGTTATGTTGCATTCGGAGTCGGAAGGAAGCGAACTTTACAGGCACTACAATGTGCTGGTGTGCACTGGCGAACTTGTCTTCAGCGGTAAAATGCGCTGCGATTTCAGCCAGCGTTTATTAGATGCTTTAAATGAGGGGATCAGGACTGAGACACGATCACAACTGAGGGACTTCCTGACTTTGTCGGATGTTGTTGTCAGCAGTGCAAAGAGCGGTAAAACGTCCGTACCGCATGTGCACATAGCCAAGAATAATATAATATTTGTGGCTCAGACCATGAGGGAAACTCCCGAAAAACCTCTCACAACCTATCCCTTCAGCCAGAAGTTGCCTCTGGCAGTCATGGCTTACGTGACAGGCGCATCAGCCATTCAGTTCAAGATCAGAGGCTGTATTTATGTCGATAGCTGGGGACAGATAACCGACAGGCTGGAAAGCGAAGAACGCTTCATGCCTCTGACACAGGTGAAAGTGGAGCCGTCTATGCCGGGGAACCGTTCTCGTTTCGATTTCATTGCCCTTAACAAGGAACGCATCGTAAGCATCGGTGAAGTTCCACTTAAATGAGGTGGGTTGACGCCTTATTGGTCGGGCAGCGTGCAATGTGGTGATACGCACGAAATGTTTGCTTAGATGATGTAAAATACGCTCGGGGCATGGGACATGAACGAGGAAGATCTGCAGCTTAAAAAATTGCTCAGGGAGCTCTTCCGCAGCCAGCTTTTTGCCGCTATGGCTACGCAGCAGCTGACGAGGCCTTATAATAACCTTGTTGCATTTGCGGCCACGGAAGACCTGAAGAACATTTTATTCGCCACGAGGCGGGCTACCAACAAGTATTCCAATCTTCTTTCCAATAACAATGTCTCTATGCTGATAGATAACCGCACCAACCGGGACTCCGATTTCCGCACTGCGGTGGCGGTAACAGTTGTGGGAACGGCGGAAGAGGTTAAAGACAATCATCTGGACGAGTTGCGCGGCCTTTATCTGATAAAGCATCACTACCTTGAGAAATTCGTTTACTCTCCTGATTCGGCGCTTTTTAAGATCAGGGTTAAGAAATACTATATTGTACGCAATTTTCAGGAAGTCATAGAACTTAAGGTGGAGGGCTGAGGCGTCTTGCATATAATGGCCGGTGTACCGCTGGCGGGTGAGAATCGGGAAGGCGGGCTGGCGTGGAGATA
>DAOUFT010000172.1:0-22394 GCA_034429855.1 Dehalococcoidia bacterium
AGGTTCTGCTCCCAATCCTGTATGACGGCTCCCAGTGACGGATCTACATCCACTCCCCCCCATCCTAGGATGGTAATAGTGACAGGTGGAAGGTCAGAGCTGTATCTGGATCTGGCCAGCAGTTCCCTGGCATAGGCAGGGTTATAGTCGAGCTTTTTCAGATCCCTGTTATAACCGGGCATGCCCGCAGGTAAAATCCCGTCGGCTCGGCTGACCATGGATTTTTCAATTATTCTGATGATATGATCCTTGTCCACAGAACGGGTGAAAGCTTCCCTGACAAGGGGATCGTCGAAGGGTGGTTTGGAGGTATTGAAGCCTATATATTGCAGGCTGAGCTCAGGATATATATGAAGTTGATCATAAAAAGGTCCCGCTTTAACAGTGCCACGAACCATATAAAGCTGGCTGATTTCTACCACGTCTATCATCCCCATTTCATAAAGTGACATTGGCACACCGCCCAGCAGCTGGAAGTATAATCGTGCGGTAGCCTTTTTACCGTAATAATTCTGGCTGGGCTGCAGGATAATGCGTGAGCCCTCGTCCCACCTGGCCATTCTGTACGGACCGCTGCCGTTGGGCCTTCGCCACCAGTCTACCCCAGTTTCGACATTCTGCCTGTCGACTGCGAAAGCTGTGGGATAAGCCAGTTTGGAGAGAAAATACACTTTGGGAGCATCGATCGTAACCGAGAGGGTATGGTCATCGATAACGGATACGCCGCTCAGATGTTCAGCCCGGCCCGATAGTACATCGGCTGACCCCACTATATCATTCAGGTAGGTTGACGCTGTTTGTGAACCGGTAGCTGGATTACAGGCGCGCTCCCACGAATATTTGATATCCGAAGCAGTTACCGGTTTGCCGTCATGAAAACGGGCATCCCGGCGCAGGAAAAAAGTATAGGTTTTGCCGTCGGGGCTTATCGTCAAATTCTCCGCAAGGTCGGGAATCGGCTCCAGCTTCTCATTGAATCTGACCAAACCGTTGAAAATCTGCATTATATAAAGATGAGATGACATCTCGCTGGATATTGCCGGGTCGAGCGTAAGCGGTCCGATATCCCAGAGCCTGAGGGTCCCGCCCGAACCTTCCTGTATATCCGAGTCCCCTGTCCATGTTAATGAACATCCTGCAAATGCCCAGACAATGAATATACCGACGGCTGCTATGCCTATCAATTTGGCCAATAAATTCTTCATTGGTTACCTCAAACCAGATTCCTCGATTTCAGGCTGGTATAACCCCTGTCACTGACGATTATGTGATCAAGTACCGGTATGCCCAGCAGTTCGCCCGCTTCCACCAGCCTCTTTGTCAGGTTAACATCTTCAGATGAGGGCTCGAGGTCGCCGGAAGGATGATTATGAACGAAAATTACTGAAGCTGCCAGCGAGGATATGGCGTCTTTAAAAACCTCGCGAGGGTGGACAATACTGCTATCAAGGTTGCCTATGGATATCTGCCTCTTATTATTCACGCGGTTGCGTGTGTCCAGACAGAGAATGTAGAAATGTTCCCTTTTCTTTCCACGCAGTTTTTCCTGCATGGAGGCAACCGCTTCCTCTGGGGATTGTACGGGCTTCCCTTTAACCGCATAGTCGGGATCCAACAGTCGCCTGCCGATTTCAAAACAGGCCTTAAGCTGTATGGCACGGGCTTCGCCTATCCCTCTTGATCTCGATAGCTCCTGTATGGAAGCCGATGCTATATTTTGAAGGTTGCCAAATTCGGAGAGCAGTTTTTGCGAAGTCATGACCACCGAGTCGCCCCGTGTGCCGCTGCCCATTATGCAGGCAATCAACTCTGCCGTTGACAGAGCTTCTGGCCCCAGACGTTTCAGTCGCTCCCTTGGCCTATCTGAGACCGGCAGATCGTGCACCGTGTAGGTTCTTTCAGGGGCCATCTAAATCCCTCCCGGAATAGTCGTGTATGCAGCGGGGCATAAGCCGAGGATGAGAGCCGGATTCGTCGTTCGAAATGCGGTCTTGGTCGTGACGGTGTCGCCCTCCGGAGCGGCTGTCATATATTCCAACCACGCTTCATCCAGACCGTTCAAATCGAATCCGAAGACCGTAGTCAATGCATCATCCAGACTGAGACCGTCGTTGAGCAGGACGAGCAATTGATGGATTTTTTCTCTTCCGTGCGTTTTAATTAGGTACTCAATTACGCTCTGGCTCTGTGCATAGGCAAAATAAGCTTCCTGGGGATCTGCCGGAAAGGGGCTGCAAAGAGATTGCAGCGTAGCAATGCGACCATCTTCGATGAGCCTTTTAAGCTCATCACTATCGGCCTGATTCTGTTCGCCTTCGGCATGCATCGCCAGACCCTCGTCCAGCCAGTATGGTCTGGTTTCTCCATAAGGGCTGAATGTAACCTGTTGCGTCATCAGGTGACCCAGTTCGTGCGCCACAGCTTTCTTACCCCATTCCAGATTACTGGGCGAGATACCGATGGAAATGATGGTAAAACCCCTGTAGGCTACTCCGCCCGTCCATTCATCCGGATCTACAATAGAGCTCCTCAGGTCGCTGAAACTGGCATATATGTAGATATAGACGGGCTTGTCCAGCGTAACGCCCGTGTCCCTCTCCAGTCTTCCCTTGGCGTCCGTGGCCGCCTTCAGCAGGTTGTCGGCGAAAGAGCTGCTGCCCCGGTACCAGTAGATATTGATGTTCTGATCGCTGACCTTCTGCCACTTATATCGTGTGTCATCAAAGGTGATAACGTTTTTAGGCGTAGTCAGCTTTTTGCCGGCGGCGTCCTCGATTACCCACCAGTATGTGACCCTTGCTCCGGGCGGCAGCATGCCTTTGCGCATATCCCAGCTCCAGGCGGTTTCGACATTTTTTGCAGGTTGAAACTGCGGCCAGGCCTCGGCAAAGGTAGGCGCATACATTTTCTTATCTACCTCGTAGCGCAGGCGGATGCGTGTAATGGGTTCGCTGCTCTCGACCTTTGCTTTAAAAGTCAGCAGATTGGGGAAATCCATTTCCGTGGTTGTATCCAGCAGCCTGATATCGCCTGCCGCAGATACTGAAGCTGGCGTCAGATATATCACAAGCAACAGCAGGATGATGCTAATGCTCCTTATCATTTGTCTTCTCCAACTTTTGAGCGCAAGTATGCGTTGATGAACTCATCGATATCGCCGTCCAGAACAGCGGCAGTATTGCTCGTCTCATATTCCGTCCTGTGGTCCTTGACCATCTTGTATGGATGGAGAACATAACTCCTGATCTGATTACCCCAGCCGGCGTCAATGCGCTTTCCTTTGATCTTGGCTTTCTCAGCCTCCCTTTTCTCAATCTCGATTTCGAGCAGGCGGGCGTACAGCACCCTGAGTGCGCTTTCCTTGTTCTGGTGCTGCGAGCGTTCGCTCTGGCAGCTTACCACCAGGCCGGTGGGGAGATGTGTTATCCTTACCGCGCTGCTGGTTTTCTGCATATGCTGTCCCCCCGGACCGCTGGACCTGAATGTATCCACTCGAATGTCTTCAGGATTGATCTGCAGGTCTGAGCGGGCTTCTGCCTCGGGCATTACCTCCACCAGTGCGAAAGAGGTATGGCGGGCGTGATCTGCATCGAAGGGGGATAGGCGCACCAACCTGTGCACGCCATGCTCCGATTTAAGATTTCCGTAGGAAAAATTACCCCTGATCTCTATGGTGGCGCTCTTGATGCCGGCTTCATCTCCCGCAGAGACGTCCAGAACGTCGGATTGCAACCTATGCCGCTCGGCCCAGCGCAAGAACATTCGCATGAGCATCTGCGCCCAGTCCTGCGATTCAGTGCCGCCGGCTCCGGCGTGTATGGCAAGTATGGCGTCCCTGCTGTCATAGGGCCCGTCCAGCATAAGCTGTACCTCGATGTCGTCGAAACGCGCCTTGATGCGGTCGATCTCGGCATGCACATCGGCCTTTAAAGATTGGTCGTTCTCAGTCAGGGCTATGGATATTACCTCCGCTACACCCGCTGCGCTCCTCTCGATATCGCGCCACTGGGTGATGGTATCTTTTAACGATCCGATCTGGCGCATAACTGATTGAGCTGACTGCTGGTCTGACCAGAAGCCGGGATCAGATGTTTTCGCCTCTAATTCAAGTAGTCTTTTCTCTTTGCCTGCGATGTCAAAGATGCTCCATGATGGCGGATATCCTGCGCCGCAACTCTTCAATACGTGTTTTTTCTTCCAACATTATCTTCTCTGCAATATCTTTTGTCTGGTAAAAGCGTGGACTTTTAAATCTGATGATCCTCCCGCTGCAATATGTGCAAGCCTTGTAGGCTGCGGAAGGCGAAAGCCCCGGCAGCAGTCTAATACCAGTGATATAGCCTTGTCCAGTTCGACTCTGTGTCCAATGGATATATATAGGGGCTTGACCGCGCGCTTGGTTCTGACCGCTGCGCCGATTACCTCGCCGTTGTCAGACAGTAACCGGAAACTGCCTGCTCGCTGTGGCAAGACATCATGCGTGCCGATCAAACGGGACTTGGCGCATCCGATAGAAGGTGTATTCAAAAGCAGGCCAAGATGCGATGCGATCCCGAGCCTCCTGGGATGTGCGATTCCCTGCCCATCCACCATCAGCAGGTCAGGCCGCGTTTTTAGTCGCTTCCAGGCCAGCAGTACAAGCGGAGCTTCCCTGAACGATAAAAGACCCGGAATATAGGGGAAATCGATATCCCCCTCTGCGACGGAGATCTCGCGGATTTCAAGGTCTGGATAATTCAATATAACTATTGCTGCACGTCCCGTCCCCGAAAAGCGGGATACCGAAATGTCGATCCCGGCTATCATATCGATATCCTCACCGCTGTGATGGCGAATGATCCTGCGTGAAAGCTGTACCTGCAGTTCACGGGCCTGGCTGATATTGAGATCCCAACGGTGACAGGGGGGAATTCTCATAAAGCTGATTATAAAGGCTGTACGCGCTATATTACAAATAACGCTTGCACGACGATAAGGTTGCAGTCGGAGTCTGGATATTCGACACCTGCTCGATCCGGCCGTCCTTTAGAATGCGTGAAGAGATCGACGCAGCCACGCGATTTTGAAAAATGACAGAGTTGGCTATAAAATTATCCACGTTTATAGGGGATACTTACGGCGGATTGAATACAGGGGGCTAATCAGTATGAGTTCAATACGATCTGGTATTATTATTATTTCAGTCATCGCGCTGTTTTCGATTTGCATATGCGCCGGTTGCAGCAGTCCCGCACCGGAGGTCAAGCGGCCCGATAATTCATCAATTACTGAAGGCGTGATGACCACCTCGGTGGATGACGGCTCATTGCCCACCAGCCCTGTGAGCACGGTGTTCGCAGCCGACACTCCTGTCATCTATTGTTCGTTCAAGGTCGCGGGGGTCTCGGAGGAGGATCTGATTAAAGCCAGCTGGTACTACGTAAAGGGTGAAGCTGCCGGAAAGGAAAACGAGCTGCTCGATGAAATTTACACCAGCGCACAGAGTGGAGATCAGGCTTACTATCTGGCATTTTACAAACATATGCCGTCAGGCGGCTGGTATAAAGGTGGGTACAAAGTCGTTCTCTATATAAATGATCAAGAGAAACTGACGGTGCCATTCGATATTAAATAGCTGTCTATCTTTCAACTGGCCGCTCTACAAGCGGCGCAGGCGGGCATATCGGGCCAGAGCGGCCATGGCCCGGGCACATTGCTCGGGTGTATCGTAAACGGGAACACCGGAATTCTTTAATGCGTCTGCCACCGGATCTTGCCTAATATCGCTATACCAGCGCACGCAAACTATTGGCTTTCTATAGATATAGGGCAATTCACAAAAGCGCTTTGTTCCCTCATCGGTAAGCCTTTTTAGCTTATCCAGTACATCTGCGGGCAGATTATCGAGCTTCAAGCCCCAGACGAATGGATTAATGGGCACATTGCTGATGACACCGTCAATGTAATCGAGTTTCAGCAGTGTTTCCACCACGTTGGCCTCATCCATAGCGGTGCGGTAGCTTCCTGCGAAGTCAACCGGGTTGTTGGGTGGTGGAGCATGCGGCGGCAGCATTTTCGCAAGTTTTGCACAGGTGTCTTTATCAAGTTCTGGCACCTCCAGGCCCAGCTTTTGACAGGCATCCGTGGATACCACGCCCTGTCCTCCTGTACCCAGGATGCCGATCCTTTTACCAGGAGGCAGTGGTGAGCCGAGGAAGGCGACAGCTATGTCAAAGGTCTGAAATGACTCCTCGGCGCGTATTATGCCGAGCTGCTCGCAGAAACTTTGGAAGATCAGGTCTGACCCTGCAATGGATGCGGTATGCGACATCGTTGCACGCGCACCAGCGGGGGAACTGCCACCTTTATAAAGGACGATCGGCTTCTTCTTGAGGGTGTCCTCACATACCTGAAATAGCCTTCTTCCGTCTTTGATCCCCTCCAGATAGAGTATGATTACCAGGGTATCATCGTCGTGTGAAAAGTATTCGATATAGTCTGCAACGGTTAGGTCAGCCTGGTTGCCGACGCTGATGAAGGCCCGCAGGCCGAAGCCTTTGCTGCCTGCCATGTCCGCCATATAGCCGCCGAAAGTGCCGCTCTGAGAGATAAAGCTTATATGGCCGCTTTTAGGCGCCTGCTCAAAGGCGTTGTTGAGGCAGGCGGCTGCGCTCCAGATGCCCATGCAATTCGGCCCAACACAGCGTATACCGCCACTCGCAGCAATACGCAACACTTTTTCCTGCAAAATTTTCCCCTCGCTGCCTGTTTCAGCGAAACCTGCGGATATTAATATGGCTCCTTTTATACCTTTTTCAACGCATTCCTGCATTACGGCAGGCACATGTGCAGCCTGAACTGTTACGACAGCCAGGTCAACCGGGCCAGGTATATCTTTGACCGATCGGTAGCAGGGTAACCCCAACAATTTACCACCCTGGGGATTAACCGGATGTATCGCGCCCTTGTAGCCTGTCCGCAAAGGCCTTTCGACCATCATATATCCCCATTTGGCTATATTATCAGAGGCTCCGATAATAGCTATGGATGCCGGTTTGAATATGCTGTCAAGTTGCTTTATTGTCGATGACAAGGCGGGACCTCCGGTTAAAGGTATTGGACGGATTATAAAACATTTCACCTCTGGATTTCATGCCCGACTATATGTACGTTCACGAGCGACAACGATCGACGTAATATGCGATATTGTTGACAGGTACGAACGCTTCCGGCATAATTACCAGTAAAAAATAAAGGACTATAGGTAAACCTACATCATGGTTAAGATCAGGTTAAGAAGAACCGGCGCCAGGCATAAACCCATGTACAGGATCGTGGTGACGGATAGTAAGTCGCCCCGAGAAGGCGCTTTCATTGAGATCATAGGCAATTATAATCCTCTTAATGATCCTGAAACTATCAATATAAATGAGGATAAGGCTCTGGCCTGGCTGGAGAAAGGTGCCCAGCCGACGGATACGACATACAGGTTGCTGGCGAAAACCGGCGTGATGGCAAAGTTTAATGCGGCGCATCCTACAAGAAAATTCAAACAGGCGGTACAGAAGACTACTCAGAAGGTGAAGAAGAAGTCCAAATCTGCAACTGAGGTGAAGGCATCATGAAGGAGTTAGTCGAATACATTGCCCGGTGTATCGTGAGCGCGCCCGATGACGTCAAAGTAACGCAGGAGACTGATGCAGGGGGTGTGGTCATCAAGCTGGAGGTCAACGCCGAAGACAAGGGCAGAGTAATCGGCAAGCAGGGGAGGGTTGCTGAGGCCATGCGCACACTTTTACGCGTGGTCGCTACCAAAGAAGGTACCAGAGTCAGGCTCGAGATAATCTGATTTCGCCTCGTAATAAATAAGCCAATATCGATTTTTCGGTCGATATTGGCTTTTGTTCTTTATACAGCGCTCTGACCGCCGGGTCGGTAGCCCGGCATCCTGCGGCGTTTCTCAGCAACGCGCAGGCGCGCCAGAGAACGTCTGAGCGCAGCTTCCGCTCTTGACTGGTCGATATCGGGAGTCAGCGATTTGAGCCGCTCTTCCGCCCTCTGCTTGGCTGCAGCGGCACGCTCCAAATCGATCTCATCACTTCGCTCGCAGGCATCAGCCAGAACTATTACCTTTTCCGGCATGACCTCCATAAAGCCTCCTGATATGACCATATACTGCTCGTCGCCGTCTTTACGTATGACAAGCTCTCCCGGGGCGAGCATGGTGATCAGAGGGGCGTGCTTTGGAAGTACGGTCATCTGCCCCTCTGTTCCTTCGGCAATGACTGTTGTGACATCGCCTGAAAAGACCTGGCGCTCGGCAGTGACTATCTCTAATTTCATAGTCGACATGTTTTTACGCCCCTAATTTCTGTGCTTTCTCCGCGGCTTCTTCAATGGTGCCCACCATTACAAATGCAGATTCAGGCAGGTGGTCCCATTTTCCTTCCAGTATCTCTTTAAATCCGCGGACAGTCTCCTTGATCGATACGTACTTACCGGGTATGCCCGTGAATGGCTCCGCTACGAACATAGGCTGGGTGAGGAACCTCTGTATGCGGCGCGCCCTGTTGACGGTCACCTTGTCTTCTTCGCTCAATTCTTCCATGCCCAGAATGGCGATGACGTCCTGCAGGTCCTTGTAGCGCTGCAGCACCTTCTGAATGCCGCGGGCAGCCTGGTAATGGTCTTCGCCTACAACCTGCGGATCGAGAATGCGCGAAGTTGATGCCAGAGGATCTACCGCCGGGTAAAAGCCCTGCGCGGCAATAGCGCGCTCGAGCGATACAACGCCATCCAGATGGCCGAATGTCGTTACGATGCCGGGATCGGTATAGTCATCTGCAGGCACATAAATGGCCTGGAACGAAGTGATCGAACCCTTCTTGGTCGAGGTGATGCGGTCCTCCATCTCGGCTACGTCGGTACCCAGCGTGGGCTGATAGCCCACCGCTGAGGGCATGCGGCCGAGCAGCGCCGACACCTCCATATTGGCCAGAATATGGCGATAGATGTTATCTACGAAAAGCAGCACATCCAGCCCCTCATGATCGCGGAAGTGCTCCGCGAATGTCACGCCGGTAAGCGCCACGCGGGCACGCACACCGGGGGGCTCGTTCATCTGGCCGAAGACCATGATGGTCTTTTCGATAACACCGGATTCTTTCATTTCACGCCACAGGTCGTTGCCTTCCCTGGACCTTTCTCCCACACCGGCAAATACCGAGAAGCCGCCGTGGGCGGTGGCGATATTGTGGATGAGCTCCTGTATGATTACTGTTTTCCCCACGCCGGCGCCGCCGTAGGCGCCGATCTTGCCGCCTCTGGTAAAGGGAGTGATCAGATCGATAACCTTGATGCCGGTTTCCAGCATCTGTATGGTTGTCTCCTGCTCAGCCAGACTGGGTGGATCGCGGTGGATGGGCAGCTTATCCTTGGTCTTGATCTCCCCCAACCTGTCAAGAGGATCTCCGAATACGTTGAAAAGTCGTCCCAGCGTAGCCTTGCCGACAGGCACGGAGATGGGGGCTCCCGTATCGACCGCTACTGCGCCTCTCTCAAGGCCCTCGGTAGGGCAGAGGGATAGGCAGCGCACCCAGTTATTGCCGATATGTTGCACCGTCTCCAGCACGATTTTCTCGCCGTCCTGCATGATTTCGAGGGCATTATAAATCGCAGGCAGTTCCTCCTGCGGGAACTCGACATCGACTACCGTGCCGATTACCTGAATTACTTTACCTTTTGCCAAATTGCACCTCCTATTTGAGACCTTCAACGCCTGCGACGATATCGAGCAATTCCTTGGTTATCATCTCCTGGCGGGCCTTGTTCAGCGTCAGCGTGAGCTCGGCGATAACATCGTAGGCATTGTCGGTGGCATTACGCATGGCCATCATGCGTGCCGACTGCTCGCTGGCGATCGATTCAAGTATGGAGTGATATACCTGCATTTCGACGAACCTTGGCAGTAGCTCGCCGAGAACATGCACAGCGTTGGGTTCGAAAATATATTCCGGGCTGACCGTCTTGGGCAACTGCGCCGGCTCAACGGGTAGCAGAAGCTCCAGTACGGGTTTCTGGCTCATCAGATTGACGAATCTGGAGTAGGCGATGTAAACGCGGTCGTACAGGCCGCTTGTGTAATCGTCAATCACTATCTGAGAAATGGCCATGGTGTCCGCCATCTTGGGTCGGTCACCCAGTTTGGTGAACTCGGCGCGTATCTCACGCATCGACCGGCGCATGAAATCACGGCCCTTTGAGCCGACCGAGATAATGGTGACCGGCACTTTCTGCTCGAGAATAAAATTGCCTACCAGCCGGTTAAGGTTGGTGTTCAAACCGCCGCACAGTCCTCTATCGGTGGTTATGTGCAGTATAGCGATTTTGTTTACGGGTCGTGCCACCAGCAGCGGATGGACGGCTCCTCCGGCGGCAGCTTGGGCGGATAGGTCGGCTATAATCTGCATGATCTTATCGCTGTAGGGCCTTCCTGCGATGGCCATATCCTGGGCTTTCTTCATTTTGGCAGTGGCGATCATCTCCATGGCACGTGTTATCTTAGCCGTGCTCTGGACACTGCGGATCCGCCGTCTAAGTATTTTTGGACTTACCATCTAATCGCCTCAATAAGCAGAGCTCTGTTTAAATTCTGAAATGGCCTTCTTGAGTTCTGCCTCAGTTTCCGGTTTTAACGCCTTGTCGGCAGCAATCTTGTTACCAACCTCGGGATGATTGTTTGCCATGAACTTGTAGAAAGCGTTTTCAAAGGATGAGACCTTCTCGACCGGAACATCGTCGATGTATCCGTTGGTAACCGCGAACAGGATCATAACCTCGTTTTCCAGTGAAAGCGGCGAGTACTGCGGCTGCTTGAGAATCTCCACCATGCGTTTGCCTCGCTCAAGCTGAGCAAGTGTAGCCTTATCCAGATCGGAAGCGCCGAACTGCGCGAAAGTGGCCAGCTCGGCGTATTGCGCCATATCCAGTCTGAGTTTGCCGGCCACCTGTCGCATGGCTTTGGTCTGCGCATTGCCTCCAACGCGGGACACCGAGAGACCCACGTTGAGCGCGGGACGTATGCCCGCGTTGAACATGTCTGTCTCAAGCAGTATCTGCCCATCGGTGATTGAGATGACGTTGGTGGGAATATACGCCGACATATCGCCAGCCTGAATTTCGATCACGGGCAGCGCGGTGAGCGAGCCTCCGCCCAGCTCGGCGGAGAGCTTGGCGGCCCTTTCGAGCAGCCTGCTGTGCAGATAGAATACATCTCCCGGGTAAGCTTCACGTCCCGGCGGACGTCGCAATATGAGCGAGACCTGGCGATAGGCCCATGCATGTTTGGAGAGATCGTCGTATATTATAAGGGCGTCCTTGCCCTGCTCCATGAACTCCTCGCCGATTGCGCAGCCCGCATATGCCGACAGATACTGCATCGATGCCGGATCGGATGATGTGGCAACAACCACAACGGTATGTTCCAGGGCGCCGTATTTCCTTAGTGTTTCGATAGTGTTGGCAACCTTGGCCGTTTTCTGGCCGATCGCCACGTAGATGCAGATTAGGTCCTTGCCCTTCTGGGCGATTATGGTATCGATGGCGACTGCGGACTTGCCGATTGAGCGGTCGCCGATGATTAGCTCGCGCTGGCCTCGTCCGATGGGAACGAGGGCATCGACGCATTTGATACCGGTATGAACGGAGACATTAACCGGCTGCCTGTCAACTACGTTGGGGGCGATACGTTCGACAGGGCGGGACTTGGTTGTCTTGATAGGGCCAAGTCCATCCAGAGGCTGGCCGAGCGTGTTGACCACGCGGCCAATGAGCTCGTTGCCGACCGGCACTTCCACCACGCGGCCGGTGCAGTGTACCTCATCCCCTTCCTTAATATGGCTGTATTCGCCGAGAATCACGGCGGCCACGTTGTCTTCCTCGAGGTTGAGTGCCAGCCCCATGATGCCGTTGGGAAATGCCAGCAGCTCATTATTCTTGGCTTTGCGCAGGCCCTGTATGCGGGCAACGCCGTCGCCTACCTCCACCACGGTTCCAACATCTACCATGGTGGCAGTGGCGCCGAAACGCTCTATTTGCTCCTTGATTACCGATACTATATCTTTGTCCTGGGATTTCAATCTGCTCACCCCCTTAAAGGTTGTTTATTTCGTAGCTTCTACAAGGTCTTTCCTCAGCAGTTCCAGCCTGTTGCGTACGCTGCCGTCGATTAATGTATCCTCAATGCGGGCAATAATGCCGCCGAGTATGGAAGGATTGACCTTGAGCTTAACGGTTACTTTCTTGCCGGTTATCTTTTCCAGTTGGCCGGTTACTTTATTTTTATCGCTTTCATCCAATGGAACAGCTGTGGTGACCACGGCATGTTTAATGCCGCGCTGTTCATCAACCAGGTTATCGTACTCTTCGGCTATCTGGTCTGCGTTCTTTATCCTGCCTTTCAGGATAAGCAGGTAGCATAGGTTAAGAACAAGCTCATTGGAGGCATTGAGCTTCTGTTTGATCAATTCCGCTTTGAGGTTGAATGAGACCTTGGGATGGTCTATCAAATCCACAATCTCTCTGTCCTTCATCAGGTCAGCCAGCTTGTGGAGTTCCTTTTTCCATTCATCCAGGTTGTTATTTGCCTGCGCGATCTGAAAAATGGCCTGCGCATAGCGCCTGGCAGAAATCGTCGAAATCATTTATCTATCCTGTTCAATTCTGTTTGAATGTACTGCTCTGGTCTAAAACCTCGTTGATCAGTTTGCGGTGCTTCTGTGCGTCAAGAGAAGCATTGATGACTTTTTCAGCCGCCAGGATGGTGAGGTTGGAAAACTCCGACCGCAACTCCGCGATGGATTTATCGCGTTCCAGTTTGATCTCATCTCTGGCCTTGCTTATGATCGCGTCTGCTTCTTTACGTGCATCTTCCCTGGCATCTTCCTTGATCTTGTCAGCTATCTGGGAAGCCTGCGATATGATCACCTGGCCCTCTTTGCGTGCAGCTTCAACAGCAGCTTTGATCTGCTCTTCACTGCGGCTCGTCTGTTCCTTTATCTTTTCGGCCTGTTCTAGGCTCTCCTTGATCTTGGCGGCCCGCTCATCCAGCATCTTGAGGACCGGCTTGTAAAGGATTGCGGTGAGTAGCCCGAAGAGGACAAGGAAATTGATCAGAAATGCAACCAGCAGTTGCCAATTTACTCCGATACTTTCCATATTTACCTCAATGCTCCGATCCTGTTTTTTCTCTGTTTACTCCGACATTCATAGCCGGCGACGGGGAAGGATAAATCATGGACTATCCTTCCCATGAAATAACAGGAATTAGACTACCATTGCGAGAAGGATGGCAATGATCAGAGCATAAATGCCGACCGCCTCAGTGAGAGCGCCGATCAGAATCATGTTGGTCAGAAGCACACCCCTGGCTTCAGGATTGCGACCCAGGGCCTGCATAGCGCCCAGACCGATAAGGCCAAGGCCGATGCCCGGTCCAAGCATACCCAGTCCACCGGCAAGGCCAGCGCCCAGCATTTTCATAGTTTCAGCGTCCATTAGATCCCTCCTTTTATGAGTACAGATTAATTGTGTTCAGCACCCTCTTCATGGTGCGAGGTTACTGCCATTACACCGAATACGAGCGTCAGACCCGCGAAAATCATGGCCTGCAGGAAACCGACCAATGTTTCCAGACCGTAAAATGGCACTGGCGCTATGAATGCCACAAGGAATGTCATAACGCCGAGCAGGATCTCTCCCGCAGTCATGTTACCGAATAGACGGAAGGTAAAACTGACGATCCTGATAAAGTGGCTTAATATTTCCAGAAGCCCCACATAGATGTTGATAAATCCGAACGCCAACCCGCTGAGAAACGGCTTCACATTACCTTTGAATAAATCTTTGAAAGCCTTGCCCAGTGCGCTGAACTGGAAGAATGAGTCCACATATTTCAGCGGGCCGATCTTGGAAAAGCCGAGGTATTCGATAAATACGAAAGATACCAGCGCGATCGAAAGTGTAAGATTGACATCGGTATTGGCGGCGCGCAGGAAAGGTACGATAACGATGGCCGAATGATGTCCATCACTAATTTGCTCGATCGGACCCCACGTGCCCCAGATCGGAACAAGCGCCAGCAAAGCGTTGGTGACAACATATAGAAATATTGTTGTTACTATGGGGAAAAAGGTACGTACATGTTTGGGGCCGGAAACCCCCTCAATGGTATTGTAAATACCGTCAACGACCACTTCGGCAAAGCTCTGCAGTCGGCCTGGTATCATTTTCATGTTTCTGGTCGCAAAGAAGAATAAAAGGAAAAGAAGCAGGATCGTCACCCAGGATGATATAAGGGTATTGGTGACTTTAAATTCGCCTATATGGAACATCGGTTCCGAAGGTAACACGACATGTGGTTTGCTGACCTGAAGCTCCGTCGGTACGTTGATATTGAAAAACTTGCTGCCTAGAGGGCCCATTGCAAATGAAGTAAGGAAGAGCGCCAGAAGGATGATGCCGAGGATGACCATTAAGCGGCTGGAGCAACCAAGTTTACTCACTGTCATGCTCCTTTATCGAGTTCTTTTTCACGTCCATTTTCTTTTGTTCATCTATAAACTGGCGCAGCATACGATACAGTCCGTATCCTGCCGCCGACATCCCGAGTAAAAAGCCAATTAACGTGCATAGTGGTCGGCTGTTCAGTCGCTCTGGAGCATCCAACCACAGGCCGAGGGCTGTTGGTAGTATCAAACTCAATGCTACATACCAACCGACATTAAAAAGAAACCAAAACCCTCTGAGTAGCTGTCTCTTATCCGGGTTCAGTTCGCTGTCTCTTTTAGTCACTGCATTATAACAAGCCTGTATTTTAACCGTCAACGGAAAATCCATTGATTTTTGGCAACATAGTATACGCCTTAGTAACTACGCATTTTAAGAAATGGTGACGATTACTATAGTAAATATCCGGCTGGTCGAACCCTGTTGCAGAAGCTCAATGATCAGGACTTCTTTTTGCCGAAATCGTCCAGATCGAGTGTATTAATGAAATCGTAGATCGCGGGATACTTCATTATCTCCTGCTCGTTGACTTTCTCCGGGCTTACCGTGCCGTTGCCTGCCTGCTTGGGCTGTGCAGTGATCTTGCCCGATTCGCCGTCCAGTATAATGCCAGCCTTGTCGAGCACCGATTCTTCAGCATAAATCGGCGCAGTAACTCTCACAGCCAGGGCTATGGCATCGCTGGGACGGGAATCCAGCTTCATTTTAGTCAGAAGCCACCGTTTATTATGCTCGTCGAAAAACACCTCGAACATCCAGCCCTCCCCTCCATCTATTTCCATAAAGTGTTTTTTCCCGTCCTGCCACCTATTGACAATAGTGGATTTGAACTCATGGCTTTGCCATATCAAGGATAAACGTGCATCCCTATCAAAATCCTGCACACGGCCACGACCAGAGTGTGCCACAAGCTCGACAACCGGCGGCCCCTCGGTGAATTCGAATACTATCTGAGCATAAAATGTGTCTGAGCGCAGATCGTTGACTACAACCCGTGAAATATTGGTACCCGACAGCGATTTTAGTGCAAAGAACGTATTTTTAAGCAGGTCATGTGTCATTGGACGTGACACATCCACATTTTGCAGCTTCATGGATATGGCATCCGCCTCCGCCGGACCGATCCAGATCGGCAGGTAGCGGTCGGTCTGCCTTTCCTTGAGTATCACTACATGCTGATAGTTCATCAGGCTGACACGTATGCTATCGATTTGCATCTCTTTCATGGGAAACCTCCTAGGCATCATCGCCCAGTTACGATTGATTGTAACGCAAGACCTTAGTAGTGTCAATTTGATAAAATGCATATGCGATATAAGATGCCCGTAACGGAATTGCTCGATTATGATCGATCGGAGTATCTGTATGTGTCGTTGTTATCCCTTTTAACATTTAATACAATGGTTGACACCATGATGAGGACGGATATTAATTGAAAGCGCTTCTGCAGCGAGTAGCCGGTGCCGAGGTTACGGTTGACGGCACGACGACTGGCCTGATCGGTCGGGGTCTACTCATATTGCTCGGAGTTGGCGGTGATGATAATGAAAAGGATGCCGACTATCTGGCCGATAAAATAGTGAATCTGAGGGTGTTCAGCGATGACAATAGTAAATTTAATCTGTCGGCTTTGCAGATAGAAGCTGAACTGCTGGTCATAAGTCAGTTTACCCTGCTCGCGGATACTAGCCATGGACGGCGCCCCAGCTTCATCGGGGCTGCGCCCCCTGAAATGGCTGAAAGACTGTACAACTACTTCATCAATCGTATCTCGGGAACAGGCTTGACAGTACGAACCGGCATATTCGGGGCTCATATGCTGGTTAATATTGTTAATGACGGCCCTGTCACGATTATGCTGGACAGCAAGGATAAGCTTGCTTGACCGACAAGCGTTATTAATTGCAACCAGTTGCAATTACCGTTATTCTGTGGAATAATAGTTGCCATGACTTGCATAGAGACTTTACAAAAGAGAGGCTACAGGCTTACTCCTCAGCGCATCATGGTTGTAGATGCTTTGCACAGTGTGAAATCGCATATCAGCGCAGAAGAGATATTTGCCAAGCTTAAGGAGAAATACCCTTATGCAAATATTTCCACTGTCTATCGTACTCTGGAGCTGCTCAGGGAGCTGGGTTTGGCGGCGGAAATCGAGCTTGGGGACGGCATTGCGCGCTACCATGCCAGGGAAAATAGTAAACATCATCATCTTGTTTGCAATAAATGCGGCAAGACTATTGAGTTGCCGGAGGCAGACCTGCAGCCGCTGGCGAAATCCCTGCTGTCAAAGCACGGATTTAAAGCAGATATGAGACACCTGGCAATTTTCGGGCTATGTCCGAAATGTCAGGACTGAAGTCGTTATATTAGCATTAATTAATCAAGTTGGAGGTAAGCATGCATATACCGGACGGTTTTCTCAGCGCGCCGGTTGCAGCAACGACGGGTGTTATAGCTGTGGCGGCCATAGCGGTGGCGGTCAAAGAGACCAACAGGAAGATAGGCGAAAAACAGGTGCCTATGATGGGTGTGCTGGCAGCATTCATTTTCGCAGCTCAGATGTTGAATTTCCCGGTGGCGGGAGGTACATCCGGCCATTTTATAGGAGCGGCGTTGGCTGCTATATTGCTGGGGCCGTGGGCTACTGTGCTTATATTAAGTAGTGTGCTCGTTGTTCAATGTCTGATATTCCAGGATGGTGGACTGTTGGCGTTGGGCGCCAATATCACCAATATGGGATTGATCGCGGGATTCGTAAGTTACTATATATATAAAGGTATAGACATGCTGTTTAAAAACAGTAAAACCGGCATTCTGGTCGGCGCCGGCGTTGGGGCATGGTTCAGCGTGGTACTTGCCGCACTGGCCTGCGCTGCCGAATTGTCGATATCAGGCACATCCCCCTGGGCGATTGCCATCCCTGCCATGGGTGGCGTGCACATGCTGATAGGCGTGGGAGAAGGTCTGATCACGGTTGCTGTTCTCAGCCTTATCATGGCTACTCGGGCGGATCTCTTGAAACTTCAGATTGCTTAGGAGGATTGTTACTATGAAATCGAAATGGTGGATTATCGGGCTATCGATCGCGCTTCTTCTGGCCATCATTTCCCCGATAGCATCCAGATTCCCTGACGGGCTGGACAGGTTCGCCGAAGATGGTAACTTCAGCGATAAAGCTGTGGAGCCCGCTTTTACTGTCGTACCGGATTATTCATTCCCTGGAGTGGCCAATGAAGCGGTTGCTACGATAATTGCTGGCATTCTTGGTACACTGATTCTTTTCGGCTTTGCATTCGGCTTGGCCAGTCTACTGAAGTCAAAGAATGAAGCATAGTTTTATTGATGAGTACAGTGGACTGGACAGCTTTGTTCACCGGCTTGACCCGCGCACTAAGCTGATCTGCAGCCTGGCTTTTATCCTGGCTGTAGTATTAACTCCCGCCGGGACATGGAGGGTATTCGCATCATATCTGGGGATACTGGTGGTATTAATTTTGCTTTCCAAGTTGCCGATCGGATATGTGCTGAAAAGATCCCTGGTCATCTTCCCTTTCGTCATATTAATCGCTGTTTTCGTTCCCTTCTTTAAACAGGGTCAGGAGGCTGTTGGCTATGACATCGGCACCTGGCATATAGCTGTTACCTATGAAGGGCTGTCCGTACTGATAAATGTAATGATCAAGTCCTGGCTGTGTATCCTATGTCTGATCGTTTTATCATCCTCTACCAGATTCGAGGAATTACTTCACGGCATGGACCGGTTGAAAGTGCCTCGGATATTTGTGCAGATCACTGCATTTATGTACCGCTATATGTTTGTGCTGGCGGATCAGGCCATGCGAATGCAGATGGCCAGGGATAGCCGGAATTTTGGCCTGAACCGGATAAATATTTTTAAGACTATGGGAAATATGATAGGCATGCTCTTTATTCGTAGCTATGAACGTGCCGAAAGGATTTATGCAGCTATGTTATCTCGCGGCTATTATGGTGAAATTGTGGCGGTAAACCAGCTAAAATTCCGTATACCCGATGCTTGTTTTGCATTGTCGTTATGCCTGTTGCTGGTCTGCCCCGCAGTATTCTGGTGGTAAGCTATGTCTGTTGATAAAGCGATTGAAATAAAGGGACTTTCTTATGTGTATCCCGATGGTCAGCGTGGCCTTACTGATATCGACCTGACGATTTATCGTGGAGAAAGCGTGGCTTTGATCGGGCCCAACGGGGCAGGTAAATCCACCTTGCTGCTGCATTTGAACGGTATATTGCGGGGCAGCTCCGTAATATCCATTGGTGGCCTTCATGTTGTGGATAACAATCTCAGAGAGATAAGAAAAAAGGTGGGTATGGTCTTTCAGGACCCAGAAGACCAGCTATTTTCCTTGAATGTTTATGAAGACGTTGCATTCGGTCCCGTAAATATGGGGTATAAGCAGGAGGAGGTTGACAGACGGGTTAAACAGGCGCTTCAGAAAGTTGGTATGCAGGGATATGAGAAAAGGTCATCACATCATCTCAGTATCGGTGAGAAAAAAAGAGTGGCCATCGCAACCGTGCTTTCTCTGGATCCCGATATACTCGCTCTGGATGAACCGACCAGCAGCCTCGATCCGCGTGGCAAATGGGCACTGACGGAGCTGTTACGCAATATTCACGTAACTAAAATCATCGCTTCACACGATCTTGACTTGGTTTCATGCCTTTGCGACCGAGTCGTTGTTCTTAATGAGGGTAAGATCGTAGTTGATGGTATAGCAAAGCAAATACTCAGCGATAAAAGGTTATTGGCGGAGCACGGCCTGGCCGCTCCCATTAGTAAAGCTACTGCCACATCGCCGGTATAGACAACTCCGAAGATAAATTACCTGACTGAATCACGGATTCTGTTGTGCGCCGCGCGTGCAGTTCATGAATAAATAATATTATTGACAAGCACCGTCCCATAAGATATTATTGCAACTGTTTGCAACAAGGAATAAAAGATAATGCAAATGGTAGCACCACTCATAACTAATCAAATAGTAATAATTGAATTAGGAGGAAAAAATGGCATGTTTTCTTGTTCCAGCGGGGGAGGCTATTGTGACGACCGTTATTCAGAAGGTTGTGGAAAACAAAGAAAAGAAAGGCGGTTTACAAAAAACCGGTGAAGCAGGGGGAAAGTGGAGCCAGAGGTTGAGCTGGCTAAACAAGATGTTGTGGGGTGGAGTGATGTTGCTGGCGCTGGAACATGTATGGCATGGGGAAGTTGTCCCATGGCCACCATTTTTAACTGCGATGCAAAATCCAGCAGATGTAGCGCCAATGCTTCATGAGATGGCAACAATTGGAACCGGTATGGCCGTTTTTGTGACGGTTGTCTGGGTAGTGATGGTGATCGTCGCCGAGGCGAAGTCAAGGACAGCGCCGCAGATTAAGGCAAAACCCGCAGCAGGAGGAGTATAATGTTTCTTATCACAACTGCGCTGGCCGCTGTGGTCGCGACTGCGATATGGTATATAAATACTCCTGAAGATAAATACAAGGTTGGAATGCTGAGCCTTTTCTTGTGGGGAGCAACACTCATGTGGTTGATCGACCACATAATGGCTTACCTGATGGAAGGCGGAGAATTCTTTGAACTAAATCTGGATGCAACCATGCTCGGTCTCTGTGTAATCGTTCTGGCTCTTATAGTGTGGGTTCTTATTCTGGTAATCAGTGATCCTAAAGGAAGCCTGAAAAAAGTCCTGAAAACCTAAGACCTGCAGTAGCCGATAATTATCCTGTAACGGGATGAATTTGATTTCTGTTCAATCATGGTCGCATGTGTGAACTCCAACAGATTGAAGGTTTGCATGACCAAATAGTGAGCAGCAATAAGTAGTGTTAACAAATAAGGGAGATAATTATGTATAAACGCCTGTATCACAGTTTACTGGTTTTATTAGCGACATTGACTGTAGTTATGACAGGTAATTATGTTAGATCGCCGGCAATGGTTTCCGCGGACCCGGGCATTATGAAGTGGGACACCATCACTACGCCTTCAGCGATCGAAGGTAAAAACGACGTTCTTAACCTGCACTGGCAGGATCCGACCGTTCAGGGTGCAGTTTGTAATATTTACGGCTATGACGAGACCGGTTTCGGTAACGAAATCATCGACATGGCCGTCGGCAACGATGGCATGACGATCTATTTCATCGCCCGCTCCGGCATTAACCTGTCCGCAACTACCTGCGCATCAGCAGGATTGGGTGCAATGTATCCCGGTGGAACCATTGTGATAGCGAACGGGCTGTTCGCCTCCACCAACAATGGCATCTCGGCCAGCCTTGCCAAGCACAACGCCCTGTTCCTTACACCGGGATACGGCTTTTCCAACCTTTACTTCGTGGCCGTTGCGCCCGATGATCCCAAGTTCGTAGCCGTCGTATCAGACACCGCCGGCCTCAACACCGATGGCGGGCTGACAGCCGGCCCCAACCGCATCTGGGTATCCACCGATGGCGGCTCCAACTGGGACCTGGCCTTTGACGGCGCCGCCACCGCCGCCTTCCAAGGCCGCATCTCCGATATCGACATCTCCATAGACTACGGCGGAAAACGCGATATCGGCTTCGTTACCGACTCCGGCCAGTTCTGGGTCAGGCAGTCCTCCGGCTTCTCCGGCTGGACCCCTCAGACTTTAGCTGTTACACCGGCGGTTAACCGCTTCTGGGCACTTAAATTCTCACCCACTTACAGCGGCGACTCCGCCGTTGCGCTCGTTTACACTTCAGTGGTCGCACCTGTGGGCACGTACTTCAACGTAGCCCTGCGTGACCTCTCCAGCACCAACGACATCGTCGGCTGGGCCTATGGCACCGGCGTCGAGGTTAATCCGGTTGTTGGCCAATCCCCGCTAGATACCGAGGTCAACAGGGTCTCCCTGCAGCTCCCGTCCGACTTCTCCGGACAGTCGGCCTCGCTGCGCAGGGCCTACATCAGCATCGATGCACACGTTGCCTCCACTGGCTTTGCTCCGGCTCCCCGACAGGACGGCATCTTTCGCATCGACGACACGACCGTCTACACGCTAATGCTCACACCCGAGAGATGGAAGTCCATCTACAGCATCGCATACTTCGGCACCTATGCCAGCGGCAAACTGCTGGCCGGCGAGCGCTGGGGATATCCCTGCACCGCAACCGTGCCCACCTGGTTCACCGACTCACCCACCACCTGCCCCATCCCCTGCTGGTACCCTGCGCTCAAACCCACCACCGGCGCTGCCAACCAGGGTGATTGCACAGCAGGCGCTCACAACGGCATCGGCGCCGCACTGGTCGCCTGGAACGTCGACGGCTCTTTGGGCCTGGTCTCCACCGGCTCGTTCGCCGTCTACAACACACTTGCAAACTGGTGGTATCAGCTTGCTGTTCCTCTCGCCGGTGAAACCGGTATCGCCGGAACCGCCAGCATTGGTACACCGGGAGTTCTTGGCGGTCCCCCGCTGATTAATTTCCCTGGCACAACTATGCCTCTGCTGCCTATACCCAACGACGAAAACGCATTCGCCATCTCCCGCAACAACGGCGAGACCTGGAACCAGCTCTCGCTGATCGACACCACTATCGACTGGTTCAACGACGTCGCCATCGCACCCGACTGCACCACCATCTACCTGGCCTCGGCCAACCGCAACACCGGCAACGCCAACTTCTGCAACGAGTTCGACAGCGTATGGCGCGCCACCATCAACCCCAACGTGGCAGCCCCGCTTCCCGCGGTTCCCCCGCTGGGCACCTACTGGGAGCGCGTGTACTGCCGCGTGACCTCCGGCTCCTGCGCAGTGCCGCAGAGCGACCTGCCCATACTGAGGG
>DAOUFT010000173.1:0-19249 GCA_034429855.1 Dehalococcoidia bacterium
GGCTAAAAAAGTAGCAATAACTGCCTGTATGAGAAAACTGCTCACAATAATAAACGCTATAATCAAAACAAGAACTACCTGGGCCGCTCCGATGCCACTGATAAATAACATCGGATAAAGACAGTTGCTACTTTTTGAAGGTTAATTCTTCGATGGTCTCCGGCGCGTGGGTCAATTTCAGGTTGCCGTTCTCGGTTATAAGTACGGTATCGGAATGGCGATACCCGCCCTTACCCTGGAAATAGATACCCGGCTCGATGCTGACGATCATGCCGGGGGCCAGTTTGCGCTTGTCACCAAGCGCCAGGAATGGATCCTCGTGGCCGGTAATGCCGAAGCCGTGTCCCGTGCGGTGGATGATGTTCTTCTCGTATCCGGCATCGATAAAGACTTGGCGCACCTGCTTGTCTATCTCCTCCAGCACGGTGCCGGGCTGCGCCAGCTTGTAGGCCAGAGCGCGCCCCTTCATCATCAGGTCGAACAGCTTTTTGGCATGGTCCGGGACGTATTCCAGGAATAGGGTGCGTTCCACCTCGACGCCGTAGCCGTCCACAATGGCTCCCACGATGGAGCAGGAAGGCCCGCCTTCCTCCATAGGCATGAACGGTGTCGGGATAATGTGAGGATCATGGGAAATCGAGGTCGGCCATACGGCGCCCTGGAATTTGCTGGCCATCAGGTTGATGTCGGGCACTTCGAAAAGGGCCTTGGCCATCATAGCCTGCACGAGACCGCTGTAGATGGTGATCAGCGGCACCCCTACACGCGTGACCTCCAGCAGCTTTTTCATTCCTTCATCCACCACCAGGCAGGCGTGCACTGTGCGCCCAATCTCGTAGTCGGTCTTTATCACGCGCACCTCTTCGATGATATTGGTTATCACCGTTGTGCCCCGCGTTTCTTTGAGTATGCCGGCCGGCATGGCCGATTCGATGCCAACCCTGTCGCTATCTTTGAAAAGAGGTTTGTAAACGTCGAACCAGTTCCCGCCCGCAGGCGCCGGGAACTCGAAATAGATGACATAATCAAGGTCGCAGCGCGCCCTGGCTTTGACGTGCGTTGATTCCAGCTGCGGGCAGACCATTTTCATCAGGCCCTTCTTTGGTATCACCAGTATGAACGGCCTTTCGTGCACTATATTGGCGAAATTGGTCAGGTAGTAGATGTTGGTCGGCGAGAAGGAGACGTAGTAGTCCAACTTCTGCTGGTCCATCAGCGCACGCACTTTCTCCAGGCGTGCGCCCAGCTCTTCTTTGCTTGGTTTCGCGGTGATAGGCTCAATCTTCACGGTCTGCCTCCTTTAAGCGTGGATTTCCCGCTATTATAAAGCATTAAGCGGGCATGTTAAATGAGCGTATATAACTATCAGCTATTGATTAGTTTGATCAATTGTGACGGCGTAACGATCGACAGACCGGACCTTTCAGCCAACGAGGCGTTGGTGTAAAAATGACTATCGCCGGTAACGAAATATTCAGCTTCTGCTGATATCGCTGCAGCGAATATGGCGGCGTCTGCTAAAGACAGGTATGCACTCCATTTATTCACCTGTTCGATGGGCGGATTTTTCACGATTTCCGGGGGGCAGCTGCTCAACAATGCATTTAGCGCAGGAATTGCATCGGGCTTCTTGTCTTGCAGGGTTAATACCGTTTCCATCAGTATTAACTGCGAAATTATCACCGTCAGGCGTCCGACTACATGCATATACAGAATTTTGGCTGGAGCACCTTTAGGTGAAAAAATGCCTGAGATCAGGACGTTGCTGTCAATGAAAATCCGATGTTCAGGATTTTCTGCCATACATTTTTCTGACCAGGTTGCCTCTCATTCTCCCGGCTGTTTTCAACAATTCTTTTTCGCTGACATCGGACGCCCGGAAAATGCGATGCAGCTCCTGCAAAGCATTCAAAGCCACAGATTTACGTGGTTTTGCGACGAGTCTGTCCCCATCAATACTCAGGATAAGCCTATCGCCTGGCTCCACGCCTAATTGCTCGCATATTTTTCGCGGCAAAGTAATCTGGCGCTTGTCCCGAATAATAATGGTGTTTGATATATTTTTACTCATTAGTTTTTACATCGGATGTAAGATGTCATACATCTGACGTCGAATATTCTATCACATTCTCAAAATTTCAACACAAATGAAAAATTGCAATATGAGCGTTACAAAGCGTGAAAATGTGAAAGTGGGCCTTCGGGTTTTCAATAATAACGAGAGTATATCAGCAGCCCGGGTAACCGATTGAAAGGAAAGTCGAAGCTATTTTAACTAATTCCTCATTTCATGCCCATGGCATCAATGTACGGCTGGAAAGCGGTCAGGTTGGTCGAGTTAGAGGAATAATAAATTGGCGGCTATTTTATTATGCTACAGGAAAATCCACAGCTGCTTATTTAGTTAGAGTGTCTATTGTATCTAATTGGATTTTTTCAAATTGCAGCCAGCACACAAGATGCGAATATTGTGTTCGGTGATACTAGAGCCTCCCCTTGAATATGGCAGATCATGATCGAAATGTATGTTGGTCGACGATCCACATAGTACACACTTACCCTTGTCTCGTTCCCAAACCTTTTTCTTGATTTCGGAAGGGATAAGCCTTGTCTGATTTCGGTCGAACGGTCTGATACTGCCTATATCGTCTACGATTACATTACTGGATAACGTGAGTGTGAAGATAAATACATTTCTATTACCGTCGTGCACGATATCGTAGTCCACTAGGTTAAAAAAACCCTTGAGCGACCACACTCCGCGTATGATCTTTTCATAAATTTTAACGAGCCGTGGCGGATTTCCCTTTTTATAGCTAATAACAGCATCGATAAATTTACCATTTTCCGTAGGTTTGCCCGAAGTGTTATAGCGTTGCTGGTCAACTTTTTTAGGATTTCTCGTCGATATATTCTTAGGTTGATCATGGCCTTCGTACTTGACAGTTATACCGTCTTTTAAAATTTTATCCCTATATGGTGCGTTGGAACGTTGTGACATTAAGATAACTGAATATTTTGGGTTTATCCCAAAATTCATGCCTTTTTGTAGTTGTTGAGATCCTTCGGCTCTGCACATATCTGGATAGTAGATGATTTGATCAAGCATATGTAGTTGCTTATCCTAATGTAGTTCAGATTGTTTTTCTCCCTTCTCTTTCCCGAATCCTTCTTCTTACAGCTTGTCCATGATCCTGGCCGCGCGGGGAAAGCCTATACCCAGCTTTCTCTGCAGGTAGGAGGCAGAGATATCCTTTGATTCCAGGGCGAGCTGGCGTGCGGCGTCCAGCAGCTCATCCTCGGCCGACTTCTTCCCCTCGGGAGCGGCTTTGGCCATCTCCTCAAATTTAACCTGCTGTACCTCCTGGCGGCGCTGGTTGGCCCAGAAGGTCACCAGCCTCTCGATCTCGCCGTCTCCGACCATGGTGCCCTGAAGGCGCTTGGGCTTGGAGGCATCCTGCGGCATGTAAAGCATATCGCCACGGCCCAGCAGCTTCTCGGCGCCGGCCGAATCGATGATGGTGCGCGAGTCCACCTGCGAGGTCAAGGCGAAGCTCATGCGCGTGGGGAAATTGGCCTTGATCAGGCCGGTCACGACGTCCACCGACGGCCGCTGTGTGGCTACGATCAAATGTATACCCGTGGCGCGCGCCAGCTGCGCCAGGCGGCAGAGAGCATGCTCGACTTCGTCGTAAGCGGCCATCATCAGATCGGCCAGCTCATCGATGATAACGATTATATAGGGCATACACTCGGAAGGCTGCTTGTTCTTGTTGAAGTCCTCGATATTGCGTGCCTTTGCTGCCGAGAATCGCTTATAGCGCATGTCCATCTCGGCGCTCAGCCAGCGCAGCGCCATGACCGCTTTCTCGGTATCCACCACCACGGGCGATACCAAGTGCGGTATGCTGTTATAGTTGACCAGCTCGACGCGCTTGGGGTCGACCATCACGAAACGTACTGCGTCGGGCGTATTGTTCATCATCAGGCAGCAGATGATGGAATTGAGACAGACGCTTTTACCGCTGCCGGTGGCGCCGGCAATCAGCAGGTGCGGCATTTTGGCCAGATCGGCCACGATGGTCTCGCCGCCCGCGCCTTTTCCCAGCGCGATGGCCAGGTGCGATTTAGCCAGCATTTTCTGAAAAGCGGTGCTCTCCATCACGCTGCGTAGGCCGACCGAGCCGAAGGTGGTATTGGGAACCTCGATGCCCACCAGGGACTTGCCTGGCACGGGCGCCTCTATCCTGATACTGGGCGCGGCCAGCGCCAGCGCCAGATCGTTTGACAGGGAGTTGATACGCTCGACCTTGACGCGCGTGCGGGATACTTCTTCCTGCCTTACGGAGACGTTGCCGTCGCTGTCCTTCTCTCGTATATCTCTGAATTTGCGGTCCCAGCCGGGCTCGACACCGAACTGTGTGACGGTGGGGCCGCGGTTGACCTCGATTACTCTGGCTTCAACTCCATAACTGGCCAGCGCTTCCTCTATCGTCTGACGGCGCTTCTCTATCTCGCTGTCGCTGATGACGGTCTCGGCTATCCTGTCCAGTATATTTATATTGGGCAGCGACCATCCGCCGACGGTTATGCTGGAACGCAGCCTGTCCATCACTGCCGTATCTATTGGAACAATAGGTTCCTCAATTCGCTTGACTGCTGCAGGCTGTTTCTCGGCTGTATCTACTACTGGAGGTGGTGTCTTTTTCCTGTTGTTTGATTCCTTTATAGCTTGCGCGATATCGCCAATAGCCCCCGCCGTCCCCTTGGCCGTCCGTTTGAATAGGCCCAGCGTCCACTCCGGCGCCACCAGGAATATGCCCAGTAAAACAAGAGCCAGGATTATTAAAACGCCTATAATGGGTGAATCGGTGACGATGGCTTGTCCGATGCGGCCTCCCAGTGTGACTTGGGCCAGTATCCCGGATCCGGAAGGGCGGAGGAAGGAGAGCAGCCCCCAGACCGCCGTCATAAAAGCGGCCACGCCGATGAAATAGTTCCAATTGCGGCCGAAGAAAGAAGGGCTACCGATGATGATCAGCAGCCCGATTATGGCTACTATCACGAAGATCAGCCCCAGCCCCAGCATGCTTACTATATTTTCGCCGGCAATATCCAGCGCAGATGCGATTTCCGCGCCGAGCTCGCCCATAGCCTGCGTAATGAGCGGCCACAGTGCCACAGTCAGGCATACGGCTATAACAAATACAATGGCGAGCAGCACGGGTGGGGAAAAAAGAAAGGCGAGAAACGAATTGCCGGAACCTTTGCCGGACTTCTTCTGCGATACTTTCTTGCTGCTATTACCCCTGCTTTTCCTGGCGGGCATAGATTTATTCTACTATACCTCGATAGCCGTTGTAATTATCATGGGGCGCCGTTTGGTCTTCTCGTAGAAGAATTTGCTCAGCGTCTCTTTTATTCGCGTATGTATGGCGCCCTGCTCTGTATGGTGACCCTTGCCCAGTGTACTGGCAACAAGCGCTCTCCCCTCATTGATCACGCTGCCATCATGCTCCGAGTCGACGAAACCGCGAGATACGATGTCGGGCATGCCCACCAGCCGGCCCTCGTTCTTATCCAGCGCCACCATGACCACCACGATGCCGTCGCGTGAAAGCAGCTTGCGGTCTCGCAGTATCACCTGTGCATGGCGTCCCAGAACCAATCCATCCACATAAACATTGCCATAGGGTAGCCTGCCGGCGATGCGCCCCTTTTCGCCATCGAGCTCGAGCATGTTGCCGTTGTCCATAACGAAAACATTGCTCTCCGGCATACCTAGGCTTTTGGCCAGCCCGGCATGTATTACCAGATGTCGGTACTCACCATGTATGGGAACGAAGAATTTGGGCTTGGCCAGTGTCAGCAGCATCTTGAGCTCCTCCTGGCTGCCGTGTCCGTGTACATGCACGTTGGAGCGTTCGCCGTATATCACGTTGGCGCCCTGTCGGAACAGGTTATCGATAGTGCGGTTAATGAGAGATTCATTTCCGGGTATGGGTGTGGCGGAGATGACCACGGTGTCGCCCTGCATGATGCGTATCTCGGGATGGTCCCGGTTGGCGATACGTACCAAGGCGGAGGTAGGCTCGCCCTGACTGCCCGTGGTTACCAGCACCGTCTGATCGTGGTTGTACTTGCGCAGGTCCTCCATGTTACACAGCACCCCGTCGGGCGCATGCAGGTATCCGATTTCCAGTGCCATCTTGACCGTGTCGCGCATGCTGCGTCCTACAATGAAAACGTGCCGTTCGTGGCGCGCCGCCGCATCTATTACCATCTGAATTCGCGACACCAGTGAGGAAAATGTGGCAATGATGACGCGTCCCGGCGCATCGCCGATGATATGGTCCAGCTTCTGCCCCACCACTTTTTCCGATGGAGTATAGCCGGGCAACTCGCTGTAGGTGGAGTCTGCCATCAGCAGCAGCACCCCGTCGTTACCGAGCTTGGCCAGCCTGGAAAGATCCGTTGGCCGTCCGTCCACCGGCGTGTAATCTATTTTAAAATCGCCGCTATTGACGATCGTACCTACAGGTGTGTAGATGATCAGGCCCACAGCGTCTGGAATACTGTGACAGACCGGGAAGGCCTCGACCTTGAAACAACCGATCTGGAAGCGCACGCCGGGCGTTATCAGCTTGAGACGCGCCTTGATGAGGGAGCGGTGCTCTTTGAGTTTGACCGTTATCAACCCCTGCGTCAGTTTGGTGGCGTAAATGGGCAGGTCGAGCTGCGGTAATACGTACGGCAATGCGCCGATGTGGTCCTCATGCCCGTGCGTTATAACGATGCCGCGCAGCTTGTTTTTATGCTCGAGTAGATATGTGATATCCGGTATCAGCAGGTCGACCCCCAGCATCTCGTCCTCGGGGAACATCATGCCGCAGTCAATGATGAGGATATCTTCGCCGTATTCGACGGCCATCATGTTCTTGCCTATCTCGCCGAGGCCGCCGAGTGGGATTATTCTTAACTTGTGGCGGGTCATTGCATTTTAAAAAAGAGTTAGCTGGGCCGGCCTGTCTTTTTCATCCTCCATCTTGCCGGCTTCTGCCAGCACGGCAGGCAACTTGAGTATGTCAGCTTCTATAACCCGGCGCAGGTTGCCCTGGTGCAGTGACGCCGCCGGGTGGTACATGGCAAAACAGATCATGTTTCCTGATCGTCTTGCTCGACCATGTACCTTGCTGATGCTCTCGCCGGGAAAATACTTTGCCATCGAATAACGGCCAAGAGTGACTATCACCAAGGGTTTAATCAACTCAAGCTGGCGCTCCAGCCATTTGCTACAGGCGAGGATCTCGCCGGGCAGCGGATCGCGGTTTTCGGGTGGCCGGCACTTGATTACGTTGGCGATATAGACCTGGTTACGCTTGTAGCCGATCATACCGATAAGCTGGTCGAGGTACTGGCCCGCCTGACCAACAAAAGGGCGACCGGTCTGGTCTTCATGGTAGCCCGGGGCTTCTCCGATGAAAAGAAGCCTGGCATCTTCAGGCCCTTCGCCCGGCACAACCTTTGTCCGGTGCCTGGCAAGGTCACAATTCTTACAGCGTTCTATTTCCGCGTGAAGTTCAGTCAGGGATGACATCTAATTCGAATGATATCACAGGCCCTGCCTGCGGTCAATTCATTTCGCTACTAAAATGAGGCTGAATGCCAGCATTATCAGCAGCACGATGCATGCGATGACCGACTGTTTTTCTTTAACGGCGGCGAAGTACGCCAGCGACAACGTCAGCATGGTGGCGGGCAGGAGCAAAATGATTATAATGCCTGCAGTTACAAAAGCCGCCGGATTAAGCGCTATCAATCCGTTTATCAGTGAGGACAAAGGAAGCAGCGGAGAGGTATGCGGCGCGCCGCTTATCTGAAAGAGGATCAGCCCGCAGATTATTAATACAAGGCTGGTTGCGATACCCCAGCGCAGAACAAGGCTGATGCGCCGGTTGAGTCGGTGCAGCTTTTCATGTCGGCTATCGTACTTAAATTCCAAGTCGATTTCACCCTATTATATTAAGCGCCTTGAGAATCATAAGCACCGCTGTTATTGCCGTGAAAATTGAAAACATCCATATAAGCAGTATGCTGTGCCAGCGGTGCGCCAGTGCAGAGCCAAACCGGGCGCCGAGGAATACGCAGATGATTAGCGGCGCTACGACATAGGGCACTACATACCCATTGAATATATAGATAATTGAGCCGGTCATGGTGGTGAAAGCCAGCAGGAGAGCGCTGGTGCCGATCGTGGCCTTGAGCGGCACTTTCATGAAACGGTTCATGACGGGAACGTTGACGATACCTCCGCCGATGCCCAGTAAGCTGGATAGAAGGCCGGCGAAGAAGCTGGTTACTAGGCCTGCAACGGGGCGATGCACTTGATATTCGATCTCCCGGTTTACAGCCGGATCATAGTAACAAGCGTCCAGCCAGGCGTGCGGCGCATGTATCTTTTCATTCTCTGTTCCTTTCTCAATGTGCCCGTGCGTAGGGTTGCCTCGTTTCTTTGGAATCATGAGGTATGCTACATATATCAGGAGCAGGCCGAAGATGATGGTTAGCACGGGGGATGATAAGCTGGCTGCCAGAAAGGCACCGGCAACAGCGCCCGGCACAAGCGCACAGGATAGGAGAAGCCCCAGCTGCAGGTTGGTCATGTGGCATCGGATATAGACACTGGTGGCAGTGCAGGCGTTTATCACGATGGAAATCAGACTGCTGCCGATAGCGTAATGGATGGGCAGGCCCAACGCTAGTGTAAGTACTGGAACTATTATGAATCCGCCGCCTATACCAAGCATGGAGCCTACAAGTCCGGCGACAAAGCCGGTGCCGCCCAATATCCAGATATTGACGTCGGCTGGCATGGTGAATCAAAGCATAGCACTTTCATCACATCATGGCGAGATGCTATACTTGCGCAGAACTTTATTTATAAAGGAATTTGCCATGGCGAGAGCAGACGGACGTGCGAATGACGAGATGAGGCCGGTGAAAATAACGTTGGGATACCAGGATTACCCTGAGGGATCAGCGCTTATCGAAATAGGCAATACCCGTGTTATCTGTGCCGTGAGTGTGGAGGACAGGGTGCCGCCGTTTCTTAAAGGACAGGGTACTGGTTGGGTAACGGCCGAGTATGCGATGCTTCCACGTGCAACTCATACCCGCACACAGCGTAGCCCGGAAAGGCAGCAGGGCCGTACACAAGAAATACAAAGGTTGATTGGAAGAAGCCTGCGCGCCTCTGTTGACCTGGACTCGCTGGGTGAAAGGACTTTCACTGTTGATTGCGATGTGCTGCAGGCGGACGGTGGGACCCGCACTGCAAGTATAACTGGTGCCTACGTCGCCCTCTTCGTAGCCATTGCAAAATTGAGGAAGCAGGGAATCTATAAGGTCATGCCTGTGAAGTGCGCTGTGGCGGCCACCAGCGTGGGTGTGGTCGACAGGATGAAGCTGCTCGATCTCTGTTACGATGAGGACTTCCGCGCCGGCGTTGATTTCAACGTAGTCATGACCGATAAAGGCGAATTTGTTGAGCTTCAGGGCACCGCTGAAGGCAAGCCGTTCTCCAGAGATACCATCGATTCATTGATCGCACTGGCCGAAAAAGGTATAAGACAGCTCTTTGATGAGCAGAAAAAAGCGTTGGAAGAACTGCGTTAGGGCCGTATCTGGCCGCTGCCTCTGATACACCACTTGTAACTGGTGATCTCTCTCAGTGACATTGGGCCGCGAGCATGAAACTTCTGTGTACTGATGCCGATCTCGGCGCCCATACCGAATTGCCCCCCGTCGGTGAACCGTGTGCTGGCATTGGCGTAAACACAGGCTGCATCCACCTCGTTTAAAAAACGCCGGATTGAATTTTCATCGTTGCTCGCTATCGCCTCGGAATGTCCCGATCCGTAGCGGTCGATATGTAACAGCGCTTCATCCAATGTATCAACGACTTTTACGGCCATTACCAACGACAGGTACTCTCTGCCCCAATCGTCGTCAGATGCCGGCTTGAGGCTAAGACCCCTGACGGATTTAAGTATTTCCAGGGAGCGGTGGTCGCAGTGCATCTCCACTTCGGCCTTAGCCAGATCACCGGCCATCACGGGAAGAAATGCGGCCGCGACCCCTTTATGTACGAGCACGCAGTCGAGGGCATTGCAAACCGTGGGACGCTGCACCTTGGCATTATAGGTTATGGCGCTTGCCTTAGCGATATCTGCCGTTTCGTCTACATATAGATGGCAGACCCCTATACCGCCGGCTACGACCGGCATAGCGGCGTTGTCTCTGACCAGTTTGATCAAAGCAGCACCGCCGCGGGGAATTACCAGGTCGATATACTCTTTCATTTTCAACATGCGATCCACCAGGGTGCGGTCGGTCGATTCGATGAACTGAACCGCTCCGGCCGGTATTCCCGCTCTGTACGCAGCTTCCTGCACGATGCCGGCCAGCGCGAGATTGGATCGGGCGGATTCCTTGCCGCCGCGCAGTATCACGGCGTTGCCGGCTTTCAGGCAGAGGACCGATATATCTACCGTTACATTGGGCCTGCTCTCGTAGATAGCCCCTATAACACCCAGTGGCACCCGTTTTTTGCTTAAGGCCAGGCCGTTTGGCAGTGTGCGCTCTTCGATGATCTCACCCACAGGGTCGGGTAGCGTCGCAATGGTCTTCACATCCTCCGATATTCCCTTTATCCGTTTGGAATCGAGCATCAGCCGATCCAACATGGCCGCGCTCATGCCGGAGGCTTCAGCCTCTTTATAATCCTTCTCGTTGTTGCTCAGGATAATATCCTCTTTGTCCAGCAAAGCCCTGGCAATGGCCAGAAGCGCCTCATTCTTTACAGAGGTGGGTGTAAACGACAGCCGTTTGGAGGCCAGCCTGGCCTTCTCGGCCTTTTCTTTCAATTCGTTTATATCTGCCTGCATAATCAATCCCCCTTTCAGACCAGCGCCAGGTTATCACGGTGGACAGCCTCATCGCCATATTCGTATCCAAGTATATCGGCTATCACGCCAGACCGCTCCCCCTTGATGCGCAGCAGGTCGGCGGAACTGTAATTGGTAATTCCGCTGCCTATCTTTTTACCATCCTTTTCATATATATCTACAACGTCTCCACGATTGAAGTTGCCCTCTATGTCAACTATGCCGGCAGGAAGCAGACTCTTATTCTGCTTGCGCAATGCGGCGGTGGCGCCCCTGTCTATGAAGAGACGCCCCGCGCAGGATAGCCCGGAAAGCAGCCAGCGCTGGCGGCTCTCGATCTTGCTGTCACGGGCTGTGAAAAACGTGCCAACACTTTTACCGGATGCGGCGTCGACTATCACGCGGGGAAGCGAGCCCCTGGCAATAATGACCGGAACGCCGGAGGCTGTTGCCAGACGGGCCGCCTCAAGCTTGGTTACCATTCCACCCGTGCCGTGGGTGCTGCCCGCTCCACCTGCCATCTCCTCCACATTTTTATCTATCTTATCGACCAGTGTTATCAGTTTTGCTTTGCGGTCGTGCTGAGGGTCGGACGTAAAAAGCCCCTCCACATCGGACAGCAGCACCAACAGGTCGGCGTCCACCAGATTTGCCACCATGGCGGAGAGATTATCATTATCCCCGAACCTCTGCTCGCCAAGCTCGTCAGTGCATACTACGTCATTTTCATTTACAATGCAGACGACCTTGAGGTCGATCAGGGCCAGCAGAGTATTGCGCGCATTCAGGTAATGTGCGCGATCTGTCAGGTCCGATTTTGTCAACAGCGCCTGCGCCACATTTATCCCGTGCTCAAGGAAGAGGCCGTAATAGATGTTCATCAGGCGGTTCTGGCCTACCGAAGCCATGACCTGTTTGAAAGGTATGTCCTTCCGTTGGTTTTTTATGCCGAGCAGCTCGCGGCCGGCAGCGACCGCGCCGGAGGACACTATAATTATCTCGTGACCCTTTCGGTGTAGTTCCGCTACCTGGCCGGTCAGATCTGCCATGACTTTAAGATCCAGCCTGCCGCCCCCACCGGTAATCAGGTTGGTGCCCAGCTTTATAACGATGCGTTTGTATTGCATGGCGCATAAATTATATCATTTGCTACGTGATAGTTCGCACCGGGCTATCTGCGTGGAATCGACAGGCGGTAAAAGATGAGTATCAAGTTGAACTTCGATGTCGATCGTTGGCAAAGAGTCGAGAAAAATTGGTCGGATTGGTGGGGGGGCGAAATCGATCGCCCGTTGGTTATGATCCAAACCCTCGACACAACGATTAATGCTGATCCAGTTGAATTCAATACTGAATTTATGCTGCGCCAGCCCGTTGCTGAATATATTGGCTATTATCAAAAACGATTGGAATCAATCCAGTACTTCGGAGATGCTTATCCATTCTGGCTTCCGTATTTCGGTCCTGGCATTGTATCAGCATTTCTGGGCGGTCCGGTTAAGCCTTCGGCGGAGCAGTTGACCGTCTGGTTTGGCAACGATAGGCCTGTCGCATATGAAGATTTGTGCCTGCATTATGATGAAAACAACCCGTGGTGGAGACGGGTGCTTGATGCAACTGCCGCGGCACTGAGCGCCTGGGGAGACAAGGTGGTATTGGGTCACACTGATATGGGAGGTGTGATGGACATTCTGGCGTCTTTTCGTACCACGCAGCAATTGCTTTATGATTTATATGAATGTCCTGAAGAGGTTCAGAGGTGCTGCAGGGATATTTCCATGATCTGGCTGCGCTATTACAACGAAGCATATGAAATAGCCAAGGGGACAGGTAAAGGAGTTACTTTCTGGGCACCGCTGCTTTGCATAGGCCGCGGTTATATGTTGCAGTGCGATTTCAGTGCCATGATTTCGCCGAAAATGTTCGAGACTTTCGTCCTGGATGACCTGACATATCTGTGCGATAACCTTGATTATGCATTCTATCATCTTGACGGGCCAGGTGCCGTACGTCACCTCGAGATGCTGCTTTCAATCAAATCACTTAAGGGAATCCAGTGGGTGCCGGGATCCGGTTGCCCGGGTCATTCAAACTGGCTACCGCTGTTGAAGAAGATCAGGGACGGAGGGAAATTGTGCCAGATATATGTGAGCCCTCGTAATGCATTGCTTATCGATAGAGAAATAGGCAGCAAGGGATTCGTTTTCTATATTGTGCCGGAAGAACCCTACACTGATGAGGGTTTAAACGAGTATTTTGATCTGCTGGCAGATCCCCAGCCTTTCTTAAGCCAACTGATAAAACAGGATTAACTTGACTTTACAAGGCTGTAGGTCAGGGCTATAATCTTTGCTTGTGTTCGAAATCAGCCGGGACCTGATGGGTCTCCTCTCCAGACTCGCCACGGTCTGCGCACCTCCTGATTGTAAAGCTTATCTGGTTGGAGGTTTTGTGCGTGACTGGCTGGTGGGTAGGGATACGATCGATCTCGATATCGCCGTCAGCGGCGATTCTCTGGCTGTTGCCCGGGAAGCTGCAGCGCTTGTGGACGGTCACTTTGTGATGCTGGACGAGGTTAACCGCGTAGGCCGTGTGGTAGTAGTCGGCGGAGATCAGTCGTGGCATATAGACATAACATCGTACGGGGGTAATATCGAGCATGATCTACTGCGGCGCGATTTCACCGTAAATGCCATGGGGCTTGATCTGGCTGCCTTCGTAGTAGGAGAGATATCATTGCTTGATCCCGCCGGTGGGGAGGAGGATCTGAAGAAGGGTCTATTGAGGCAAATTAGCGACAGAATATTCGACAGCGATCCATCACGGCTGTTGCGCGCAGTCAGGCTTTCCCGGGAGCTCAACCTTGAGATTGAACCGATTACCGAGGACACCATCCGCCTTAATAGTGGACTGGTCGAGAAGGTGCCCAGCGAAAAAATCAGAGATGAGTTGCTGAAGATACTGTCCCTGCCCTATGCGGGCAACTCGGTACGCTGTCTCGATGAATTGGGATTGCTATACAGAATAATGCCTGAGATTGAGGCGATGAAGGGTGTGAAGCAACCGAAGGAACATTACTGGGATGTTTTCGATCATTCCATTGAGTCAATTGCCGCCCTCGAGTATATATTGAGGGAGAGCGACTGGATTTACGGCAAAGGCAACCTGCTGGAAGCCGTCCCATGGAACGCCGACATAGCGGAGCATTTCAACCGGGAAATAGCCGGCGGCAGCAGCCGCAGGACTTTATTAAAGCTGGGTTTGCTGCTGCATGATATCGCAAAACCGGGGGATCGTACCGTGGACGAAAACGGCCGTATCAGGTTCCTTGGTCATACCAAGGACGGAGCGGTTACAGCTGCCGCAATGCTGGGAAGGCTGAGGTTCAGCACGGGCGCGATACGCTATGTGGAGAATTTGATTTATCACCATCTCCATCCTGCGCAAATGTCCAACGAAGGTATGCCCACGCACCGGGCCATTTACCGCTTTTTCCGAGATACGGAAGGCGCCGGTATCGATGTTATTTATCTGGCACTGGCGGACTACTTGGCTGTAGCGGGCCCGAGAGTCGATGTCCGAGAGTGGCATATGCATACCGAGCAGGTCAGGTATATAATAGATGTTCATAATAAACAGGAAAGAGAAATATTGCCGGTCCGCCTGCTGACGGGAAATGATTTAATCGAGCAGTTCCGGATGCAACCGGGAAAGGATATCGGCAGGTTGCTACGGATGGTCCGGGAAGCCCAGGCTGCCGGAGAGATCAGCACCAGGGAAGCCGCCCTGCAATATGTTAGAAATGCAATTGACAGAGGTGCCTGCTGTGCTGCGTGAGCAAAGAACCGGACTGCGATTGAAACACTGCTCAGGAGGGTTAAAAGATAATTGAAGACAAGTGATATATTGCTGCTTCTCTTTGTTGCCGTACTGGTCGGATTCTCCGTCTGGGCTGTCGTGCCTCTGGAAGGAGATCGTTTCGGCCGTCAAGGCCTGACTCTGGGCCTGGACCTGAAAGGCGGGGCATACCTCGTATACGAGGCCGACCTGTCTAAAAAAGACCCGTCGCAGACCGTGGACCAGGTTATGACCAGCGTGTTGAGCAAGATAGAAAGGCGCGCCAATGCATTTGGCGTTAAAGAACCGATCATACAGCGCCAGGGAGAAAACCGCATCCTGGTCCAGCTGCCAGGCGAAAAAAACGTAGACGAGGCCAAGAAACTAATAGGGCAGGTAGCCCTTCTCGAGTTTAAAGAGACCATCACGGACATATCGGGCCAACCTCAGACCGATGATAAAGGCCAGTATATCTGGACGATTGCCACGGCGGGCGGCAGCGATGGGCAGACCATGGAATTGACCGGCAAAAATCTTAAACCCAATTCCAGGGTTGAGCTTAAGCCCAATACCAACGAGCCGGAGGTTGCATTCGAGTGGAACGATGAGGGCGCAATACTCTTTGAGCAGGTCACCAAACGCAACCTAAATAAACCTCTTGGTATTTTCCTGGATGGCGAGCCCATCTCGGCTCCGATAGTGCGAGCAGTGATCAAGAACGCCGGAATTATCGAAGGCATGGATATGAAAGAGGCTCAGAACCTCGCTATCCAGCTTAATTCGGGTTCACTCGATGTGCCGCTGACCGTCATTCTGGAGCAGACTGTCGATGCGACTCTGGGAGCCGACTCGATCAAAAAGAGCATCGTGGCGGGCGCCATCGGCCTAATCCTGGTAATGCTGTTTATGATCCTTTACTACCGTATGGCCGGTGTGATAGCCACTCTGGCTCTGATCATCTACGGTATTATCCTTACCGCTATCTTTAAACTGGTTCCGGTCACTCTGACCATGGCCGGCATCGCGGCAGCAGTTGTATCCATTGGTATGGCGGTCGATGCCAATATACTTATCTTCGAGCGTATGAGGGAGGAGCTAAGGGCTGGACGCACTATGGGCGCTGCTGTGGATGCCGGTTTCAATCGCGCCTGGCTGGCTATCCGTGACAGCAATGTGACAACCTTCATAGCCTGTATTGTGCTCTACTGGTTCGGCGATACTTTCGGTGCTTTTATGGTCAAAGGCTTTGCGCTAACGCTGTTTATTGGCGTGGCCCTCAGTATGTTCACTGCCATAACGGTCAGCAGATTGTTCCTTTCCCTGACGGCCAGAGCTGTTAAGAATACCTGGTTATACGGAGTAAAAGCATGATCGACATTGTACGCAACCGCAAATGGTTTTTTCTGATTTCCATATGCTTGCTTGTTCCCGGCCTTATCTCGATGCTGGTATTCGGCTTTAAACTGGGCATCGATTTCAGCAGCGGGACCGTCATGACACTTCGCTTCAACCCCCAGGTTGAACAGGGTACGCTGAGACAGCAGATGTCGCAGCTGGGTTATGATGAAGCCACCATTCAGAAGACCAGCGAAGGTGATTTCCTGGTACGTACTCGGGATATCAATTCCGACGAAAAGGTTGCTCTGATAGATGGGCTTGAGAAGGGATTGAACTCGGATTTAACTATCAGGGATTTCGAGACGGTATCACCCGTTGTCGCCAGCGAGGTGGCTCGTAACGCGGCCATTGCAGTTCTGGTGGCTTCGATATTCATGATTCTTTATATCGCTTTCGCCTTTAGAAAAATGCCCAGCCCTTTTAAATGGGGCGTCAGCGCCGTAATTGCGCTACTGCATGATGTGCTGATTGTAATGGGCATCTTCTCCATACTGGGCTGGCTTATCGGATACCAGGTCGACTCTATGTTCATTGTTGCCATGCTAACCATTGTAGGATTTGCCATCAACAACACCTGCGTGGTCTACGACCGCATACGCGAAAATGTTCGTAAGGGTATAAGCAAGGACTTCGCTGTTACCGTAAACTCGAGTATTTTGGAGACGATCGCCCGCTGTATTAATACCAGTCTTGTGGTGATTCTGACCGGTCTTGCTTTATTCCTGTTCGGTGGAGTTACCATACAGCAGTTCATAATGGCTCTGCTGGTTGGAGTGGTGGTAGGCATCTATGACTCCATATTTGTAGCGGGTCCTCTCTTGGTTCTTTGGGATAGAGGGCTAAAAACCGAGCAGAAGGCTGCATGATTATGATGATTAGAACTTTCTTGTCATTGCAGTCCACGGGAGTAATTTATGGATAGGAACATGTTTATCGGATTATGGGCTCTGCTCATGATACCGTTGTCCACGTTCATGGGCATAGCGGGCATGATACTGGGAGTTGCAGTAATCCTTTTGCTCGGCATCGGGAGCAAGGAAGGCTGAGAACAACCCGCGTATGATGATCACGCGGGGCCCTGCATCACCCATTTGGGCAGGCTCAATCCTGTATTTTATGAAGCTTGCGGATGGATTTAACAAAATCGCCGAAATCCTTGGGCGAGTATGACATGGGTGGAGGTCCCAGCGGGTCGTATACCTCTGTATGTCCCATCAGCAGTTCAAAGGTTGCGGTTACTGAATAAGCCAGCGCCGTGTGATTATAACCCCCCTCCAGGCTGAATACTAGCCGATTGCGGCAAAACCGGTCTGAGATAGATTTGATGATCTTGGTCATGCGCGCAAATCCCATGGTGGTAAGCGTCATGTTGGATATTGTGTCCTGCCAGTGAGCATCGTATCCGGCCGATACAAGCACGAGGTCCGGCTGAAACCGCTCTGCTACCGGCACCAGCACCTCGTTGAAAACCTGCAGGTATTCGTTATCTCCCAGACCGGCTTCAAGCGGGATATTCAGCGTATACCCCTCTCCTGCTCCCCTTCCGGTGTCCTCTGCTGCTCCCGTGAAAGGGTACCAGGGATACTCGTGGGTAGAGCAATACAGCACCTGTGAGTCGCTGTAGAAGGCCTCCTGAGTGCCGTTGCCGTGATGCACGTCGAAATCGATTATCAGTATACGTTTGATATCATAATTGGCCAGCGCGAAGCGGGCGGCAATGGCAACATTATTAAACAGACAGAAGCCCATTTGATGGGAACGTACGGCATGGTGGCCGGGTGGCCTGACTGCGGCGAAAACGCCTTCTGCTTTTCCGCCCATGACCTGCTCAACCGCCGTTATAACGCCACCGGCGGCATAAAGAGCTGCCTCCCATGATCCGGGGGAAGCATAAGTATCCGGGTCCAGCCACCCTCCACCGCCGTCGATCTCTGCTTTGAGGCTCCTTATATACTCTCGATCGTGCACAGCGGCTATCTCATCAATTGTGGCGGCGCGTGGGCCTAAGCGCACAAGCTGCCCCATTACCGACGTCTTATCCAGTATTGTATCTATAGCCTTCAGACGCTCTTTGTTCTCGACGTGGCTGCCCGTATCATGGTGCTGGTATATTTCGCTGGTTACGTAGCCTACTGGCATTTGTTTTCAGGTTTCCTTTCAGATTGTCTGTGACTTATCCTTAAATTGCGGACCCTGTCCTATGACCATCACTCCCCGGAAATAGCGCGCGTAAATGTCTTTAATGGCCTTCTCCCATTCAAACGACCCCTTATTTTTCCTGAGAGCAAGACTGGCGATCTTGATATTGTGCGGGAGTTTATCGGCTCTATCGGAACACGGCATCAGCTTTACACAGGGGAAATCGATGCACTCCGAGCAGAATTCCAGTCCCTTGCTTTTAATACATACCCAGGTTGCGCACTGCTCACCGATGACAGGGCAATATCCGTCAATAGACCTGCAGCCGGTGCACGTGACCCTATCCGGCGGCCGCTTCAATGTCTCGGCAAGCTTGGCTCTTAGCTTCTCATCTTTGATTGCCAGGTAGAGAGGACAAAGCTCACAGTGGATTCCGCAAGGTGCTTCCAACGCATTCTTGTCCATGTCGGTCTCCTTTTTAGTCGCTGTACGGGAGAGCGAGCTAATTATATAGCTAATTTTCAATTGTTACGAGGTTTAAACGTGGTACCCCCAGCGGATCGATGCTGTAGTTATTCACTCGAGGATTGACCAGGACGTAATTTCTGTTGAACCAGAGAGGGATCACGGGCGCCTGATCTATAATAATCTGTTCCGCCTGGCGGTAAAGTTCCATTCGTTTGTCCTTGTCCTGCTCAATTGCCGCCCTGTCGATCAGGCTGTCGAATTCCCTGCTGGAGAACCGGCCGTGGTTGTATTCGCTTCCTGTATAGAATAGCGTTTGCAGGAAATTTTGCGGATCGGGGTAATCCGCCACCCAGCCCAGGACATACATTTCATCGGCCTCCTGTTGAAGGCTGTAATGAAAAGGATCGGGCTCGCTTAGCCTGACCGATACATTCGACCCTAGGGTCTGCTCCCAATCCTGT
>DAOUFT010000174.1:0-21265 GCA_034429855.1 Dehalococcoidia bacterium
GCGGCTTCACTCATCACTTGGCTACCGGTCACCTGTATGGTACGAAGCGCTGGTACAGGAACAACAGAACAAGGAGGAAACCCGTCAGACCGTCCTAACCTGTTCTGTCCAGCCATAGGGGTGCAGACCACAATCGTAATATAACCATTTCAAAGGAGGCTGAGGTATGACAGCAAAGAAATTGAACACTGAAGTGCCTGCCGAAGGAGCTGAATATCTGATACAAGGCATGCTACTACGAGCGGGAATTCCGACTTTTAAGGCACCAGAATTTCGATCAGTATATGATTTAGTCTCGATAAATCCATTTACCAAGAAAGCTGTAACGATACAAGTTAAGAGCAGATTTCAGTCTGATTGTAACCGCGCTTTCATTGTTAATCGATTAGGCGCAGACTTTTTCGCATTTGTTTTCTTGAACATGGGTAATTGGTACAAACGTAAACCGCTCGAAGGTATCAAAGAACCAGAGTACTACATTTATCCGAAGGCAATCGTAGAGAAAAGTGTAAAAACTGGTACGTCATGGCAAAAATTTCAGATAAAAGTGGATACACAGAGATCAAATATTTACCGTGATGCTTGGCACATTATTGCCAAGTATCTGAATATAGATATCGAAAGTATTGTACGTAATAATGAGCTCTGAGGCACCGTTATTAGAAAAGAAAATAAACAGAATAAATATTTCAGCGAAGCGAAAGCACGGAGGGCCGTCGAATTTATTCAGAAGCTCAGGCACACCAAGGGGCAGTGGGCAGGCCAGAACTTCATCCTGCAGGACTGGCAGCGCGAGAAGATCATCCGCCCCTTATTCGGCACGGTGAATCCGGACGGCAGCCGCCAGTACCGCACCTGTTATGTGGAGTTGCCGCGCAAGAACGGCAAGACGACTGTCGCCTCTGCTATCGCGCTCTACTTGCTCTATGCCGACAGCGAGGCCGGCTGCGAAATCTACAGTGCGGCAAACGACAGGCCCCAGGCCGCTCTGGTTTTCAACGAGGCGGCAGCCATGGTACGCCAGGAGCCCAACCTGCTTAACATCTCCAAAATCGTCGACAGCCAGAAGCGCATTGTCTATCACAGGTACAATTCCTTCTACTGCGCTATCTCGGCCGAGGCCTTCACCAAGTGGGGCATCAACGCCCACGGGATTATTTACGACGAGCTGCACGCGGCGCCCGACCGCGACCTGTGGGATACCTTAACTACTTCTACAGGCTCACGCTGCCAGCCGTTGACGCTGGTGATCACCACGGCGGGATATGATAGAAATTCGATCTGCTGGGAGCAGCATGATTACGCCCTGAAAGTGCAAAACGGCATCATTGAGGATCCCACTTTCCTCCCGGTAATATATTCCGCCCCTGAGGATGCGGACTGGAAGGACGAGAGGGTCTGGGCAAAGTGCAATCCTGCGCTGGGCAGCTTTCGCAGCATCGAGGAGATGCGCACTCTTTGTAACAAGGCGCAGGAAACGCCGGCCCTGGAGATGGCCTTCCGCAGGCTGTACCTCAATCAGTGGGTGAACTCGGTAGAGCGCTGGCTGCCCATGGATGCCTGGGATGCTTGCAGCAGCGCCGTCGATGTTGAGAAATTAAACGGCCGCACCTGTTACGCGGGCCTCGACCTGTCTGCTACTACCGACCTCACCGCCCTGGCGCTGGTCTTCATCGATGATGACGGGACACTTGACGTGCTGATGCACTTCTGGATACCCGGCGACACCGCCGTGGATAAAGAGAAACGGGACCGTGTGCCTTACCGAGCATGGGCCAATGAAGGCCTGATCACTCTCACACATGGCAACGTCATCGATTACCAGTACATCCGCCACACGCTGCATGAGCTGAGAGAGAGATACGATATAGCCGAGATCGCCTTTGACCGCTGGGGGGCGACCAAGCTGTGTCAGGACCTAACAGACGACGGCTTCCTGATGGTTCCCTTCGGCCAGGGTTTTGCATCGATGAGTTCCCCAACCAAGGAATTGATGAACCTTGTCTTGAGCAGGAAGATCAGGCATGGTGGGCATCCTGTCCTGAGATGGAACGCCGACAACCTGGTTGTCAGAATGGACCCGGCCGGCAACCTCAAGCCTGATAAGGAGAAATCGACCCAGAAGATAGACGGCATGGTGGCCCTGATCATGGCCATCGACCGGGCCAGCAGACACAGCAACCTGATCGAGACCTCGATCTATGAAACGCAGGGGCTCACAGTCATATGAAGATACCATTCTTAAAGAAGCTGATGGGCAAAGGAGCAAGCAATTCTCTAAACAGGGTGGATGACCCCTTAAATCTGTTCTGGCGCAGGAGCAACACGGGCGTCAATATTAGCGAGACCACCGCGCTCTCGGTCGTCACGGTTTACGCCTGTGTTCGTATTCTCTCCGAAACTCTGGCCTCCTTGCCTTTAATACTGTATAAGCGCCTGGGACGCGGCAAAGAAAGGGCAACCGGGCATCCTCTTTACCAGCTATTGCACGATATACCCAATCCTGAGATGAACAGCTTTACCTTCCGCGAGACCCTGATGGCTCATCTGGTAACCTGGGGCAACGCCTACGCCGAGATAGAATGGGACAGCTACACCAAGGTCAAGGCACTCTGGCCGCTGCGGCCCGACCGCATGCAGGTCTGGCGCGAGAACGGAGAGATAATCTACAAATACCTATTGCCTAACTCGGCCGGCATAGCGGTGCTGCCTGCCTATCGCGTCTGGCACATACCCGGTCTGGGCTTTGATGGTCTGGTGGGTTACTCGCCTATCACACTGGCCCGTGAAGCGATCGGTTTGTCTTTGGCGACCGAAGAGTTCGGGGCCAGGTTCTTCAGCAACGGCGCCGCACCCGGAGGAGTTCTAGAGCATCCCGCCAAGCTCTCCAAGGAAGCGCAGGAGAACCTGAGAAAGTCCTGGAACGAGATGCACGCTGGCCTGTCCAACCAGCATCGCATCGCCATCCTGGAAGAGGGCATGAAGTGGAGCAAGGTAGGCATGCCGCTTAACGATGCTCAATTTCTGGACACGCGCAAGTTCCAGCGTAATGAGATAGCATCATTCTTTCACATACCGCCGCATATGATCGGCGACCTTGAAAGAGCCACCTTCAGTAACATCGAGGAGCAGGCTTTGGAATTCGTCGTCTACACCATGCGCCCCTGGCTGGTGCGCTGGGAGCAGTCGATCAACCAGCAGCTGCTCAACCCCGACGAGAGGGCGGATTATTTCGCTGAATTTCTGGTTGACGGACTGCTGAGGGGCAATATCCAGGCACGCTACCAGGCCTATGCCACAGGCCGTCAGTGGGGGTGGTTATCTGCCAACGATATCAGGGAACTGGAGAACCAGAATCCGCTACCCGGTGAAGAAGGCGACATCTATTTAAATCCCATGAACATGGTACCAGCTTTGCAACTGTTACAGACTTTAAAAGAGAAATCTGCAAGTGGGCTATAACAAATATAAGAACGGTGTCTTAGTGGCAAACATGTTGAATTCGTCGGCTATTTTAACCAGAGTTTTTGATCCTAAGGGTTGGGTCTGACTATTCAGTACTGTTTGAATCTGCATAAGTAGATTGATGTATTTGTTAATGAAAGATTGTGTGAACTCCATAAAAGAATAGTATCCATTACCGGACGGTCTTTTACTATCTTTGTATTTTCTTTGTGAACCATCTCTATCAAATTGGCTTTTTTATCTTTGTATTTAAATTGTTTGCTGGAATTACATCCATCGATGATACCGTCGTCCCATAATGGGAAAAATCCTGGGCATATCAAATGCAACACTTTCGAGGCCGAAATGGGTCCCACTAAAGAATTCAAATCTTCGAATATTTCGGCAATAGTCTGCTTATCTGGTTCGATATTAATGCTGTGTAAATCCTGTTTTCGTACTCTAGTTAAAAAATTCTCATGATTCCCTATTGTTGAGGCTAGTGCAGGAATTTTTGACTTGATGCCAGTTCGTCCCATCTTTCCCCATTTGAAGAGAAAATCTTGAATAATGTCCAACTGTTTCTGACCTAGCGAATTTAGGTTAAAGGCAGCGAAATAACCTGTACAAGCGAAATAAATTGGATCATCCCCCTGCAATCTATTTTGCTCATAAATGAAGGCTTCAATGATCCGTTCAATTTCTACATTTGAAAACATAACAAACCACCTCCCATCTCATTGTCATGATTTGAATTAAAGCATCGCAATTATATCAACTTTGTCAAGGTAGGGCGCTCAATACGGGCGTCTTTTCTTTTGGAGGCAACATGGAACATAAATCTATAAAAATTCAGTTTAAAGAAGCTCAAGAGGGAGCCTTCACTGCCCAAATCGCTACGCTCAACGTGGTCGATAGCGACGGCGACCTGACCAGGCCCGGCGCCTTCCCAGCCGGCAAGGAACTGCTCATCTCGGCTTATCAGCACGGCTCCTGGCAGGGCGCTCTACCTGTTGGCAAAGCCGTCATCAAAGAGATCGGCGATGCCGTGATTGCCGAGGGCCAGTTCAACCTCAACTCCGTTTCTGGGCGCGAGCACTATGAGGCCGTCAAGTTCACCGGCAGCCTACAGGAGTGGTCTTACGGCTTCTGGCCGGTCAAATGGAATATGCAGGAGATCGACGGCAAACAGGTCCGCATCTTAGAGTCCGTCGACCCTATCGAGATATCACCAGTACTCAAGGGTGCCGGCGTAGGCACCGCTACCCTGGCCATCAAAGAAGATGACGGTGCTACCTTCGCTCAGCATTTCGAGACGGCGCTTGCTGCTGTCGCCGGATTAGTTGAGCGTTCCAGATCGCTTGCTGATCTGCGGCGCAAGGAAGGACGCACCTTATCCCAGGCCAACCGCAATCGGATTAAAGACCTGCAGTCTCAGTTAAATACCCTGTCTGCCGAATTGCAGGCGCTCTTAGACGAGACTGACACGGCCAGCAAATCCGTGATGGGGAGCCTGTATCTGTCCTTTACCAGGACACTGCGCAATCTGAATTAATCGGAGGTAACAATTGAACCTGAAAGAACTTAACGAGGCTATTATAGCCAAATCCAAGGCCCTCCACGATATCTTCGAGGAGGCCGGTCCGGACATGGACATGTCCAAGGTCAAATCCCTGAGCGGCGATACCGCCGCCAAGGTCGAGGCCATCAAGGCCATGAACGCCGAGCTGGACGACCTGGGCAGGAAGCGCGACCAGGCCAACCAGCTGATCGAGAGCCGCAAGCGCGCCGACCAGCTGGCCAATTCCCAACCCGTGCCCAAGAACGATCCTTCTCCCACTGCCAGTCTTAAATCCCTGGGAGAGCTGGTGATGGAGAGCCCGGCCCTCAAGCACAGGGGACAGGTCTGCAGCTTGGATGTGGACCTCAAGACCCTGTTCGAGCGCACAGCCGGCTTCGCGCCGGAGAGCGTGCGCATCCCCAGGGTGGAGCCCTATCCGGTCCGCCCGCTGATGGTGGCCGACCTGCTCCCTGTACTTCCCACCTCTCAGGCGGCCATCAAGTACATGGAGGAGACCACTTTCACCAACAACGCCGCTGAAACCGCTGAGGCCGGGACTTACGGCGAAGCTGCGCTGGCCTTCACCGAGCGCAGCGTGCCGGTGGAGAAGATCGCCGTTTGGCTGCCCGTCACCGATGAGCAGCTGGAGGACGTCCCTTCCATGGCCGCTTACATCAACAACCGCCTGGCCTATATGCTGGAAGCCAGGCTGGACTCCCAGATACTCAACGGCAACGGCACGCCGCCCAATTTAATGGGCACCCTCAACGTATCCGGCATACAGACACAGGCCAAGGGCGCCGACCCGACGCCGGACGCCTTCTACAAGGCCTTCACGCTGGTCCGCACCGTTGGCTTTGCCGAGCCCGACGTCGTTTTCATGAACCCAACTGACTGGCAGGACATCCGCCTGCTGCGGACTTCCGACGGCATCTACATCTTCGGCAGCCCGCTCGATCCCGGCATTGAAAGGATGTGGGGCATTCGCGTGGTTCTCTCCACGGCCGTGGTGGCCAACACCGGCATTGTGGGAGCATACGGCCAGTACTCCGCCCTGTATATGAGGCGCGGGCTGGATATCAAGGTCACCGATTCCCACGACACCTTCTTCATCGCAGGCAAGCAGGCCATCCGCGCCGACATGCGCTGCGCTGTTGTCCACTTCCGACCCAAGGCCTTCTGCACCGTCACCGGGATCTAAGGTCGATAAAACGGGCGGGCAGCTGGCCCGCCCTCAAATAAGCAAACGAGGTAAAACATATGAGCCCTGTTATTGAAGGTTCCATCGCGCGTGGCCAAATATCCGCCCTTCCCGGCGTTACTTACTACGTTGACAGCGTCAACGGCGCCGACACAGGCAAGAGCGGCACTTCCTGGTCAAGCGCCTATAAAACCATCGCCACAGCCGTGGCTGCCGCCGTTGCCGGCGACGTCATCATGATCAAGGGCAGCTTCAGCGAGGCTGTCATCGTCGCCAAGGCCGGCCTCTCCATCATCGGTGCCGGCACCGGACCCAACCGTGCCGTCTGGACGGCTGCCGCTGATGCGGTCTGCCTGACCATAAACGCCACTGACGTGCTGGTCAAGAACATCAAGTTCCGGCCGCCGGCCTATTCATCCGACCGTGGCACCTGCGCCATCCTGCTGGACGGAGCGGGCTATGCCCGCATCCAGGAATGCCGCTTCCAGGGCAAGACAGGCTCACAGGCAGCCATCTACTCGCCGGTCTGCAACTCCGACAACGTGGAGATCTCCGACTGCGAGTTCATCTACATGAACACCGCCACCTACGGCGCCGCCATCAAGGGCGTCGAGGCGGGCGGCCTTTCTTATTCGGCCTGGAAGATACTCAGGAACGTGTTCAATTCCTGTGTGACCGCCATCGACATCAACGGCCGCGTCTGCCAGATCAAGGACAACATCATCCTGGAGTACGGCATCAACGCCTCCAGCGCCGTGGCTGCTGTGCTGGCTCTGGGAATTGACCTGTCCGGCACCAACTCGGGCGCCAACACCGTCTGCGGCAACCAGCTGGGCGGCACCTACGATGCCACGCTCTACAAAACCGGCGCTTCCGGCGACCAGTGGGCCGGCAACTACAACGTGCTGAGCGGCGGCGTCACGGCTGCCAATCCGGCATAGGAGGTAACTGATGCCTAAAAAGAAAGAAAACATTGAAGAGATTGCCGTGAGGGGCAAGCCCTGTCCGGACTGTAAAGCGGACGATAACGTTGTGGTGAGAGGCGATTTCCTCTACTGCCACGAATGCAGCGTCCTTTTCGGCAAATAGTCATACGGGGCCGGGTCTGACTCCTTGGCCCGGCCCCCCGGGGGAAAACATGAATAAAGAAAAAGAGCGCGCACAGATTCGCGAAAGGGTACGGCGTTACCGTGAGAAACATAAATCGGACAGCGTTACAGCTTCAAATGTAACGCCGGTCAAGGCCGTCTGCAAGTGTAAATATTACCGTTACAGCGACGGTCAGATAGTCTGCTCCCAGTGCGGCCGGCCGGCGCCGGCAAAACCGGTCGAGGACAAGCTCAGGCGGGGGATAAACATCAAATGATCATCAAATATAAAAGCATCATCATCGACGGCAGGGACAGGTCCGGCCAGGTTGAAGACCTGCCCGACGTCCTGGCGCTGAAGCTGATCAAGCAGGGCCACGCTGAGCTGGTGGAGGCTCCATCAATTCAGCCGCAGGAACCTGCTGAGGACAGGCCAAAAAAGAGGAACAGGCCATGGGCTTAAACCAGACTTCGGCACCGGCCATCGAGCCGGTCAGCCTTGAGGAGATCAAGCTGCACCTGCGCCTGGACAGCGGAATAACTGAGGACACCCTGCTCTCATCACTTATCACGGCGGCCCGCCAGTATTGCGAGGGCTTCCAGCGGCGAGCTTATATCACGCAGACCTGGCAGATGTGGCTGGACAGGTTCCCGGCCAAAGATAATATCTACCTCCCCTGGCCGCCGCTGCAGTCCGTGTCATCGATCAAGTATTACGATACGGAGGGCGTCGAGAGCACACTGCACGACAGCAACTATTATGTGGACACCCAGTCCCAGCCTGGCCGTCTCTCCCTCAACTACGGCAAGTCCTGGCCAACGACAGCCCTGCGGCCCACAAACGGTGTCTGCATCACCTTCGTCTGCGGCTACGGGGACAGCGCTGAAGATGTGCCCGTTAAAGTCCTGTATGCGATAAAGCTGCTGGTCGGGCACTTCTACGAGAACAGGGAGGCCATCTCTCAGAGCCAGCTCTACCCGGCGCCCATGAGCGTGGACGCCCTGCTCTGGCAGGACAGGTGCTTCTAGATGAAGGCTGGACAGTTAAGGCATCGCATCGTCATTGAGAAGCAGACCCAGACCAAGAATGCCATCGATGAGATTATCTTAACCTGGAGCACTTTTTGCACGGTCTGGGCAGCCATCGAGCCCGCCACCGGTCAAACCTACTATGCGGCCAACCAGCTTGAAGCCAAGGTAGACGGCCGGGTGAGGATCCGCTACCGCGATGATATTGAACCCACCATGCGCATCAAGTATGGCGACAGGATACTCAATATCGTCTCGATCGTCCATCCGCAGGAGAACCGCAGGGAGCTGCATTTAATGTATTCAGAAGGACTGGATTAATGGATGCATTTGTCGTTGAGATCGAGGGCAAGAAGGAATTCGAGAATACCCTGCGTAATCTGGTTAAATCCTTGCCCAACGAGAAGGTCGAGCCTGTGATGATGGAGGGAGCCAAAGTGATCGCTGACGCTGCCAGGTCCAAGGCGCCCAAGGGCCCGACCGGCAACCTTAAAAGGAGCATCAAATCCAAGTTCCTGCGGCAGATCGGCAACTACCCGCGCTCGGCCGCCGCGGCTGTGGACCGCAAGATCGCACCGCACGCGCATTTGATTGAATACGGCACCAAACCGCGCGTTCAGAAGACAACGGGTAGACCGACCGGTACAGGCCCTGCAAGGCCTTTCTTCCGCCCTGCCGTCGACACCAACATCGCCCGCGTCTACACCAAGATCAAGGACAGTCTCCTGGATATGATCATGGAGGCTGCACGAAAGTAATGTACGTTGAACACGCACTCCTGAAACACCTGCTGGCACAGACGGCCTTAACTTCCCTAATAAGCAAGAGACTTTACTACGTCAACGCGCCGCAGGATGTGCAGACTCCTTACGTCGTGTTCTTCAAGGTCTCGGCGACAAGGGGGCGGACGTTAACCGCCTCCTCTCACCTGGTGAACTCGCGCTTCCAGTTCTCCATCTTCTCCGAGACATACTATGCGGCCAAGCAGATCGCCGAGCAGATCCAGCTGGCCCTGCAGGACAAAAATAACGAGATCATCGGCGGAACCGGCGGAGTGCGGGTCAGCATCCAGTATGACGGCGAGCAGGACTTATACGAGTCTGAGACCGGGCTCTACCATGTTCCAGTGGAATATCTAATCGACTACAACGAGTAGGAGGAAATCATGAGCAATGCCATTGCCGCTAAAGGCGCTACCTTGGCCAGAGACGGGCATATCATCGCCGAGATCACCAAGATCGGAGGCATCGAGATCAATCTGGAGACGCTGGACGTCACTACGTTGACTTCAGCGGATAGCTTCAAGGAATTCATCGGTACATGGTTTGAGGCCAGCGAGGTGCCCATCGAGGGCAACTTCATAGCGGGGGACACCGATGGACAGGTCGCCCTGATGGCCGACCAGCTGGCCATGACGGTGCAATCGTTTGTATTGACGTTACCTACAGCCATCACGGCAACATGGTCGTTCAATGCGCTGGTGACCAAGTTCAAGGTCGGCGACTACGCGGTGGGCGGCAAGATCGACTTCTCCGCCTCCCTCAAGATCTCCGGCAAGCCCACATTAGCTATCGGCGCCTCGACCGGGCTGACCACACCCTTCTTCTCCATCAGTGAAAGCGCGGTGATCCTACCGGCCCCGGCTCAGACTACCTATGACTATATAGCTACGGTTCTCACCGGTGTAAGCTCAGTCACCGTGACTCCGACCGCCACCGCCGGGGTGATCACGGTCAACGGCAATGTAGTTGCAACCGGCCAGTCCTCCGGCGCCATCGCCCTGGGCGCGGCCGGCAGTGTCACGACCATAACCATTGTGGTGACCGAGACCGGCAAGGTGGCCAAGACCTATACCATCAGAGTGGCAAGGGCGGCCAGCTAAGGAGCATATATGTTCACCATCAAACTGGACAAGGAACGCCATGCCCGGGTGACGCGCAAAGCCCTCGATCTTTTCAAAGAGAAGACGGGCAAAGACCTATTCAAGGAAGATCAGGTATTGGACCTGGCCGATGTTGAGACTTTGCTCTGGCTGTGCCTGCTCAAAGAGGACCCGTCCTTGACACTGGAGCAGGTGCAGGATGAGGTTGAGCTGCACCAATTAAAGCAGTTCACCAATTACATCTTAGAGGGCAGCGCAAACCCTACCTAAGGCCGCCCTGGCTGGAGCTGTGGGCCTGCGCACGCTATGACCTGCAGCTCACCGATGAATCCTTTTGGAAGCTGACCTTAAAGCAGTTCAATGCTTTGCTCGATCGTTACCGTCTATCTCTGGAACGCCAAGACTATCGTGCCGCATTGATCTGTGCGGTGCTGGCCAACATTCACAGAGACCCCAGGCGATCTCAACCCTTCAGCCCGGCCGATTTCCTGCCGGGGCATAGGAAAAAAGAGACACAGACACCCGATCAGATGCTCAATGTTATACAGATTTATCAACGCTATTTCGAGGTAAAGGATGGCTGACGCCGAGAAAAGTTTGCTCTTCGTCATCAAAGCTAATGTCGAGGATTTCAACCGCAAGCTGGGCAAAGCCGAGCGCGACTTCAAGAAATCCTTCGGCAACATCAAGGCCGCCGTGGACAGCACGGCCAACACCTTCATGGGTATCGGTGCTGTCATGGCCGGCGCTGTGGCGGGCGCCACGGTGAACTTCGCCAGGACGGCTGATGCCATTCAAGACCTCTCCACCAAGACCGGCATCGGAGTGGAGGAGCTGCAGCGCCTGCAGTACGCAGCCAAAATGAGCGGCAGTGATCTGGGCGGATTAGAGGTGGCCGTCAAGAAGATGCAGCAGGCTGTCTACTCAGGCTCAGATGCCTTCGCCGAACTGGGATTGAGCATCGACCATCTTAAAATGATGGACACATCCCAGCAATTCAATGCTGTGATGCGGGCGCTGGCCGGCATACGGGATGCGGGCACACGGGCGGCGCTGGCCATCAAGATATTTGGCAAGTCCGGAACCGATATGCTGCCCATGCTGGAGAGCGGTGCCCAGGGCTTCGAGCGGCTCAAGCAGAAGGCTGATGAGCTTGGCATCGTGTTCTCCGAGAAGACCGTCAAAGCGGCTGCCGATCTCAACGACAAGCTGGACACCCTCAAGATCGTCTTTGAGGCGGCCGTGGCCAGGATCGCGCAGACTGATGCTTTTACTAACCTGGTCGACTGGCTTATCAAGATAGTCGGGCGCATCGGAGAGTGGATCGATAAGAATCCCCTCCTTGTCCGTGCGGTAGCCGAGGCCGGCGCGGCCATTCTGGCGGTTGGAATAGCCCTCAAAGGCGCTGCCGTCGCAATGGCTATCTTGCAGGCGCTGTCCGGCCCCAAAGGCTGGATTCAGTTAGCCATTGGTGCGGCCGCTGCGGCCGGCTCCATCGCCCTGATCGAGACCGAACTCAACAATATCAACAATCAGAAAGGCGGTGTGGATGCGCTGGGCAATTCGCTTAAAGATGTGGCCGGGCAGATCGATAATATCAACGCCAAACCCTTATTGGGCGAGACGAGGGCCGAATATACCGCCAGGATGATGCACGTCTGGGGTTATGCCGCAGGCGGGATCGTGGCTCAACCGCAACTGGCCATGGTCGGCGAGGCAGGTCCTGAAGCGATCATACCGCTGGACCGGCTTAGCGGTATAGGCGCTGGCACGCAGATCACCAATATCAACCTCTCTATCGGCAACTATATGGGCGACGAGATTTCAAAGCGTGCACTGGTACGGGATATACAGCGTATATTGAATGAGGAAACCCGGCGCTCGGTAACGCCATCCATCAGGACGAATTATTACTCGGTAGGAGGGCATCTGTGAGCCAGCCCGAATATTCCGTTTGCGTGGATTGGGATTGCGCTGACTGGGCAGGAGATCATGATTTCACAGGCACATATGATGACATCACTGATGATGTTAAGGCTATCAGGATTAGCCGCGGCAAGGATAAGGATTCCAATACTTACCCGGCCGCAACGCTCGAACTAACTCTGGAGAATTCGTCGGGCAAATACTACCCTACACTGACAACTTCGCCTCTTTACCCAAAAATAAGGCTGTGGTTGCCCGTTCGGGTACAGGCGGTCTATGGCGAAGTAACCTATAACCTTTTCTACGGCTACATCTCGCGCATAGTCGCCTATCCGATCAAGAATAAACGGGAGATTTACTTCTACTGCACGGATGGGACGGATTTATTGGGAAAACAGATCGTCACACAGGACATGGATGACAAAACCATCCAGACTGATGGCGAGAGCATTGAGCAGATATTAGATGCCGGTGGTTGGAACCCTGATCGCAGAGCGATCGATATGGACGGCGGCGACATAATGAATTTCCCGGACACTTTTGAGTTTACAAAACCATGAGCTACGAAATATCAACTACGAGTAATCCTTTCAACAGGGACGAAGAACATCCTGAGCAGCAGGGTTATGACTTCGTAACCGCCGATGAGTTGATTAAGAGGACGGTCGATACCGGCATGGGTAGGTTTTATTTCGACGAGCAGGGGAATGCCGTGTACGAGAGCCGCTTCCACAGGGAGGCATGATGGAAGAAGCATATCCTTTGATAAACTCGGTCAACTATCGATGTGATCGCTGGGATGATGATTGGGCTTCGGCATACAACGGATCAGGAACGAAAAGCCAGCCTAATATTAGTTATATTTACGATGTAGACAGCTTTCTAAACGTCAGAACTGGAGAGGAGAACTGCCATGTTTGGAGGCCGGTCGGCGGTGTCCCTACATATGAATTGGGGCCGGGAGCCTATTCAGTTCTCAGATTATATATAATTGGCTCCTACATATACGTAAATGATTCATATGTGGGGCCTGCCAGCCTTACAATAACTGATGCATCAGATGCATACGACTTTGATTCCTTGAAATCCTGCCCTGCAATTACTACGGTTGAGTGCCCTTATGGCGAAGCGATAGATATTCCATTAGGCTTGATCGAGGGTATCACGAAGTTAGGTTTTAGAGCGTCGTCCGAATATTTGGGGAACGCTCCCAACGCAGGGGAAACCATAGGTCAAGAAGGTATATCCTTTGCTGCAGAAATTGTCGTAACTTCACCTGAAAGCAGCATCGAAACCTTAGCGGCTAAAAATATAACCCAAACCTCGGCAGCCATTGGGCTGGAATATAAGGCCGAAGATGACCCAACACATTATGAGATGGGCTGGCAGTATAAGCGAGGGGGCAATTGGTATCCGCTTTACTGGTGGGCACAGGAGCCGTTCTACATAGCATGGGATTTAACTGCCTGGTACAGCTGGCAAGGGTTGCAGGCCGGCCGCACGTATACTTACAGGGCGTTCAAAAAATACGGTGATGATTATGTATACGGCTCCGAAATGTCATTTACTACCAATACATTCCCGGTGATTTTCAAACCAGGGTACGATTACTTCACGGCTAAGCAAGCGATGGATGATGTAGCAAAGGTCGGCGCAGGCCGATATTATGCCGATGAATCGGGCAAGATAGTTTACGAAAGTAGATTCCATCGGATTGCATTATGAGTGTTTTCACTTTCACTAATAATAACATAGCCGATCTTACCTATGAACTGGCGGACGCTGAAATAGCCAATGATGTGTTGATGATTACCGGCGAATCCGGCTCGGAGAAACTTGTCAGAGGGTATGACCCTGATACTATACCTAAGTACGGGCGGCGTTCATACCGAATTGATAGGCCTTTAATGGATGAAGCCGAGGCGGAGGCGCAGGTCGCAGCCATACTTGACCGCTATGTTGAGCCATACGCATCGCTGGATTTAGTCGCGGTTTCAGACACCCCGGAGCTTATAGAAGCGATACTGAGCATAAAAATATCCGATAAGGTCACGGTGCAGGAATCCGCTTCGGGTATAGATGCTGATTTCATAGTGGAAGGAATCAACTTGGATATTTCAAAGCATATTATTCAGGCTTCCTATCAATTAGTGCAGGCGAGATCAGGAGAATGAATCTTGTTGATCAGGCCAATCTCGAAATAACACTCGACGATAGCGAGATCTTCAATGATCTCCGGGTCATGATACCTCATTACTATTATGAGCTATCGTACATCGATCTCGGCGGAGGGAATTATCAATCAGTCGTAACCTGGAGAGATTTAATCTATCAGAGCCTTGACGGGCAGAGCGTCAACAAGTACGGCCGCCGGACAAAGACACAGAAATTTCACGTCATGGATGCCTCGTTCCAGGAAGCGTACTGCGAGAACAATAAACAACGATATGCCGAGCCCCTGCAAAAAGCGAAGGCCAAAATAATCGGCTCTGATGAATCCAAAATCATTCAGTGCCTCAATACCAGGCTATCGGAGCAATATGTTGTAAATAACTCCGTGATGGGGCTAAATGACACATTCCGGGTGGATAGCATCACATTGGAAATCCGGCCAAATCGGACACCTGTATTGACCCTGGGATTAGGCGAGGTGCAGGCGCTTGAACTTGAAAATCTTTTCATCATCGATACGGATTTAATTGACGGAGATCATGTAATAGGATGAGCTGGACTGTACCTAAGACATGGGTTTCAGGAGCTGTCCTTAGCAAGACAGACCTGGACACCCATATACGCGATAATCTAAATTTCCTCAAGACTAACATCGCACTTGAGGAGGCGGTCGAACTTACTATTTCAGATGGTGAAATAACAATCGCCTATTCGCATCACAGTATCGATACAGAAGGTAATGCGGCTTCAGACGACCTTGTGACTATAAACGGCGGCGAAGAAGGCCGGGTTGTACTTATCAGGCCTGCCAGCGGTGAAAGGACAGTAATCCTCAAACACGGCACGGGCAATATCTATAGCCCCTCCGGCCTCGATATAACCCTTGATGACGAAAGTGATTATTGCCTGTTGGTCTACGATGGGGAGAATTGGTGCGCCATCGCTACGGGAACTGCCGCAGCATCGGCGTTCACAGAACTAACGGATGCCCCGGCCTCTTATTCAGGGCAAGGCGGGAAGGTGGTGGCAGTAAAGGGAGATCAATCAGGGCTTGAATTCATTACAGCTCTCAGCTCATTGACTTTGGATGCTGGAACAGTAACGGACGAGAATAATACTGTAATTGCCATAGATTTAGGAGAGGCATAATGGGCATTTCAATTCAATTAAGAAGAGGAACCGCAGCCGAATGGATAGCAGCTGACCCGGTATTGCTTGCCGGAGAAGTGGGCTTTGAGACTGACACCAATAAATTCAAGTTTGGGGACGGGACAAGCCCATGGAGCGAACTCGATTATGCACAAGCCGAGCCTGTAGATGCTATGCTAAAAACAACATACGACGTGGACGAGGATGACATCGTGGACAAGGCTGCGGCCGTAGACGATGGCGAACACTCGGCTACTGCTGAGGATATAGAATCAGCCATTAGCGCCATGCACGATCAAGATACTGATACTGTATTGACCTCAGACGGGGCCACGCCTGTAATCGATGCGGGCGTACTTAAAGCTATATTAACTTTCGACGAAAATGTCGGTCTGAAACTCGACGACGCACTCAGTGACGATAATAAATACTGTGGAGTCGTGGTAGAGGCCGGCACGCTCGGCGAGACGGTGGCTTTCGGAGAGGTCATCTATCTTAAGGCAGCAGACAGCCAATGGTACTTGGCGAAGGCTGACGCGGCCGCCACGGCGACCGGGAAAATCGGCATGTGTCTGACAGGAGGGAACGATAATGACCCTACTGTGATATTACTGATTGGGAAGATAAGAGCCGACGCTAAATTCCCGGCTCTAACAATCGGTGCGCCGGTGTTCCTGAGTGCAGACACGGCAGGATCAGTTGTCGCATCCGCCCCTGCTAAATCTACTGGACACATAGTGAGGATACTTGGTCATGCCAATACAGCAGACGAGATGTGGTTCAACCCATCATCAGACTGGATAGAGTATAAGTAGGAATGAATTAGAATGGCTGTAGAAACCCTCGCTGTAATAATGGTCCATCAATCCAAAAAAGGGAGTAAAAATGGCAACAGATATAAATGTCAGAGTGGCGGCTGGCAACGATGACGGATACGTTGATAATTCAACGCTATGGAATACCATCTCCAATATATTTCATGGTAGATACTACGCGGGAACAGCTACGGGTGCCTTCTATCGCTTCTTGGGCGTAACCATCCCAGCAGGGTCTACCATATCCAATGCCTATATAACCTATACTCCCGATTCCTCGCAATCAACTAACACCGTTAGTATCAGATATTACGGAGAGCAAAGTACTAACGCTTCTCAGATCACAAGCGTGGCTGATTACAATAATAGGATCGTAACCACTGCTTATGTGGACTGGAATCCGGTCTCGGCATGGGTCAGCGGGGTAGCTATAAATTCCCCGGATTTATCGACGATAATTCAAGAGTTGGTGGATGATTATGGCGGTCTGTCTTCCGCAAACATCCAGATACTTTGTAAGAATAATGGTGGAGATGCTAACAGAAATAGAACTTGCTGGTCATATAATGGAGATTCATCTAAAGCCCCTTTGTTACATATCACATACGTTGCTACTGGTGGTTGGGCAAATATCGCCAAAGTCAGAGGAGCCACGGCAACAGATTTGGCAAAGGTCAACGGCATTGTCGTTGCAAACGTAGCCAAACTCAACGGCGTGGCTGTGTAAGGAAAGACCAATGATTACGAAAGCAGAATATGTGACTCAGGATGAGTGCAGAGATCACTGTGAGACCATAGATAGGTCTCTGGCGGTCCATGGACAAAAGCTCGACAGGCAGGCGGAAAAGCTGGATTTACTCTCATTGTCATTTAACAACTGGGTTGATCGCTTTAGCGAATTCAAGAAGTTCGCCTGGGCTGTCATAGTCTTATTGATCACACTGGTGATAGGTGTCTACGGCTTCTTAATCACGATCCAGAACACTCTCACCAATCATATTCTCGGTAAATAGCCTTAATTTAAATCGTTTTCATCACCGTCCGGCAAATCTCACCCGCCGGGCGGTTTTCATTTTCATGGAGGTTTCACATGGACACTACCCCTCTTGACGGCTACAAGAAAATCATCGTCACCATCCTTTCTCTCATCGCCGGCAGCATCGGCCTCTTTGTCACGGACCCGGCCAAGGCGCAGACTATCGGCCAGTTCCTGATCGACGTTCTCGGACCCGCTGCAATTACCCTGGTCGGCATCGTTTATACCATCGTCCAGGGCAACATCGACAAAGAAAAGGCCAAGACGGCCGCTGTCGAGGCCAAAGCGCAGGCCATTATGGCCCAGGAAGCATCCCCAAAAGCTGATAGCGCTGCGGCACAGCCAGTTGCAGCGCCGATCGCAGCGGCTGCAGAAGTCGAACACTATCAACCGGCAGACCTGGCAAAGTATGTCACTGCTGCGGAGAACGCCATAAAGGCGGATGGCCAGATGATCACACCGCTTTCCCGGGCTTTCTATTTTTGGCCCTATATCGCCCACTTCGACCTGCGCGACGTGCCGCGACAACTCCGCATAGGCGAAGCCAAACGCTTCGTCGATAAAGGCGTTGAGCTATTCACCGAGGCCTTCAAGTTCCACACTAAGCTTGCTGCTGTTCCCACTCCGGCTCAGGCAGGCAGTCAGCACAGTTACATGTTTCAGCTAAAGAAGGATTACGAGAAGGCCAATAACCTGCTTTGCTCAGACAAAACCTTTGAGGACCTGCGCAACTTGGTGGCCTACTTCAATGATCTGTATACCGCTCAGGATGGCCTTACTCAGTTGATGGATAAAACTGTGGACTGGTCGATCTACGGCACTGGAGCTTTTACTCCCACACAGGTCGGCTGGGACTACGCCAAGCTGCTCTAAGGAGTAATTTCATGAAAAAAATATGGGGGCTGCTGTTACTGGCAGCCCTTCTTTTTTCCGGTTGCACACCGCTGGCCATCACCAAAGTTAAGATAGTTGATGACTGTGGTTGTGCCTGCCTGTCATGGGAAACCAACCAGGATGCCCAGTGCAAAGTTACATACTGTGAGGGTGGGATGTGTTACACGAGTTCACTGGAGCCGGAATACGGCACACTGCACTCAATCGGAATCCCTCAAGGAATGAAGGACATCACTATCATAGCGATTGGCAGGGAAGGCCAAACGGTGTCATACGGAGTCAAATAATCAAGCGGGGCCCTGCGGCCCCGCCTTTTTATCTGTGGGCCATAGGTTCGATTCCTATATTGCCCCACCACGAAGCGAAAACGGCAACCAGTAGAGATAGTTCCTGAACCAATTATCTTTTTTCTTGCTCAAACTTTTTTTGCCTCAAGAATTCGCACTAATTGCTCCGATTCCTGCTCCGAGAGCAATTCCACAACCAATACCAACAGCTAACCAAACTGCATAGTCTTTTGTCAATAAACCGATAATCACTCCAAGGATTGCACCAATGGCAAATCCAGTTGAAATACTTAGTGCCATTTTATTCATAATTCTGATCCAAAGTTATTATGATTTTAGTAGTCTGCACAACCTGTTCATCTGGTAAATGGGGTGTATCAACACTGAATACCTTATCATAATTCACAGGGAAGCTATTAAATCCGCACTGCTTTAATAACAAAGCCTACCCCTAATACTATTGTAACCATCAGTCGAGAGGGATTCGTATTCCGGGTTAACGGTTTTCCCTGCCTGGTGGTTGTATTCTTATAGCTGATCATATTAGTTGCGGGTAAGGTCAAGCCGAATGCAAGTTATCAGATCTTGGAGAGCTTGAGAGCTAGGTCACCAGTAAGATTGGGTGTGGCAATCTGCCAATATACACCCGGGTTAATTTTGGTTTCAGATATAAACACACGGCATGCTGCAGGATCTATCCATTCCAGTCGATATTCGCCCGACGGCAATGACAAGCTGTGAGTTATACCGTCGTAGTTCTGATAAAAATAAATTACATAGAGCCGCCCCGGATCAGCCATTACCTGGGCATCAACCTCACCGGAGTTCCAGGTAAAAATCTCGTTGTAGGGGCGCATCTTCCAGACTTGAATCTCTTCTAAAAACCGCCTGAGAAACGCAAGCTGTCTGCGCAAGTCAGCCCCTCCGTAGCCGGGCGTTGTTCCCCTGTTTGGTGCTGTGCCATCTGGATGACTGCATGTGAAGGAATAATCCAGGTGGCTAAAAAGCCCTCCTCCGGAGAGCAAGAACGCCCATGCTTCTTTGCGGTAGGGCTCGGCTACCTGCCCCGCAAAGCCGGTTTCATCATCGGCAATCACACGGTTTAGATGACGATTCTCTTTGACCGCGTCCGGTATGGCATAGTGAAAGTTGCAAATGGAAACATCAGGGTGTGGATCAACAATGCATTGCGTCCTACTCTGGTAGTTAATTGCAATAGGATGACGGTTGGGCAGGCCTGATTCCGTTTCAGTGATCACTTCAACTATGTGATGCTGCCAGTCAAGGAAGGACAAATTACTGTGGTGGCTGTAGGGCTCATTGCAGACTTCAAAATAAATATTGTCGTAGCTGTTAACCTCCGTCACGAGCTTGCGTACAAGGGATTCATGCACTTGCAGAAGCTGATTGTCGGCCAGCGAATAGACCAAATCCTTGTCTAAAGGGCCAATACCGCTCACATTGTTCATTGGATGCATGGGGCTATTCGCCCACAGGGCCTCGTTGTACCAGAAACAGAAAAGCACCAGTTCGACCAATATATCGCGATCCGAGGCACAACCAAGAAAATGATGCAATCGTTCCAGGTAATCCGGATTGAAGTTGTCGAAATCGAACTTGCCGTCTTTTTCAGGCCAGGGACAGATAAATCGGCCTGGCTGCGGAGCCAGATTGTTGTCGGTAATGCCGAAATCACCAGGTAATTCGCGATATACGCCAGTAAATACACGCACCTGGTTTAACCGGTCTCGCGCCAGGGTATCAAGATATGGCATATAGTCGAAATCGAGGTTAATCACCGCACCATAGTGCTCGCCTGACCCGATCACAACGGTCGGCCGGCCGCGAAATTCAATATAATGGGGATTATCAGGATAGATTTTCATTGTTCAGCTCTTCCAGCTAAATTAGTTTTGGGTGAATCAGAATGATCACTTTGGCAAAGGTGCTCCGTGGTCAGGCTTAGCTTCCCTGCCTTTATCAGCCGCCAGATTAACTTTCTATTCTTGCATATAAGTTCGGGGACTGTCCAGAATGGCCCACCAAGCATAACTCAGAAACAAGTCCACTTTAGGGGAGATGATAGGGAGATCTGTACAATGGTGGAATCTCAAACTAATTCAAATTCCAAGTGTTCTAGTCTGCAAATATGGTTAGCTGAATATGAGGCAGTGCAGCAGTCAGCACAACATCACGACTTATTGCTTTGGTCTGTTACAAGCATAATATGGGCTGGGAATCTGGTAATACTGGGTTTTATCATAAGCAATATTAGGAATGCATGCCTTTTATTTGTTGTAATTATGGTATTCATATTAGGTATCGCCATGATATTCTCTGTTTGGAAATTTATGTCACAGTTCCATGCTATAAAAAAGCAAAAATATGAGCGATGTAAAATTATTGAAAAAATAATTGAAGACGAATTTGGGATTGCGATCAGACAACATAGAGATGTTGAATGGTCTGAAGGTAGTCAGAAGACTATTTATGGCGTCTTGACTATTCTATTTATTATCACATGGGCTATGGTCTTTATCACATATTTAGTCTGTTCCGGTATTGCACATAAATATCTATGTCATTAGTCTGTCATTCAAGTTATCATCTACTTTAGATTGGTTGCTTGTCAATATGCCCGGTATAAAGTAAGGCAGTTGATATCTTCTATGAACTTAGCCGTATGTGGGAGTATTATAATGCTCCCCATTAAGACAGGGCTCTAGTTAAGATACTAAAATGGCTGGAACTGAGGAGAAAAACAGCCATTCAAAGAAGAAA
>DAOUFT010000175.1:0-5304 GCA_034429855.1 Dehalococcoidia bacterium
ATGGATTACCTCATTTGGTACAATACCGAAAAAGCACATCGAGGCATTGGCAATATATCGCCTCTCAGGTACTATATAGACAATTTCTTAATCCCCTCTAAAAAGTCCAATATGTTATGGCCGCTTACATAGTATTGATTAACACTTGATTTTAGAGTAGAGTATTATCAGATTGTATGCGGTAAATCTATTGGAGGCTATGAATTAATGAAAAGGATGCTATTATCGTTACCGATAGCCCTGCTGATATTATCGTCTGTTTTCCTGCCGTATTACGTCAGTGCAGACAGTCATTCATTTACCGACGTAATAGTTAACATCAACAGCCCGATACATGCCGGACTGTCCGTATTTAAAACATCTTCCATTACAGAGGATGATGCCTCGGACCTGCCGGAGGGCCTGACACTGACCAAAGGAGTCCCTTTTATCTCACCGGTTGAGATCGAACAGGGTAAAATAGTCACTATAAAAGTCAAGGCAACCAATAACAGCCCATTCGATATAACCTATCCTCTATCGGTCAAGATAAACGGCACCGCCGTGGGCACAGCCAAGCAGCTGTCATTGGGGCCGGCCGAAAGCGAGGATATTGTGTTCACGGTCACCGCTCAGACTGCGGGCAACAATGATGTCACAGTGGGTAATCTTCAGGGTTTCTTCACAGTCAAGGGGGGTTCATTCTTCGGTATGTTCGAATGGTACATCTGGGCGTTTTTCGGCATTGTACTGGGTGTTATCATCCTGCTGATAGTTCTGGTCGTGCTCAAACCATCCCGTAAAGGTAAGGCGGGAGTTCAAGCAGTTCCCGGCCAGAAACAGGGCAAAGGAAAGGCAGCCCGACCGGGTGGGCCTGAAGCATTTCCATTCCAGGGCCAGATGCAGAGACCGGGCATGCCCGGTATGCCTGAAGGTATGCAAATGGGTATGCAAAGACCCGGTCAACCAGGATCACCCTTTGATATGTCTGGACCCGGTATGCAGCCGGGTGTCCAGCAAGCCGGTCAACCTCTTTCAGGCATTGGAATGCAATCGCCATTCCAGTCTCAACCAGGTATGCAGCAACCACTTCCGCATCAAGCACAGCCCGGCATGGGACCTTCGGCCGCTCCGGGAATGCACCCACCTTCTATGCAGGGGCCACAATTCTCGCAGGCTCCTCATATGCAGCAGCCAGGGCAACAGCTTCCCGGGCAACAACCCGGGCATGGGATGTATCCGGGCATGCAGCCTCAGCCTGGCCCCGGTATGCCTCCCAGCATGCCTACACAATCCGGCCACGGAATGAGCCCGGGCGTGTCTCCACAGCCGGGACCAGGCATGCCGCCGGGTATGCCCCCACAGCCCGGCCACGGTATACCACCTCCCATTTCAGGAGCCCCGATGGGCCAGCCTGCTATGCCTTTCGGACCACAACCACCCGCTCCCCCTGTACCCCACATAACTCCTCCGGCAGGGCCTCATATGCCGCAGGCGCCGCATATAGGACAACCACCCATGCCAGCTGTGGGACCACAGGGAATGTATCCTCCTATGCAGCAAATAGCTCAGACAGCACCTTTTCAGCCGATGGGCATGCCCAAATTCTCCGTAAGTAATCTCACCATACAACCGAACCATGTTAAAGTGGGCGAGCCGGTAAATATAAGCATAATAGTATCCAACAACGGGGCTCAAATGGGTAAATATAGCGTCGTGCTGCGTGTCGGTGGTGTTGTAGAGAACATCACCGATATGACACTGTCTCCGGGAGCCAGTCAAACAGCCGGCTTCGTTGTTGTCAAGGACGCTCCGGGCGATTACTATGCAGACGTCGATGGATTGGGAGGATTTTTCACAGTTATCCCGCTTACACCGCCGTCATTCACTGTTAGCAACTTCTCCATCTCCCCCGAGCGGGTACGCCAGGGCCAGCCCGTCATAATAACGGCGTCGGTCACCAATACCGGTGAGATAACGGGTAGGCATCCGTTGATACTGCGGATAAAGGGGATTGCCGAAGCTCAACACGATGTTACGCTGGCCCCCGGCAAAACACAGGACGTTGAATTCCAGATCATAAAAGACTCGCCCGGTTTTTATCCGGTATCGATGGAGAACTGGACAGGAAAATTCGTAGTCGAGATGGATTGGACCGGTTAATCCGGTTTTCAGCCTGTTAGGAGTCCGTTTTAACCAGCTGGCTCATGTCTTCGAGATAATCGATATATAACACGCCGTTCAAGTGGTCTATCTCATGCTGTATAGCCTGTGCTAATAGATCCGTGGCTTTTCGGCGTATCCATTTACCGCCGGGGCCCTTTGCCTTGACCTTGACGGTTTCTGCTCTGCTGATTTCGGCCTGGTAACCAGGTATGCTCAGGCATCCTTCCACGACTCTCCGCTCGCCTGCAGTCTCAACTATCTCAGGATTGATCAATACCAGCAGGTCTTCTTCAGGCACCTGTATTACTGCAATACGCAAGGGCACACCTACCTGATTCGCGGCAAGGCCTACCCCGGATGATTTATGCATCGTCTCTATCATATCGTCAATCAGCCTGCGCACCGAGTCATCAATATTTGTGACTTTAACGGCTTTTTTACGCAGCACAGGGTCCGGATTGGTACGAATCTTCAGTACAGCCATATTACTATTAATAATTAAAGCATACCCACGGGATCAACGTCCAAAATCCATCCTTTCGGCAAATCGAAGTCCCGCAACAGATCGTGCAATTCATTCCCCAGTAAAATGATCTGCACCTGATATTTGCCTCGCAATTTCAATGTATATGCTGGAGCCGGACCGATTATTCTGATGCCGCTCAAACCTTTTTCTGCTATCCTACGGTTGATAAGAACGGATCTGTGCTCTGCTTCGGTAAAACATCTACCTTCGTTTGAGTGGCTGAAAACCAGCCTAGCCATGCTGTTAAAGGGCGGATAACCGAATTCCCGTCTATAACGGGTTTCACTATTGTAGAAACCCGTATAATCGTGTCTGGCTGCAAACTTCACCGCATAGTAGTCGGGATTATATGTCTGGACCACAGCCCTGCCCCTGTATATACCACGCCCAGCTCGACCTTCAACTTGACACAGCAACTGAAAAGTTCGCTCGCCCGACCTGAAATCCGGCAAGTTGAGATTGGTATCGGCGCTCACGATACCGACCAGTGATACCCCGGGGAAATCCAGCCCCTTCGCCAGCATCTGCGTACCGACCAGAATATCTGTATGCCGGTTGCGGAAGGAGTCCAGTACGGCCCGAAAAGTATGTGCGTCTTTAACAGCATCGCTATCAAAGCGAAGAACCTTGGCATTTGGGAATAGCTTGCGGCATTCCGCCTCGACAGATTCGGTGCCGATGCCAAAGTACTTTATCTCACTGCTTAAGCATTGCGGGCATCTGCGGGGAACAGGATATGATCGGCGGCAGCGGTGGCAGATGAGACATTTCTCGGTGAAATGATAGGTCAACGCGCCGGAACAACGCTTACAGCTCATAACGTACCCGCAATCCCGGCATGCGATGAAAGTAGCCTGGCCTCTTCGATTTATAAATAGAATAATCTGTTCATCGCGGCTCAGCGATTCCGCCATTGCCGATCGGAGGGCTCGGCTGAAAATACTGCGGTTACCGCTCTTCAACTCACACCTCATATCGATTATGTCTACCTCAGGCAATGGTGACTGGCCCAGCGGTGTTATCCTCTCCGATAATTCAATCAGCTGAAACTCGGAGCGTGTTGCCCGATAGTATGTCTCCACGTCGGGCGTTGCGCTTCCCATAATAAGCACCGAATTGGTCAGGCGCGCCAGCTGGATAGCCACCTCACGGGCATGATAGCGCGGCGATTTCTCTGTTTGTTTATAAGCCCACTCGTGCTCTTCGTCCACAATTATCAGCCCCAGCTTTGGTTGAGGAGCGAACACGGCGCTGCGCGGTCCAATAACGATATCGAAATCACCACGGGAGATGCGATGCCACTCATCGTATAATTCTCCTACTGTCAAACCACTATGAATGACAGCAACCCTGCCCGGAAACCTGGAAAAAAAACGATCGATCACCTGGGGTGTAAGTGATATCTCGGGCACAAGGCAGATGCCCTTTTTCCCCATTTTGACCGTCTCGGCCAGAGCCTGCAGGTATATCTCGGTCTTACCGCTCCCCGTCACCCCGTGCAGCAGAAAAATAGAGGATGCAATCCTGCCACCGTCCGCCCGTATGGCGTCTCTGATTGGACCCCAGGCCGCCTGCTGGCCATCGGTAAATTGTAAAGGGAACTCAAGCGGATGATCGGTCCTGGCAACGGGATCACGAAAAATCTCTTCATCAATCTCTCGTATCAATCCTCTGGAAATTAAAGCTGAAATCACCTGCCGACTGCATCCGGCCTGTTTTAAAGCCAGTCCGGTCTCCATTTTTCCACCGGCAACCTGCAGGGTTTCCAGAACTTTTAACTGTTTGAAAGCACGTGCCTTTTTCAACTTTAGCAGAATAACCGGCAGGGCATCAGTGTCGACCTCCGATATCAGGAACCTCTGAAGTCTGTGTCTCAGCTGTCTTTTACCGTTGAACCCCGGGGGAAGCATCAGTGCGAGAGCGCTAAATATTGGGGCCACGTAATATTCTGCGATCCAGGCCGCCAGCTGAATGTGCTGGGCGCTGATCAGCGGTCCGTGTGAGATGGTACCGATAATATCTTTTGTCTGGGTAACTGCAGATATCTCGGACAGGGCGGTAACTACTCCGCGTACGACCCTCGGCCCGAACGGAACGATAACCGCACAGCCGGGCTCGATTTGAAGTGTTGGGGGAACGGAATAGGTGAAAGTATGTCGCTGGCCGCCAGCCGTGCCGACGGCTACCTCAGCAAATCGCATCTAGCTTATTCAGCTTCGCTTTTGGGAGCATCAGGCTCAGGGGCAGTCAACATATCCTCTACCGGAGATGGCGAGGTCTCTTCGGCGATCCTCTCTCGCCTTTCCTTCAGCCTGACTTCCTTTGTGCTGAGCCGTCTGATGTAGTAGAGTTTGCTGCGCCTGACCTTTCCATGGCGCACGACCTCTATTTTTTCCAAGAGGGGAGAGGCCAGCGGGAAAGTGTGCTCAACACCTATACCCGATGTTACCCTGCGTACAGTGAAGTTGCCTCCGGAATTGTGACGGGTGACTTTAATGATCAGGCCGGGGAACGTCTGCAGACGCTCACGGCTGGCCTCTTTGACTTTGAAGCTGACGCGGACGTTATCGCCGGGGGCAAGCTTGGGTAAGCCCGGTTTTGTTTTATTCTTGGCTATAGTATTGATATGCATG
>DAOUFT010000176.1:0-6961 GCA_034429855.1 Dehalococcoidia bacterium
GGGCTGAACAGCCCAGGCCTTATTCATTCCTATTGGATATTTTAGTGAAGCAATGCACTTCAAGCATAATAGCAATTTGTGATTGCAGGTTAAGATATAAAATATCAAGTCTTACAAACCTACACGGGCAATGCTTCACCCTAAGTGTAAATATGAACTGTAGCAGGTAATATTATCACGATTGGTGGTGGACCTGGGGAGATTCGAACTCCCGACCTCCTGAATGCAAATCAGGCGCTCTCCCAATTGAGCTACAGGCCCACAAGACCCTAATTATACTAAATCGACTGGGATTTGCTAAGAGTATTGGGCGGGTCAGCTATTTTTTGCCTTTGACCGGCCTGACGGGACGTGTATCGGGCGAGCCCATCCAGCGCTCATAGTGCACGCGCTCCGGCTTGAACCTGTCCTCCATGCGCGGCCGCTCATCCGGATAGCCTATGGAAACGAGTGCGATCGGCACTATCCTGGTGGGCATATTGAGCAGCTTCCGCATTCCGTTCATACGCTCCTGCACAGGGTAGATGCCGACCCAGACCGCACCCAGACCCAGCTCGTGCGCCGCCAGCAGTATATTTTGCGTTGCGGCCGAGCAGTCCAGTACACCCCTGCCCTTGGTCAGCTCCAGCGCACCGTCATTACATACCAGTATGGCCAACGCCGCTTCCTTCAACATGTGCGAATGCGGATGGAATGACGGTACCTGAATGAGCGTCTTGCGCTCAGTTATGACCACAAAATGCCAGGGCTGTTCATTGGCCGCCGAAGGGGCCGCCATACCCGCCCTCAATAATTGTTCAATGACCTCCGCGGGAACGCGGTTATCGGTATACTTTCTAATGCTTCTGCGCGTCATGATTGCTTCAAGCGTATCCATCGGTTCACCTCACAAACAGCGGAAGTTAAATACGCCGCCTGATTCTCGCAATCCAGCGCCCGATCATTACTATCAGGGTAATTACCACTGCCGCCACAACATAGGGCCAGATCATCTCATACAGCGGCGTGGGCGGCGGCTGCCTGTATCCGTTTAAATTCAACTTGAGCCTGTTGTCCAGTCCATCGGCTATATGCATTGAGGCTACAGCCCTCTTGCCCTCTTTTTCGACAATTATCTTGTATGTTCCATAGAAACCGCGCACCTTTGCCGTACCTTTATCGTCCGTATACACATCGCCGCGTGACCACCATTTATCCCTGATCAGGGTCAGCAGACGGCTATAGGCCGGCTTTTTCGACATGTCCGCTCTCAACAGACCGGCCGGAGCACCCTGCCATGCGCCGCTATCCGACAGGTCCCACCACGTTACGGCCTTAACCGAAGGATGGCTGAAAAGCATTATATACAATTTCTCGGCATAATCGGCCTGTGCGATCTCTCCGGCCGGCGTGGATGGCCACTCGGTGGGCTGCTCCTGGGAGGATATGCCCGTCTTGGGATTGCCGCTCAATACCGTCACCTCCGTGAAATGTATGGGAACATCCATGTCCTTGAACCGCTCGCAGATATCCCAGACCTGGTATAGCGGCCAGTTGCCGCGATGCATATGCGACTGTATGCCTATAGCATCGAACTTCCCTTTCTGCCGAATTATCCCCTGCAACAGATCGCGGTAATCCTGGTCGGTACGGAAATCGTTGATTATAAGCGTAGACGTCGGACATGCCGACCTTGCCCAGCCCAGAGCATCGGCGCAGACCGTCGCCGGTGTACGCTGAGACATCCATTTGCCCACCGGAGTGCTTACCTGTGCGCTATTGGTTGGCTCGTTCACAACATCCCAGTAATCAATCGTTCCGCAGAATTGGCCTGCGATCTCTTTAACCCTTTTCTCCTGGGCTTTTTGCATATCATCAGATCCCACGGGAGCCCAAGCCGGCACAGACTCAGCCCAGATCAAGGGATGACCCTTGACCGTTATACCGCGTTTCCTGCACCAGTCAACCACCATCTCAAGCATTATTGATGACGGCTGCCCCTGTGTAGCCTCGTAGCTTTCCCAGTAGAACGGCGCGGTGCCGTAATTGAATAACGCGCTCAATGCTTCAGCCCAGTCCTGATTCACGGCAGTCGGCCCTTTCACCGCCAGCGGCGACAGGCTCGTCCCGAAAAGAAAGTCATGGCTCTGCTGCTCGTAATATATGCGCGCCCCCCTTACCGGAACGTTGTTCTCATCCAGAACCTGTATAAAGCCGTCTCCTTTGCGTATCTTATCGATGCGATCCCCCGCACCCTGCATGATAAACCACTCACGTACAGCATTATAAGCCTGGATGATAACGTTGCCCGTGCCGGATCCCTGCGGCTGGCAGGCCGCAGCCGACAATGCCACCGCAATGATGACCGCAAGCACTCCTATATAAAAACATCTTCTGCTCATATTCAATCCTGTAATCGAAAATATCTCATATATTGTAGCATAGCACCCAAACCTCCCATACCAGCCCGATCCGTGCCGGGCCTGCATGCTGAATATGTTACTATAATCGTAGAGGTGATTAAAATGGATAACGCAACAGACGGAGTGACTATTATAGTCATGAGCGGCGATATGGATAAGGTCATAGCGGCTTTCAATATCGCTATTGGCGCCGCAGCTATGGGCAAGGAGACCGGCATGTTCTTCACCTTCTGGGGCATCAAGGCCATCCAGAAGGGGAATCTGACCGGCTCCAGCTTTTTCGGGAGGATGATGGGACTGCTGAACCGCGGCGGAATCGACCGGCTCGGTCCTTCTCGCTTCAACTTCTGGGGCATGGGTAGATGGATGTTCAACCGAATGATGAGGATGCATAAGATGACTCCCTTAGCAGAGCTGCGTAAGACTGCCGTCGAGCTCGGCGTCAAACTTCTACCCTGCCAGATGAGCATGGAAGTCATGGAAATTAAAAAGGAGGATCTGATCGATGAGGCCCAGTCGGCCTGCGGTGTGGCCACTATGCTGGAAATGGCCTACCGCTCCAGAGCGACCTTCTTCATTTGATCACCTGACGACTTGCCCACCCGAAGGGCCACTTGACTTCATATATAATCCCTTGTGTACGTGCGAGCCAAGCGGCGACACCGTATGCTATCATTTGAACAATGGAATCCATTCCCCTGCTCAGGTACCTTGTGGAAGCCGGCCTGGGCTCCAGACGTCAGGTGGTTGCCTCGATCAAGCTCGGCCGCGTTACAGTCAACGGCATGCTGGCCGAGAGCTATACCATGCCGGTCTATCCGCAGGCGGATAGAATCACCTTCGATGGAAAGCCCGTCGCATTCCAGGCGCGCGCCAGGTTGGTGCTCATGCTCAACAAGCCGCTCAATATACTGACCACCACCAGCGACGACCGCGGCAGACAGACGGTACTCGATATCCTCCCCGCCGAATTCCGCGGACTGGGCCTTTACCCCGTAGGAAGGCTTGACCACGACACCACCGGACTGCTGCTGCTAACCAACGACGGAAATCTCACATATCGCCTGACGCATCCGCGCTTTGAGCTGGGCAAGGAATACCTTGTATATATAGAGGGAAGGCTGAGCCGGCAGGAGAAAGAGCTTCTGGAGAAGGGCGTCCCGCTGGAGGACGGCATCACATCGCCCGCCACAGTGAAGGAGGTCAGCTATGATCCGCCTTACAACTACAGCATCACCATACATGAGGGGCGCAACCGCCAGGTAAGGCGTATGTTCGCGCATCTGGGATATACCGTTAAAGCCCTCAAACGTATCCGCATCGGTAATTTAAGGCTGGGAGACCTGGCTGAAGGAAGTTTTCGCAGGCTTTCAGCCCAGGAGATCGCTTCGTCCCTGCGCCGTCATAAAGAGTGATTTGCAGCTTCACTTCCATTGACCGGCCCGTCAATGATGCAGGGGTTGCCCTGTTGTTGTACAATATTCAGGGCTTTGCTCGCAACTAATAATAATTAAGGAGTGTGATTCAATATGGGTAACAGGCTAAAGGGCAAGGTGGCAATCGTTACTGGTTCAGGACGCGGCATCGGTCGTGCGGAGGCTATGGCGCTGGCGGCCGAGGGCGCCAAGGTCGTGGTTAATGACCTCGGGTCAGCTTCCGACGGTACGGGCACTTCTGCCAGCCCGGCAGAAGAAGTCTGCCAGGAGATCAAAAAGCTGGGCGGCGAAGCCGTACCCAATTTTGATTCGGTGGCTTCCTGGAAGGGCGGCGAGAATATCGTCAAGACCGCCATCGATAACTTCGGCCGCATCGATATCCTGGTCAACAATGCCGGCATCCTGCGCGACCGCATGCTCTTCAATATGAGCGAGGAAGAGTGGGATATCATTATCAAGATTCACCTCTACGGTCATTTTTACTGCACCAGGGCGGCCGCCCCTTATATGCGCCAGCAGAGATGGGGCCGCATCATCAATACCTCTTCCATCGCCGGATTGGGCAATATGGGCCAGACCAACTACAGTGCCGCCAAAGAGGGCATCGTCGGCTTCACCCGATCGGTAGCGCTCGATATGGGCAAATACGGCGTGACCTGCAATGCCATCCGTCCCAATGCAGCCACTCGCATGACGGTTACACCTGAACTCAAGGCCGCCTGGGAGAAAAGAGCAGCCGCCGCCGGTATCACCGACAAGGCACAGTTCGAAGCCATGATCAGCCAGATGTTCGCCTCCAAACCGGAGAACATCGCGCCCGTGGTGGTATTCCTTTGCACGGACGAGGCTGCCAACATCAACGGCAGGACCATCTTCATCAATCTCAATCAGATCGGCCTGTATTCCGAGCCCGCCATAATCAAGGAGATCAACAAGGCCGAGGGCTTCTGGTCGGTGGACGAGCTGGTCAAAGAGATTCCGTCCAAGATGACGGGCGACCTGGTGAATCCTGCTCCCCCTCAGCCGGCCAAATAGCATAAAAATTGAATATTTAACAGAAGGGCATCCTTGGACGATGCCCTTCTGTTATAATCTGTTTTAACACTCGTCCCAGGGTTTCAAGCACGGGAGGTCAATGACCGATTATATAGTTCAAGATAGTCGGCGTCAGCTATGGATCGTCATCAGCGTGGCATTTGCTGCGTTTATGGCCGCGCTGGATACCTATATAGTCAACGTTGCCCTGCCCACTATCGCTTCGGATTTCAATGCCAGTCCCACCGATGCGGCGCTGATCACGCTTACCTACCTGCTGATCATCACCAGCACACTGCTTATTTTCGGCAAGATCGGCGAAAGGACCGGTTTTAAAGTTGTATTCGTTGCCGGTTTCGCCCTTTTCGCTGTCGGCTCTTTTCTCAGCGGTCTGGCGCCTACCCTCTACCTGCTGGCAGGCGCGCGCTGCGTGCAGGGTCTGGGCGCCGCCATGCTCTACGCCGTGGGAATGGCCATGATTATCAGATATATTCCTCCCGGCAGGCGCGGCTGGGCCTTCGGCATCACTTCGACGGGCGCCGGGCTGGGCGTTATCATCGGCGCCCCCATGGGCGGCTTTATCACGCAGTATCTGGACTGGCACTGGATATTCTGGTTCAACGTTCCGGTCGGCATCGCCGCCGTGATCGTGGCCCTTAAAGTCATGCCCAGCGATCGCGTACGTCGTGAAAAGGGTATCAAACCTCCACCCTTCGATTACGCAGGAGCGATCATGAGTTTCATCGCCCTGGCTCTGCTTGTAGGAGCGATCAACCGGGGCCAGCAAATGGGATGGGCCCACTGGGGCATCTGGGGATCGTTTACAATCTCCGCCCTCCTATTTATAGTATTCGTGCTCTGGGAGAAACGGTGCCGCGACCCCTTGCTCGATATGTCCCTTTTTAATACAGCAAGCTTCGCTTTCGGCTCATTCGCAGCGCTGGCCGCCTGGAGCATGTATTCGGGAGGCAACTTCCTCTTCCCCTTTTACCTGACATTTATCCACGGACTGTCATCCAGCCTGATCGGTGCTGTTTTTCTGATCGGCTCTTTCGTGTATATCATCACCAGCCTCTTCATGGGGCGACTTTCCGACCGTGTCGGCAGGCGTGTATTATGTTGCGCAGGCATGGTCTCAGCCACTGCCTCTCTGATTTACCTGGCCTTTACCATGGGACTTCCCTCTCTCGTACCGATCATGGTTTATCTGGCATGGATAGGTGTATCGATGGGTACATTCGTCTCCCCAAATAACAGCCTGATGCTGGGTTCCATACCGGCCGATAACCAGGGCGAGGCTTCGGCCGCATCCAGGGCGATGCAAAACCTGGGCATGGTGCTGGGTGTGGCCATCTACGAAACCGTGTTTTCAGCTTTCATTTCCTCAACTGATTTCAGCTCCGCTCAGACGGTTTTGGACGTACCCAAAGACCTTCTGGTGACGGGCTTCAGTGCCGCCTGTTTCGTTGGGGCAGCCATGTGTGTGCTGGCACTCATTCTCTCCTGGCTGGCCAAAGAAGACGGACCGGCATCTCCGGCCGCAAGACCGGAATCGATCGCGATTTAACTCTCCCGTTTAAACAGAGGTAAGTATTGATGCAGGGCTATCTGATCAGGCGCGCCAGGGAGACCGACCGCAGTGCAGTCACGGACATTTTCAATTACTTTGTGGAAAACAGCTTCGCCGCCTACCCGGATAAAAAAGTGGGGCCGGAAGTGTTCGACCTGCTTAGGAATATGAGCCGGGCAGGAGCTTTCTACGTCGCAGAAACGCCGGATAAAGAAGTAATAGGCTTTGCGCTCTTAAGACATCACCAGGTTGCCGAGGCATTTAATCGGGCCGGAGAAATCACCTATTTCATTCTTCCTGAGCATGAACGCAAAGGTTTAGGCACCCTCTTTATGAACACCGTTATCGAAGATGCCCGCGACGCCGGCGTGGAAACGCTGCTGGCCAATATATCATCGCTCAACGATGTAAGCCTCAATTTCCACCTCAAACACGGTTTTAAAGAGTGCGGACGCTTTAAGCGCATCGGCAGGAAATTCGACCGCGATTTCGACGTTATCTGGATGCAGAAATTCCTG
>DAOUFT010000177.1:0-3275 GCA_034429855.1 Dehalococcoidia bacterium
TCTGAGGACAAGCGCAGGGAACTCCATGCAATTTACCAGTCTCTCGATCCCATTACCTTGATAGAAAAGCTCAACCGCTGTCTGGAACAGCTATGGGAACAAGAAGAAAACAAAGTCCAACCTAAACGCTACGGAATTCATAAGATTTAGGTAACAGGATTTATGACGCAATGATCACCCTTTCGGTAACAGTTTATTTTGACGCAACACGTACCCAGTTATTAGTCGCGGCCGCATATTGACTTTAGCTATTCCCAATGCTATATTGCGGTAAATTCTTTTTTAACCACATTATCGAGGCAGTTGTAAGGAGGCAGGAATGGGAAAGATCAATACCGTGCTCGGCGCGTTGCCGGCAGACCAGATAGGGCCCACTCTGATTCATGAGCATATGGTGCTGGCTTATCCCGGATGGGAACAGGATGCTCTCGCTCTGCCGGTTGATCTCAAGGAGCTGGCAGCCGACTGCGCTTCAGCGCTGGGCGAGGTGAAGAAGTTCGGAGTCAAGACCGTGGTGGATGCCACCACCTGCGATCTGTGGAGGAACATCGAGCTGGACAAAATGGTGGCTGAGCAGACCGGCCTTAACATCATCTGCGCAACCGGCATGTACTTCGAGGCCGAGGGCATGGCCGCCTATCTCAAGTTCCGCGGACAGGTGATGGATACCACCACCGAGCTATATGAATCCTTCATGCAGGAGCTTACGGTCGGCATCGGCAAAACCGGTGTAAGAGCCGGTGTGATCAAGGTGGCCACCGGACACGGCTGCATTTCACCCTACGAGGAGAAGGTGCTAAAAGCGGCGGCCAGGGCTCAAAAGGAGACAGGTGTGCCCATACTGACGCACACGCAGCAGGGAACTATGGGGCCGGAGCAGGCGGCGCTGCTGACGGGTGAAGGTGTGAACCCCAAGAAAATAGTCATCGGACATATGTGCGGCAATGCCGATCTCCAGTACCAGATGTCGGTAATCGATAAGGGCGTGTATGTGGGGTTCGACCGCTGGGGCATAGATTTCCTCTTCCCCGACAACCTGCGCAAAGCCACGGTTCTGGGGCTGCTGGGACTGGGCTTTGCCGACCGCATCGTGCTCTCGCAGGACTGTAACGCGCGCATACTGGGGCGCGCCTTCGTTATGCCAGATTTCATTCAGGCTCTCATCGCCAACTGGTCATACACGCATATCTTCAAGAACATTATCCCGCAGTTAAAACAGGCGGGAGTGACCGATGCTCAGATAGGGCAGATGCTGGTGGATAATCCCAGGAGTATTTTCGACGGCTGAGATTGTATCACGGGCGGGTTTAAAAACCCGCCCCTGCAGGAACCGTAGTAGCGTAGCTTCGGTTGCGTCTGAATAAATAATAAAGGAGGTTGATATGTCTGATCCCTACTCGGCAAAACCCTGGCTCAAGCATTACGATGCGCATGTTCCCGCGAACCTCTCCTATCCCTGGACATCTTTCATCGACCTGGCTCGCAGAAGCTTCCGCGAAGTGCCCGACCGGGCTGCCATGATCTACATCGACACGGTAATCACCTTCAAAGAGCTTGACCTCATGTCCAACCGGTTTGCCAATTTCCTGCTTGACAGGGGAGTTAAACAGGGCGATGTGGTCGGGCTCAACATGCCTAATATCCCGGCCTATATAATATGTTTCATAGGCGCCCAAAAGGTTGGCTGCGTTACGACTGGTGTCAGCCCGCTGCTGACCGAGCACGAGCTGGAGCACCAGCTCAACGACTCGGGCGCCAAAGCGCTGGTCACTTTCGATGTCAACCTGGCGCGGGTCAACGCCGTGATAGCCAAAACAAAGGTGAAAACGCTGGTGGTGGCCGGCGTTTTCGACTTCATGGGGCCGGTGGACTGGAATGCGCCCGTCGGCGAGGTCAAGAAACAGGACGGCATAGATGTTTATAACCACCTGGACATACTGAGGAAATATCCGGATAAGGAGGTTATCACCTGGGTCGACCGCGACTCGGATTGCCTGATGCAGTATACGGGTGGAACGACAGGGCCTTCCAAGGGTGCCGTACTTACCAACCGTAACGTCACGCACCAGATAGTGCAGTGGGTAACCTGGACCGAGGCCAAGATCGGTGAGGAGGTCGGTGTTTCCGCCTTCCCTCTGTTCCACCAGGCCGGGTTGCTCTACGCTTTCGTAGGCCTGTCCATCGGCATGACGCAGGTGCTCATACCCAATCCCCGAGACGTGGCGTTCATCGTCAACCAGATCAAGAAATACAGGCCGACAGTAGTGGCCAACGTTCCCACGCTATTCATGGAGATGATGAAGAACGAGGACTTCAAAAAGATGGACCTGTCCTTCGTCAAGTTCTATGCCAGCGGGGCGGCGCCCTTCCCGGCCGAGCTGATCAAGCAGTTCTACTCAATTGTGGGGGATAACAAACTGATCGAGGTCTACGGCATGACGGAGACAAGTCCCCTGATCACATGCCAGCCCTATCTGGGCAACAAGAAGGTCGGGTCGGTGGGCATGCCGCTACCGGATACGGAAGTCAAACTAGTCGATCCCGCCACCGGAGAGCTTGCCAAGCTGGGAGAGCCTGGTGAGTTTTGCGCACGCGGCCCGCAGATAATGAAGGGCTACCATAACAAACCCGAAGAGACGGCGAACTCCATACGCGACGGCTATATGCACACGGGTGACATCGCCACAATGGACGAGGACGGCTTCTTCTACATCGTCGATCGCCTCAAGGACATGGTCAGCGTGAGCGGCATGAAGGTATTCACGCGCGAGCTGGACGATATCCTGGCCCAGCACCCCAGCATTGAGATGTGTGCATCGGTAGGTGTGCCAGATCCCGAGAGGGAGTTTACCGAGATCGTGGCCTCTGCCATCGTGTTGAAGCCGGGCGTGGAACCAAACGACGCCACCCGCCAGTCCATCATCAACTTCATGCGTGAGAGGGTCGCTCCCTACAAAGTGCCCAAGCAGATCATTTTCATGGACGCGCTTCCTTTAAGCGCCGTGGGGAAGATACTGAAACGCGAACTGAGAGATATGCTCAAGACCAAGAAATAGCGCCGGGCGTGTTGCGTCAAAATAAACTGTTACCGAAAGGGTGATCATTGCGTCATAAATCCTGTTACCTAAATCTTATGAATTCCGAAGCGTTTAGGTTGGACTTTGTTTTCTTCTTGTTCCCATAGCTGTTCCAGACAGCGGTTGAGCTTTTCTATCAAGGTAATGGGATCGAGAGACTGGTAAATTGCATGGAGTTCCCTGCGCTTGTCCTCAGAT
>DAOUFT010000178.1:0-2073 GCA_034429855.1 Dehalococcoidia bacterium
CCAGCGCAGGGCCATTAGTATTCCACAGGCGGCGAAGAGCGAGGCCAGGTGATAGGGCTGATCGCCGCAGGGTTGCAGCGGTGGCCGGCCCGGCAGGCCGCAGACGTACATCTGCCCTCCCGCGGCGGAAGCCACCAGCCCACAGGATTTATAGCCGCTGTAAGGTCCAGTCAGGCCGAAGCCTGTGATGGAGGCCACGATCAGAGCCGGGTTGGCGCGGCTCAATGCTTGATAACCGAGGTTGGCTGCATCAAGTTCCCCGGGTGCACAGGACTCAAGCATTATGTCGCAGGATTGGAGTAGCTGGAGCAGGCGATCCCTGTCCGACGGAACGCTTAAGTTATTGGTAAGGATGGATTTACCGGCACTCTCATACCAGAAAGAGAGGCTACGGTCGTGACCGGCCTCATGCGACAGGAATGGACCGGAACTGCGTGCCAAGCTTCCGCCCGGTGGCTCCATCAGCAGAACCTCGGCCCCAAGATCACACAACAGCCTGCCGCAAAATCCGGTCCACCGTCCGGAGAGCTCAAGGACGCGTATGCCCGAGAGCGGTTGCCCACCGTTGCGCTTATCTGCCATATTGTCCTTATTATGTCATTGACTATTGATCGAAGCAATCCGGAGATAGAAGCACAACCCGGTTAAAATTTTACTCTTTTAAACGAGCCGGGCGGGAAAAATATCATACATTATGATATAAATCTATAGTGTTTATATCGATATTGACATTTCGTATATCGAGTGATATCATGCTGGAAGTTTCCATCATACACGGGTCTCGGATACGGATAAACGTTACTCAAGATGGGAGGCAAAGGAATCCAAAATGAAGCAGAACCGCGTCTGTAAATTGCTGAATATCAAATACCCCGTAATCCAGGCGCCTATGCTCTGGATTACCGGCGCCAGGCTAGTGGCCGCAGTATCCAACGCCGGCGGGCTGGGTGTGATCGGCCCCAATTCCGGGTCAACCACAGTCACCAAGGATGTAACAGAAACGGGCGAACGGTTGAGGAAAGAAATAGAGAGAACCAGGGCTTTAACCGACAAGCCTTTTGCTGTGAACATAGTTCTGCCCCCCACGATGTTCCCCGACCTGGGCAAGGAGTTCACCGACCGCACGATACAGGTAGCCGTTGAAGAGGAGGTGCCCGCAGTGGTGATAACGGGTGAGAACATGGAGCGCTATATCGATCCATTTAAAAAGGCGGGTATTACCGTGCTATGCAGGGGACTGTCCATCAATGTAGAAATAGCCAAAAGAGCTGAGGCTGCAGGCATCGACTGCATGATCGCCGTGGGATTTGAAGGGGGAGGGCACACCGGCATGGACCAGCTGACGACCTTTGTTTTAGTACCGCAGATAGTCCAGGCCCTGAAGATACCGGTGGTCGCCGGAGGAGGGATCGTCGACGGACGAGGGATGGTAGCCGCTTTTGCGCTGGGAGCCGAAGGCATATATATGGGAACCCGTTTCATGGCAACTACTGAGTGCGACACCCATCCCAATGTTAAAAAGGCCATCATAGAGGCCACCGATACCAGCACCGTAGCCAGTGCCGGTGTTATGGGAATGGCCAGAGGTATCCGCAATAACCTGACCGATAAATGCCAGAAAGTAGCCGCCAGCGGCGGCTCCCTAGTGGATGTGAGCATGCTTTATAGGGGCACTATTGTACCCGGACTTCTGGAAGGCGACGTGCTCAACGGAAGCGTTGGCTGCGGCGAAGCGGCGGGCTTGATCGACGATATAAAGGACGCTGCAGATGTGGTTAAGGATGTAGTTGAAGAGGCGGAACGCATAATATCAGAACTGAATAAAAGTATATAACTGCTTCAGGTAGTTATCCATTGAAGGACACGGTTACTGTTGAAATAGCCGTTACAGATGAATATTTTAAGTCAGGAGGAGGCCGAAAAATGAATTGCTGGTGTTGGAATGGATAACGTGCGTCTTTCAATCGATGGTAAAAGCATCAAGGTGCGGGAAGGAACAACCATACTCGAGGCGGCTACGGCACACGGTATAACGATACCCACTCTCTGTCACATCAAAGGGCTGATCCCCAC
>DAOUFT010000179.1:0-10394 GCA_034429855.1 Dehalococcoidia bacterium
GTTTGTGATTTTTGACTTAACATTGCCAACAGGTTGTGTTTTAATGCCATCTGATTCCCCATGGTGATATATATAATTAGTAATATATATCACTAAATTTTACTCTGACGGTGGACAATTTATCACGGATATTCTGATTTGTCAATACCTCTCGTAACACCCAGTCAGGAAAAGAACGCTGGGATATGCTTCCGTATTCCATGAGCATTAAGCTCGGCATTCAGATTCTGTTTTTAAATCTGCAGGTACAATAATCTGATTCTCGGGTTGAATTATGCCAAGCTCATTGAGTCGTGCTTTCTTCCATTCTTGTGATATCGGCTGGTCGACATCGAAGTCATGGACGCGTTCTATAAGGTCACGCCTCCTAAAAGCGAAGGAATCCAATCCTGCACCCAGAATGACGTATTGTGAAATTCCAAGTTCAATCGCTTTGGATAGTACTTAGTAATATGAATAAGTAGGCATATACAGAAGCTCCGGCGGGAACAGAGTAGTCATAGAATATTTAAAACACTGTGGCCGGGTGACCCGCGGATAAATATGCAAAACAACAGAGGTAAATCAAAAGCTTATCAGGTAAAACAAATATTAAGAGCTATAAACGAGCTGGAGGTGCAAGATGGCGACAAAACTTGTCAAATGGTCTGATAATTATACGTATCATATTACCTGGTCTGAAGAGGATAAGGAATATATTGGCTTGTCTGCTGAATTCCCCGGTCTGAGCTGGTTAGCCAAAACGCAAGAAGCAGCATTACAGGTCATAACCAATCCGGTAGCGGAAGCAGTGTCGGATATGCGCGCTAATGACGAAACAATACCTCAACCGATTTCCACCGGACGCTTCTCCGGCAGGTTATTGGTGCGTATACCTCCGGAGGTGCATAAAGAGCTGACCATACAGGCCGCAGAAACCGGGGTAGGTATCAATCGCCTTATCAGCGCCAAGCTGGCTAAGGCGTAGTTGGATACTATATGAGATTATGCTATTTGTTCTGATAATTGAGCAACAGCACATATGCAAGCGGAATATTAATTAAGCTGCACACGGCACCTTAAAGGCAGAGATTATTTATAGATTTCTTCTACTATCTCAACAGCATCTTTTGCGAATTTGTTGCATGTGGTGTAAGAACATTATTCCTGCACGCCTCTCGGTAGGATTCTTCGTCGTAAAAATCAACGCCGGCCGGGTCTCTGCACCTGACGCTGCCATTTCTTTTTCAAATTATCCTTCAATGTGCCATCGATATCGTATACCTTCTGGTGGAGATAGGGGGATTCGAACCCCCGACCTCTGCGATGCGAACGCAGCGCTCTCCCAATTGAGCTATATCCCCACGGGCTTTGTATACTAACAAGGCCTACAGGCCGTGTCAAGGCTAAGGCATCAGCGCCTGCCATGCGGTTTACGCTTCCCTCCGAAGCGTCCGCCACCTCCACCGCCACCGTGCTTGCCGCGCGGCATGGACTCGCTGATATCCAGCGTCCTCTCTTTGAGCTTGGTACCCTTGAGCGATGCTATGGCAGCCTCCCCTTCCTCCCGGCTGTCCATCTCCACAAATGCAAACCCTCTGGGTTGCCCGCTGTACCTGTCCTTGACGATAGATATGGAGGTAACCTCGCCGAAGGGAGCGAACACCGCCCTGATATCTTCCTCGGTCACATCACGGGCCAGGTTGCCCAGAAATATATTCATGCGAGCACCTCCGATCTATTTTCCCTGCATCCAGAATACACGAATCCGGTTTACCGGCAGGGACGTCGGCAACCGGCCTGAAAACGATGTGCCATGCATCCGGCCTGCGGCCGGCCAGAGGATAAGGATGAAATGTGGGAAAGGCCCTTTTATTTTGTTGGCTCGAGTATGATCCTGGCATCCACCGCTATGGCCCCGTCCTTGTAGGCGAACACCGGATTGAGGTCGAGCTCCTTTATCTCAGGATTCTTCTCCACGAAATCGGACACCTTGATTATCAGGTCTTCCAGGAAGGGCACGTCCGCCGGATCGTGTCCGCGGTAACCTTTGAGAATGGGGAAGCCTTTGATCTCGGTTATCATCTCCGAAGCGTCCCGCTTGGTCATGGGCACGATACGGAATGAGACATCCTTGAGCACCTCTACCAGAATCCCGCCCAGTCCGAACATGATAACCGGGCCGAACTGAGCATCCTTGGTCATACCGATGATGACCTCTATGCCCTGTTTGGCCATCTTCTGCACCGAAACGCCGATTATCCTGGCCTTGGGATAGTGCCTCTTGATATTGGCCAGTATCTCGCTATAGGCCTTGCCGGCCTGCGTGGCATTCTGGATGGACAACTTTACGCCGCCCGCATCGCTCTTGTGCACCACGTCGGGTGATACTATCTTCATGACTACAGGGTAGCCGAGCTTTGAGGCGATCTCAACGGCCTCCGCCTTGGACTTAGCCAGTTTGGTCTCAACCACAGGTATGCGCGCCGCCTTGAGCATTTCCTTGGATTCGATCTCGGTCAGAAGGGTCCTTTTCTCCTTCGCAGCAGTAGCCAGAATATCAGCTTTTGTCATCGTTAATCTCCTCGTTAGTTTGCAATAGCCGGCGCATCGCGACGCGGAAAAACGGCTACATTTTAGCCAATATATAGTCCGATTGCAAAATGCCCGCCCAACATTATATCATTACTTGTTTTGATCTGGGGTCCGCACCGACTCGGTGCCAGAGAGGGCTGTTAAACGTTGAAATTGTTGTGCATATCGGGCAGCCCCCGCCGCGGAGGCAACACCGATCGCCTGTTGAACGAAGCTATTATAGGAGCCGCGGGCAAAGGCGCGCAGATCAAGCACATCGTGCTGGCCGACCTGGATATCATGCCCTGCGCCCACTGCGACGGCTGCATTCAGACCGGTGGACGCTGCGTAATGGAAGACGACATGCAAGAGATACATGCTGATATCAGGGAATACGATCGCTTCATCCTCGCCTCACCTATCTACTTCATGGGCCTCCCCGCCCAGGTCAAGGCCGTGATCGACCGCTGCCAGGCGCTGTGGGTGATCAAGAATTTGCTAAAACTGCCCGTGGGCCTGAATAAAGGTACAGTGCGTAAGGGCGCTTTCATCTCGGTGGGAGCCACCAGTTACAGCAACTTGTTCACGGGCTCGATCGCCACCATGAAGAGCTGGTACAACACGCTGGATATCGAGTACGCCGACGATCTGCTGGTCCCCGGTATGGACAGCTATAACGCATCGTCTGGCCGGCAGGATCTCCTCTCCAGGGCACAGGCGCTGGGACGGCAGCTCGTAGAAAATTAATTATAAATCTCAAGGAGGCATATATGGATTTCTTTTTAAGCGAGGAACAGAAGATGTTCCAGGCCATGGTGCGCGATTTCGCCACCAATGTGGTCAAGCCGGAGGCTACTAGAATAGACGAGGAGGGCAAGTTCCCGGCCGAGATCTTCAAGAAGGCCGCCGAGCTGGGTCTTTTCGGCATCACCATTGATGAAAAATACGGCGGCAGTGGAGGCGACTACCTGTCCATGACGCTGTGCTGCGAAGAGCTGGCCAAGGCCTCGGGCGGCCTGGCCGCCATCTTCCTGGCCAACCTGTCGCTGGCCTGCTACCCCATTTACAAGTTCGGCACCGAGGAGCAGAAGAAGAAATACGTTTCCGCCATCGCCAAAGGCGAGAAGATCTGCTGCTTCGTGCTCACCGAGCCGGGAGCGGGCAGCGACGCGGGCGCCACTCAGACCACCGCCGTCAAAGAGGGCGATAAGGTAGTCATAAACGGTAACAAGATATTCATCACCAACGGCGCCGAGGCCTCCATTGCAGTGGTCTTCGCCACGGAGGACAAGTCCAAGGGCACCAGAGGCATCTCGGCCTTCATCGTGGAGAGCAACACGCCCGGCTATTCGGTTGGCAAGCTGGAGCATAAAATGGGCATCCACGGCTCATCTACGGCCGAGCTGGTCTTCGAAAACTGTAAGATACCGGCATCGAATCAGCTGGGAGAGTCGGGACGCGGCCTCCGCTACGCCATGGAGTCCATCGACGCCAGCCGCGTCACCGTGGCGGCTCAGGCGCTGGGCATCTCGCAGGCCGCCTTTGAGGACGCCCTGGCCTATTCCCAAACCCGCATGCAGTTCGGCAAGACCCTCTCACAGCACCAGGCCATTCAGTGGATGCTGGCCGATATGGCCACGCAAATCGATGCGGCAAGATTGATGGTCTACCGCGCCGCCTGGCTAAAGGACCAGAACCTGCCATATATGAAGGAAGCGGCAATGGCCAAGCTGTATGCCGCCGAGGTTTCCAACTTCGTCACCAACAAGGCCCTCCAGATACACGGAGGCTACGGCTACTGCAGGGACTATCCCATGGAACGCTACCTGCGCGACGCCAAGATAACCGAGATTTACGAGGGCACCTCGGAGATGCAGCGCATGACCATCGCACGGGCCATCACCGCTCAGTAGGGATATCCGAAGAAAAACGGTTAACGCCTGGCGGCTCCGCGCAGCTCAGCGACGCTGCGGATACCCTCGGCTTCGAGGTATTTCGCAAGCCCATCCACCACGGCCGTCGCCGCGCGCGGGTCGGCCAGGCCTGCCGTTCCCACCTGCACCGCCACCGCTCCCGCCAGGATGAACTCCAGCGCGTCAGCAACATTCATGATGCCGCCGCAACCGACAACCGGTATGTTCACGCAGCCCGCCACCCTGTAGACCATCAGCAATGCCACCGGCTTGATGGCAGGCCCGGAAAGACCGCCATGTATATTGCCCAGCGCAGGCCGCCGGCCCTTGACATCTATGGCCATGCCGCCGACCGTGTTTATCAACGAAATTGCATCCGCCCCCGCCTTCTCCACAGCCTGCGCGATGGGCACGATATCGGTCACGTTCGGACTGAGCTTTACCATCACGGGCAATGAAGTGGCGCCCTTCACGGCTTGGGTGACATCCGCGGCGGCTAAGGGGTCGGTGCCGAACTGCATCCCGCCCCTGCTCACATTGGGACAGCTTATATTCACCTCGATGCCGCTGATGCCCGCAACGCCCTCCAGTTTCGATGCCACCTTCGCATACTCATCCACGGTATTGCCCGCGATGTTGACCAGCACCGGCACACTCCATCCGGCCCATATGGGCGCCTTCTCGCGGACCAGCGCCTCCACACCGATGTTCTGCAGGCCGACAGAGTTCAGAATGCCTCCGGTCACCTCGATGATGCGCGGCTGCGGATTGCCGTCGCGCGGCTCCAGTGTGGTGCCCTTGCATATAATGGCGCCCAGCCTGTTGACGTCAACCAGGTCGCCGTACTCATCCCCGTAACCCCACGTTCCCGAGGCGGCCATCACGGGATTGGCCAGGCGCAGCCTGTCTGTGATCTTTACGCTCAGGTCGGCCTTTACGCTCATATATTTACCTTCGGCCTCAGCTTTTTTATCCGATTTACCTTGCCGTTCATGGAAAGCCGGCGGTCGCAGCGGTCGTCGATTTTGAGCGTGGTAACCACACGCAGCGCGCCCTTTTTGAAGGGCACCTCGTGCATGGCCCGCGCGACCTCGAGCACCTGGTCCAGCGAACCCTCCAGTATGGTGCCCATGGGCGTGAGGCGGTGCTTAATGCTATTGTTCCCGATCAGCACGTCCATGCATCCGGCCACGTACTCGCTGACGCTGGCGCTGCCGGTACCCAGCGGAACGACCGATATCTCAGCTACTACATTTCTCTTCATTTTCCCCCTCGTAGGGGCGTTGCTTTAGCTGCGCCCGCTTCTGTCTATAGTATATATAAGCCGCATGAGATTTTACAGGCAGCGTAATATACCGCACAGCCCTTATAAATATGCTAAAATTTTATATCTGCAGGTTGAATGGTTCAGATGGAGAGCGGCAATTATCATATCAGGAATATGACGGATAGGGACATCCCGCAGGTCCTGGAGATCGATCTGGACGCCTTCCCCAGCCAGTGGCCACATCCCAACGCGAGCTCGTTCTACCACGAGCTGCGCAACAAGCTGGCCCACTACGTCGTGATCTGCCGGGGCACAGCCGAAGCGCCGGACAACGGCCGGCGCGTCATAGGCCTTAAGGAGATAGCCTCTTACCTCAGGCAGCTCTTCGGACAGGGTGGAAATTCACATGCATCCGCTGACGCGGCGTCCGACTACCTGGTAGGGATGGCGGGCATCTGGATGATGGTGGACGAGGCCCACATCGTGACCATCGCCGTGAGGAAGACGCACCGCCACCAGGGACTGGGGGAACTGCTGCTGCAGCATATCATCGACCTGTCCCGCAGGCTGCGGGCCAGATACGTGACGTTGGAGGTACGCGAGTCCAACAGCGCCGCGCAGGCGCTCTACCTTAAATACGGCTTCACCAGGGCCGGCACAAGGAGAAAATATTACCAGGACAACGGAGAGGACGCCGTGATCATGACAACCTGCGAGCTGGATTCGCAGTCCTATCTGGAAAAGTTAAACAGGCTCAGACAGGAGCACCATGCCCGTTGGAACTGCTGCGCCGCTTAAAAATCAACTGAAATGGAGAATCGATTATGGGTGAGATGAAAAGCTCTTGGCAGATCGCCATGGAAAAGGCCGAGAAGCTGGGCAAGGTCAGCCCGGAGGAGATCAACAGCATCAAGTATGTGCCTGAGGGCAACAGGATCGCTTCGCAGTATCTCCAGGATGACAAAGCCGACCTGCTGGCCGAACTCGGCAAATTCGCTTCCGGCGATGCCGCCGTACATGTTAAAAAGGGCATCAACGAGATATTGCTGCGCAATATTACCCTGCCCCACAACGAAGAAGACATGCGCCGCACCAACCGTGCCATGGCCGGACTGCGCCTGATCAAGGAGAACAAGAAACAGCTCGAGACCGTACTGGGGCTGATCAACAACCTGTTAAATCAGTATCAGCTGGCGCTAAAGCAGACCTACGAGGAGTTCAAGAAGAAGGCGGAGATGACCATACAGCAGGCCTCGCGCAGCCCGCGCCAGCCGCGCGGCGAACAGATGCCGCTCGAGCAGAGGCTGCAGATACAGATTCAGGAGGAGTGGCGCCAGATACACAGCGAGCTGGACGCCCAGTACGGCAAGGCACTGGAAGAGCACAAGCAGAAAATCAAGGATATCGCCTGAACGCCCGTCATCAGACCCTGAAGGCCCGCTCCTTCCAGAAGGGATAGAAGTCCGGCATATCCGTGCTGACCTTCATGGGGAACCTGGGGGGACGCTTCTCCAGGAAGGAGGCCACGCCCTCCGTCACATCTCTTTCGCCATAGATCCAGTTCAATGCTTTGGTCTCCAGTATATGGGCCTCCATGGGATGATCCGCGCCCAGCATCTTCCACATCAGCTGCCGGCATAGCGCCACCGCTATGGCCGAGCTGTTGTCGGCGATGCCGGCAGCTATCTCCCTGGCCCTGGCTATAAGGTTCTCAGGCTCCACCAGCTCGCTCACCAGCCTTTTCTCGAATGCCTCCTGCGCAGTGAAGACACGGCCACTATAAACCCACTCGGCCGCCGCCCCCATGCCCACCAGTCGCGGAAGGAACCATGTTGCTGCGCCGTCCAGTATGATGCCCCTTCTGGCGAAGACGAACCCCATCCTGGCGCCCTTGGCGGCTATGCGCACGTCCATGGGCAGCGTCATGGTGATGCCGAAGCCCACGGCCGGTCCGTTTATGGCGGCGATCACAGGCTTCTTCATATCGTAGATGCGCAGGCAGACTACTCCACCCTCGTCCCTGCGCGGCGCCGTATCGCCTTTGCCCGTGAAGCGGTCGTGAAAGGAGTCCAGTTTGCTCTCGTCGGACAGGTTGGCGCCGGCGCAGAAGGCCCTGCCCGCACCCGTCACGATCACCACGCGCACGCTGTCGTCATTGTCGGCCCGGTCGAAGGCCGCAGCCAGCTCGGCGCAGGCGGCGGAGTTGACCGCGTTCATGATCTCGGGCTGGTTGAGCGTCAGCATCAATATGTTGTCTGAGACCTCGTACTTCACATAGCTGTATTCCATCTTTCCTCCTTATGTAAACTTGGTGTCGGCCCCGTCTCCGTGCTTAGACCGGCTATTATAGAATAACGCGATATCAAAATGGTACAAGCATCTGTTATAATTCAGGCATGCGATACACGGCCCTGTTTCTGGTGCTGGCCGCCGCCCTGCTGCCGGCGATTGCTTCCGGCTGCCAGTCATGCGCGTCCGACCCGCTCCACGGCCAGGGAGTGATAATTGCTTCGGGCAACAAAGGCGCAGGCGAAGAGCAACATCCTCAGGCGCCGCTCTCATCTCAGCCGGCAGTTTCCGAAACGCAGACCAAGGAGCGGCATGAGACGGTTACGGAGGCCAACAGCGTATTCTCCATCGGCGTGCCTCCCGGCTTTAAAGAGGAGCGCCGGGTCACGACGCAGCAGCCGGTGAATTTCTGGTTCGAATACCTTTCGCCCGATATGTCCCTTACGCTCAACGGCGTACCAATGCAGATACCCGTCCAGTACGGAACGGGCAAGGTCGCCTACACGGCGGGCGTCACCAGCTTCAGCTACGTGATGAAGAACAATACCACTCAGTATCTATCCTACAACCTGCGCATCGTGCCTTCGGTGCCGGGAGCCCAGGTACCCATGGTTACCAAAGAGACCTGGACCGGACCCTGATTTCAGTCCAGCAGCTCCATGGTGTGGGCGATCTCTTTCCATATCGGCAGCCTGGCAGGCGCCACGTCCAGCGGCGCCACGCCGCCGAACATTATAAAACGTGAGCCCTTCTTGATGCCGAAGACATAGACCTGTGATGAGATCTTGGTGGCCGACTTGCAGTCATACACTATCTCCCAGGCCGGAGTCACGCCGTCCGCCAGCGTAGTGTTTTCGCTGGCCACCACTTTAGGACTGGCGCCTCCACCGGACAGACGTGTGGCTTTGGCCCACTCATATGCAACCGAGCTGAAGTCCACGCCGTAGGCGCTCAGTATCGTCACCCTGATGTAGTTGGCCTGAGGGGAGGATCCGGAATTGACCGCGCCCCAGACCGAATCGGTCAGCCCCTGCTGCTTGTAGTCCTTGGGATACCTGATCCTGAAATTATAGACGTCGTTCTTGTATTCGCTGTAATCCCAGGGAGGCTCGGGCGTCGGCTTTTTGGCGGCGGCTGCAACTTCGGCGGCGGTCGGTGCGGGAGGCGTGATCACCATGGTCACGACCACGTTTTGAGGCGAGTTCCTGGTGCCGGCCCCCGCTATGGTGATGTTGTCCGTGTATGTGCCCGCCGCCAGTCCCGCGGGTGCGATATAGACGTCCAGCGTCTTGCTGTAGCCCTTCTCCAGCGCGCCGTCCATCTCGGTCAACCACATCCAGGGGACGGTTTCACGGGCGCCCCAGATCATGACCCCACCGCCCTCATTCATGAAGGTGATCTGTCTGGTCACGGTCTTGCTCTCGCCCTGCTTGAACTGCAGATTTATAGCCAGCGAGTTGACGCCTAGTTTGGGCGATACGACGGCAGGCTCCTGCGTCGCAGCAGGCGCAGTCGTAGCCGCGGGCGCCTCGCAGCCGGCGACCGGCAGCGCGAGGATGACCAGCGCCAGGCAGACGGCCAATTTGATACTGAAGCCGCTAAATATCTTCGCTGTTTTCATCATGCTTTAATTATATCAGGCAGCTCCAAACGGCACTGTATTGAAACGTCCTGCGCGCATGGGGTATGCTGTATCCGAATTGGAATATCGGTTATATGGACAGGAATCTCAACCTGAAATCGGGACACAACAGCTATCGCATACCGCTGACGCGCGTGCATACGCTGGTGCTGGGCAGCGGCGCGGCCGGACTTAACGCGGCGGCCCAGCTGCATCTCAACGGCGTCCGGGACGTGATGATCGTCAGCGAGGGCCTCTCCATGGGCGCCTCCATCAACACCGGCAGCGACAAGCAGACCTACTATAAACTCTCTCTCTGCGGCGCCGAGGCGGACTCCCCGCGCGATATGGCGCAGACCATGTTCGACGGCGGCGCCATGCACGGCGATCTGGCGCTGGTCGAGTCCAGCCTGTCCGCACGCTGCTTCCTCAACCTGGTCAACCTTGGTGTGCCCTTCCCGCGCGACGAGTACGGTCAGTTCGTGGGCTATAAGACCGACCACGACCCGAGGCGGCGCGCCACCTCCATCGGCCCCTACACCTCCCGGGAGATGTGCCTAAGGCTGATCGACCAGGTCAAGAACCTGGGCGTCAGGATACGCGAGGGACTGGAGGCGGTAGAGCTGGTCACGCTGGAGGATAAGTCTCTCCGCACGGCCGGGCTGGTCTGCGTTGATAAAGAAGGACACTTCGAGGCCTTCATCTGTGATAACCTGGTCTTCGCCGTGGGTGGGCCGGGCGGGCTATACAA
>DAOUFT010000180.1:0-20580 GCA_034429855.1 Dehalococcoidia bacterium
CCAGCGATATTCTGCCATGCAACAGCCTCCAAAATTTTTTATACCCAGTGACCGGATTGTTCAGCCGTCCCCGGCCTCGAGGCCGGGGACGGCCATTTGCGTCTGACTACTTCTTGCCTTTTGCCGCCTCTTCCTCCTGCAAAACCCTCCTCAGCACCTTGCCCACCATCGTCTTGGGCAGGTCGCTGCGGAACTCCACGAATTTGGGTATCTTGTAGGCGACCAGCTTTTCCTTACACCAAGCCTGTATCTCCTCCGCCGTAGCCGTCTTGCCGGCCTGAAGCACCACCCAGGCTTTCACAGCTTCACCCTGTTTGGGATCGGGAATGCCGGCCACGCTTACCTCGGCTACCGCGGGATGACTGCTGATTACCTCCTCGACCTCTCTCGGCCAAACCTGGAAGCCGCTGGGCTTGATCAGGTCCTTTTTACGGGACGTGATGAAAACGTAACCGTCATCATCCATGTAACCCACATCGCCCGTATACAGCCAGCCGTCCCGCAGCATTTCCTTGGTCTCCTCAGGTCTGTTCCAGTATCCGACCATCAGCTGCGGTGCGCTGAAGACGATCTCCCCTTCCTGGCCGGCAGGCATATCGCCTTCTCCGGTCTCGATGTCACCGATCCTGATAACAACATCGGGGAGCGGCATGCCCACGGACCCCTGTTTCCAGGTACCCCGGAAAGGCGTGCAACAGCAGGCCATGGTTGACTCCGTCAATCCATAACCTTCCACGATGCGCCCTCCTGTGAGATCTTCAAAACGTTTCTTTGTCTCATACAGAAGCGGAGCCGCGCCGGAGTTGCAGCATTTCATCGAGCTGAAGTCAACCTTGCCCGCCTTGACCGCGGGATGCTCCAGCAGCGCAATGAACATGGCCGGAACGGCAGGAAAGAAAGAGGGCTTGTCATGGTTAATAGTTGCAACAACATCGTCCCGGTCGCGCGGATTGGGCACCAGAGACAGGGCCGCGTGACCGACGATAGCCGTGCTCATGACCGCATATGTAGCAAACGAGTGAAACAGCGGCAGCACCAGCATCATCACGTCTTTATAGGGCTCTACTATCTCAGCGAACCAGGCGCTGAACTGCAGCCCCGTGATAACCTGAGAATGGTGTGTCCCCACCACACCCTTGGGAGTGCCGGTCGTGCCGCCCGAGAAAAGAATCAGGGCAGGATCGCTGGGTAGCACTTTCACGTCCGGACGCTTGGCTCCGTTATGAGCCTTAATCAACTCCGTCAACCAGAAATCGCCGGGCTGCAGGACGATGCGATGGCCTTCTTTTTTCTCCTTGACTAGCGTGAACAGCACCTTCAGCACCGGGGGAAGGTAATCCTTGATGCTGGTGGCTATAACCAGCTTCAATTTTGTCCTTGGCTGCAGCTTTTTAACCGTATTGTAGAACAGTGTAAGCACCACTGCAGTTTCAGCGCCGCAGTCCTTTAGAGCATGTTCAAGCTCAGACTCGGTATACATGGGGTTCATGTGCACCAGGATGGCGCCTGCCTTCCAAGCGCCCCAGCGGCAGATGATTGCCTGGGGGCAGTTGGGCATGATCAGCGCAACGCGGTCGCCTTTCTTAACACCCTTGGCTACCAGGGCAGCCGCGAACTCGTCGCTGAGCTTCTGAATCTCGGCATATGACATCTTCCTCTTTTTGAACAGTACCATCGGGTAATCAGGATGCTCTCTAACCGCATCATCCACATAATCGACAAGCGTCTTCTGCGGATAGGGTTCCAGCGAGGCCGGGACCCCTTTGTCATAGTTTTTTAACCACCTTTTGTCGGACAAGATTAGAACCTCCTTAGTTTGTTATTATTACTAAGCGTTTTACGCCTAATTAACCTTGGCAGCTTGCGCTTTTTGCCTGGCTATCTCCTCCTCAACCAGCAGACGTTTCAGTATCTTGCCCACCAGGGTCTTGGGCAACTCGGCCCTGAATTCCACATGCTTTGGCACCTTGTAGGCAACTAATTTCTCACGGCAATGCGCCTGAATCTCCTCCGGCGTGGCCGTCTCGCCCTGTCGCAGCACCACCCACGCCTTGACGGCCTCCACCTGATATGAATCAGGAATCCCGGCTACACCCACTTCCGCCACCTTGGGATGAGTGCTGATGACCTCCTCTACCTCACGCGGCCATACCTGGAAACCGCCGGGCTTGATCAATTCTTTTTTACGTGATGTGATGAAAAGACAGCCTTCTTCGTTAAGATAGCCGATATCTCCGGTGTACAGCCAGCCATTGCGTATCATCTCCGCCGTAGCCTCAGGCCGGTTCCAGTAGCCTACCATCATCTGGGGACACCTGACGATGATTTCCCCCTCTGCACCCAGCGGCATATCCTTCTCCCCTGTTTCAACGTCTACAATGCGTAGGACTACATCCGGCAGTGGAATGCCGGCCGATCCCGGCGTCCACTTGCCCTCAACCGGACCCAGTGTGATGGCCGCGGTCACCTCGGTCATGCCATAGCCTTCGATCAGCTTGCCCCCCGTTAAATCCTCAAAGCGCCGCTTGGTCTCGGGCAAAAGGGGTGCCGCCGATGCCACGCAGAGCTTCATCGACTTGAAATCGACCTTGCCCGCCTTGACCAGCTTATGCTCGAGCAAAGCGATGAACAGAGTTGGAACTGCAGGAAAGTATGCCGGCCTCACTTTATTGATGGTTTTCACAAGGTCGTCTCGATCGCGTGGATTGGGGATGACAGCAAGCGGATTATGCCCCATAATGGAGGTGCCCATCACCCCGGCAAATCCATACACGTGGAAAAGAGGCATAATCATCATAACCACATCGTCCCATTCAGTCAGAACGCTGTCGTTCCATACCTTGAGCTGCCAGGCCTCCGCAATCAGGCATTTATGCGTGATTATCACGCCCTTGGGAACGCCTGTCGTGCCACCGCTGAACAGCAGCAGTGCGATATCATCCGAGACAGGTTTATTATCGGGCGCCGGATCGCCGGCATGCCTGGTCATAAGCTCGGCCATCCAGAGGTCACCTGCCTGGATTGCTATTCTATGCCCTTCCTTCTTCTCTTTGAGCAGTGTAAACATGGCGGCCAGGAAAGGCGGAAGGTATTCTTTGATATTGGTGGCTATTACCAGCCTGAGGTTTGTCTGCGGCTGAATTTTCTTGACGGTGGCGTAAAAAGGCGTCAGTACAATGGCCACCTCGGCGCCGCATTCCTTAAGCGAATGCTGTAGTTCATGTTCCGTGTACATCGGATTGAGCGGCACGGGTATTGCGCCCATCTTCCAGGCTGCAAAGGAGCTGATAAAGCCCTGCGGGCAATTGGGCAGCAATATGGCAACACGATCGCCTTTTTTCACACCGTTGGCCTTAAGGGCTGCGGCAAATACTGAGTAGAGCCTGACCAGCTCACTGTAGCTGATGGTCCTGTCTTTGAAAATCAGAAACCTGTGATCGGGCCTTTTGTTAGCAGCTTCTTCCACAACATCCAGCAAAGTAACCTTGGGGTAGGGTTCCAGACTGTGCGGCACCCCGGCATCATAGCTTTTAAACCATGGATAGGATTCTGTCATCTATTCAACCTCCCTTCATAATTATTGCTGCAGCGGCTATGTATTATCGGCTTCGCCTCCCTGTTTATCTTTCTCTTCCTCGATCAAAACCCTCCTCAGAATCTTGCCGATCTGGGTTTTAGGCAAATCATTTTTAAACTCGATATATCGCGGCACCTTATAGGCAGCCAGTTTGGAGCGGCAATGCTCCCTGAGTTCATCTGCCGCACAGGTCATACCTTCATTTAAAACCACCCATGCCTTGACCGCTTCGCCCTGGTACTGGTCGGGCACGCCCGCCACACTGGCCTCCATGACCGCCGGATGCTCGTGCAATATCTCCTCCACCTCCCGCGGCCAGACCTGAAATCCGCTGGTCTTGATTATATCTTTCTTACGGCTGTGCAGGAATAGATGCCCATCGTTATCCAGATAACCGATATCGCCCGTGTGCAGCCAGCCGTCCTTCAGCATGTCCGCCGTTTCCTGCGGCCGGTTCCAGTAACCGGTCATAAGGTTGGGGGCTTTGAAACATATCTCGCCCAGTTCTCCGGCTTTCATATTATCCACGCCGTTCTCAGCATCCACTATCTTAACGGCTACATCCGGCAGCGGCATGCCCACGGAGCCTTCTTTATTCACGCCCACAACAGGATTGAGCGTCGCGGCCTGCATTGTCTCCGTCATAGCATAGCCTTCCAGTAGCCGTCCTCCCGTCAGACTCTCAAACTGCTTCTTGGTATCCGCCATCAGCGGGGCCGCACCCACAATGCATATCTTCATGCCCGACAGCTTGACTTTGCCCGATTTAACCAGAGGGTGATTCATGATAGCGATGTAGAAAGTAGGTACGCCCGGCATGAAGGCGGGCTTGTACTTTTTAATGCTTTTAACCACGTCGGTGATATCGCGCGGATTGGGAATGAGAATACAGGATGAATGATTTATCATTGCTGTGCCCAGTGCACCCGCACACCCGAAAACATGAAAAAGCGGCATGGTCAAAGCCACTTTATCTTCCCATTTCTCCAGTACGGGACTGAGCCAGGCATCGATCTGCATGGCAGTCATAATAAGAGCGCCGTGTGTGCCGACGGCGCCCTTGGGAGTGCCGGTGGTTCCACCGCTGAAAAGTATCACGGCCGCATCCTCCGGCCCTACATGGATATCAGGCCTGCGCTCGTTTCTGTGACGACGCAGCAGATCCTGAAACCACACATCTCCCTTCTGCAAAGTAATGCGATAGCCCTCCTTCTTCTCTCTAACCAGCGTGAATAGAAGGCCCAGATGCGCCGGCAGGTATTCCTTGATACTGGTTGCGATGACGGTTCGTATCGATGTGCCCGCCTGGATATTTTTAACGGCCCGGTAAAACGGATTGAGCACTATCACAGCCGAGGCGCCCACCTCCGTCAATGCATGCTTCAACTCGTGTTCCGTATAAAGAGGATTGATGGGAACGGCTATCGCGCCCGCCTTCCAAATGCCCTGGAAAGCCAGTACCATCTGTGGCGAATTGGGCAGGAGCAGAGCCACACGATCCCCCTTGCTTACCCCCTGGGCAACCAGGCCCGCAGCCAGCGCGTCGCTCTGCCTCACGAAGTCATGATACAAAAGCCTGTGCCCCTTGAAATAGAACATGGTTCTGTAAGGCTTCGCCCGGGCCGACTCGTCGACCACTTCGATCATAGTCGTCGCGGGATAGGGCTCCAGCGTGCGAGGCACACCTTCATCATAATTCTTGAACCAGGGGTACTTATCCATTTAGACTCCGACCCGCATCTACGGCCGCGTGATGTGTTCCTGTCTTGCCGTCAATCGTTAATCGATTGGTCAATTTTAACATAGTTACTCGTAAAGTCAAGTTAGATAGTAACATCACAACGCCTTTGACAATCCGTATATCTACTTATTTAGATAGGGATTGCCGGCGTAGCTGACCGCAGGCCGCCTGTATACCCACCCCCCTCTGCTCCCGCTGCGTTACGGTTATGCCCTCTCTTCCGAGTACCTGTGCGAAGGCAGCGATTGCAGACGCTGAGGGAGGTCTGTAATTGCTGCGCGTAACCGGGTTAAAAGGGATGAGGTTCACATGGCAGTTTAACCCTTTGAGCAGCAAGGCCAGTGCATTTGCTGCCGCCGTGCCGTCGTTTATTCCCTTCAGCAGGCAGTACTCGAACGTGATCCGCCGGCCAGTCCGGTTCGTGTAATGCCGGCAGGCTGAAATAATGTCCTTCAATAGATAGCGTGACATGCCCGGCACCAGCATTCTGCGCAAAGAATCCGAGGCGGCATGCAGCGAGACGGCCAGCGTGATTTGCATGCGTTCGCCCGCCAGCCGGTATATACCCGGAACATAACCGACCGTGCTCAGAGTGATATTACGCATCCCGATCTTAAGTTCCTCATTGATCAAACGCAATGCAGTCATAGTTGCATCGTAATTAAGCAACGGTTCGCCCATTCCCATAAACACGACATGACTGACCCTTGCCGACGTTGTCAGTATCTTTTTACGCACCGCGGCCTCTGCCACAGTCAGAACCTGGTCGATAATTTCACCCTCAGCCAGGTTACGTTTGAAGCCGTCGGCGCCCGTAGCACAGAAGACACAGGCCACCGGACATCCCACCTGTGTGGATACGCAACAGGAAAAACGGTCATCATATGGTATACCTACGGTCTCCACCAGATCGCCGTAAAAAGGCGAAAGCAGCAATTTGAACGTGCCGTCCCGGCTGATACTGATATCCTTTAAAGACGACCGCCCCACCGCCCACAACTCATCCAGCTTCGACCTGAACAGCACGGGAAGATCGACCATTTCTGTAACCTGCCGGCAGCCGCGCCTGTACAGCCAGTCGGCCACCTGCTGGCCGCGAAACTTCCTCTCCCCGAGACCCGCAGCTAAATTTTTCAGTTCGCCGGCGCCGAGTCCCAGCAACATTTTTTTCGCTGTCATATGTGCGTCCAACCACAACATTATGTAGCACCGCCGGACGGTCTGCAAGGCGCTCTTAGTTCAGTTTGACCGCCCCGGTCGTTAGTAGTAGCATGAAATTAAGGGGCATTGAGACCGATAAGCCCCCAGGGAGGCAGGAAATGGTCAATAAGCAGGCCATGTTCGTCGAATGGCTCTTTCCTCGATATAGCTCTCCCCTGCAGGAGCAGCAGACATAGTCTGCCATAATGCACAGGGGGAGAGCAGGTAAAACTCCCGAGCTCTCCGTTATGCAGTAAAATAAGCTGTAGAATTTGAAGGATTAGGCAAAGCAATGAGGCTTTCCTCCGGGGGAGAGTAGGGAGGAGCAAAGATCAGAATGATCAAGGGGCTTCGCTTTAAAGCGAAGCCCCTGTATATTTCGCCTGGTCTTCCTCGATTGCCATACTTTAACCGCCGCTGTCAATACCCTGCGGTGGCATCCAGACCGGCGGACTTGAATATCTCCACAATCTCATTGAGGCGGATGTTGCCCAGCGGCTGGCGGCCGCTGAGCTGGTAGGCCTTCCCCAACGACTGGTATTTGGGACGGCCGAACTCATGATAACCGAGCACGGATATTTTCTCCGCCTTCAGGCTGCTCAATCTGGCGGCCAGCTTCTCTATATATTCGTTGGAGTCGTTGTATCCGGGGATGACGGGGATCCTGATCCAGATCCTGGCTCCACCTGAACTCACGGCTTTCTCGAGATTGGACAGAATCAGCTTATTGTCGACACCGGTCCCATCGCGATGTTCAGCGGAGTCGAGATGTTTCACATCGAAAAGGATAAGGTCGGCGATATCAAGCGCCTTTTCCATCACGTTCCAGGCTACCTGCCCGCAGGTATCCACCGCCGTGTTATAACCGAGGCCTTTGCACCTGCCTAAAAGTGCCAGCGCAAACTCTGCCTGCAACAGCGGCTCCCCTCCCGAAAGGGTCACTCCGCCGCCCGAGTTACGATAAAACGGCTCATCCCTCCGGCACTCTTCGACCACTTCATCCAGAGTCATGTACCGGCCCGCTACCTCTATGGCATCTTCCCAGCATGCACCTATGCATTTGAGGCACAGGTCGCATTTATCCCTGTCCAGCCACAGGCCGGTGGAGGCCAGCGATAAGGCTCCTGCCGAGCAAACCTCCAAACAGCGGCCGCAGCCGTTGCACCTGGTATCCCTCACCAGTATTTCCGGCTTGGGATTGATGGATTCCGGATTGGAACACCACCTGCATTGCAGCGGGCAACCCTTGAAAAAGACCGTCGTCCTTATGCCGGGTCCGTCGTGAATACTGTAGCGCTGGATATTGAATACCAGCCCTTTCAAATCTTTTTCAGATTTAAACCCGCCTGCCTCGCCTGCTTCCTTTGAGTTTAAAAGCACTGCGGAGTCCTGGCTATGATGGAATCCTGAATGCTTCTGTCCAGGTCAATAAAGTAAGCGGCAAAGCCCGCCACCCTCACCATCAGAGTGGGATACTTCTCGGGATGATCCTGTGCATCCTCCAAAGTCTCTCTATTGACCGTCGAAAACTGGATGTGGTGGATCCCAAGGTCGGCGAAGGTCTTCAGATATTGAGCGAAAACCTCGGCGTTGTGCCCCACCAGAAACTGCGGCATGAAGCTCTGATTGAAGAGGTGGTTCCAGCTTTCCAACGGGTCGACCTTTGCCACGGAATTAAGAACCGCGGTCGGACCTTTCTTGTCGCGCCCGGCCATGGGCGAGATGGTTCCGTCGTTGAAGGGGTCTCCACTCATCCTCCCATCCGGAGTTGCCCCACAAACGCGGCCGAAGCTCCACCAGGCAGTAGCGGCGGTCCCGTCCACATGCACCGATGTGCCCCAGTTGGTCTTGCATTTGCTGGTCTCCTCCTCAATCCTGCAGGCAACCTCATTGGAGATGAGATCGGCATAATTGTCGTCATTGCCGAATTTGGGGGCGCGCAGGCACAACTGCCGTATCTCTTCATAACCCTTCCAGTTGTTCTTCAAAGCCTCGACAAGCTGCTTCATAGTGATTTTCTTGTCTTCAAAAACAACCTTCTTTACTGCCGTCAGGGAATCTGCTACCGTATTCAGCCCGAAAAGCGTCACATCGCGGTAATCCGGCATGTAGTTCCAATCACGCACATCCTGCGCCCTCTCGATGCAGTCATCGATAACGGAAGATAGGAAGGGACGCGGCACCCATTCTTTATACAGGGCATCAGCAATGTTGGCGATGCGTACCAGACGATGTATCACCAGCCGGTAGTTCTCGATAAACGCATCGAAAAGCTCCTGCATGGATGTTATTTTCTCGGGATCCAGCACCTTGTTGCCGGCCTTCTTGTAGATGGCTAGGGGATCGATGCCCAGCGCCTGATTGAGGCAGAGAGGAGCAGGCACACCGCTGGCCCAGGCCGAGATGTGGCTGAAGTTCTTGCCGGGTATGGTGGGCACCATGCAGTTGTTGATGGAGTAGTTGCGCGCGTCCTCAAGAGGCGTGCCCATTTTTACCAGTCTGAGCACGCATACCTTGTCGTTGAAAATGGCAGGCTGCGGCATACCGGACGCCAAACACTCAATAGCCTTATCCACCAGTTTGCGCGGTATGCCGTCGTGCCAGCGAAGTGCCAGCGGCGGCACTATGGCACGAACCGATTTGGTAGCGTCGAGAATAATAAGGCTCATTTCATTGGTGACATCCCGACCCTTGGAGTCGACGCCGCCTATTGTGACGGTCTGGAATCCCAGCGCTCCGCCGCCGAAGCCGGACCAGATGGGCGCATGCAGGAAGCCCGTCTCCTGGAATTTAACGAAGAGGAATTCCACCAGCTCCTGTGCGGATTCGCGGGTTATCTTGCCGGCAGCCAGGTCTTTCTCATAAAAGGGATTGAAAACCACGTCGAAGCGTATACCGGATCCAACCTGAGGCATCTCAAGGAAGTTGACCACCAGATGGATGAACCAATAGGACTGTATGGCCTCGTGCAGTGTGCGGGCCGGGTTCTCAGGCACTTGATCGCATACGTCGGCGATACTCTCCAGCTCCACCTTCCTGAGTACGTCTTTCTCGGATTTGGCCATGCTGCGCGCCAGTTCCGCATACCTTTTGGACCACCTGCACACCGCCTCCATGCTGATGATGGTGCTCTGCAAAAAATCCTTTTTCCTAACGAAATCAATGCCGTTGATCGTCTCATCCATGTATTCACGATCGAGCCTATTCAGCCTCTCCCTGGACTCCTCCAGGATACCTTTCAAACCAATGGCAAGTATCTTCTCGTAGTTGGGTGTGGCGGATTCCCAGTTGAAGATCCAGAACTGCTCCTTCAGCTCGGGCGTAAGATATTTCTTGCTCAGGTGGTGTATAGAGCGGTCGCCCCAGTATTCACCGATCTCCTTCAACTCCTTTCTGCCCTCATCGGTCAGCATGCTTTCGTAAACCTGTCCCGGCGCGGTCTCCCTGGCTATCCACTTCCAGGCCAGTTCGGGGTAGAAAGGCACGGAGTCGCTGTTGGAGGCGTAATTGCCCACAATCATTTCATCGGGCCTGATATAGACGGTCATATTGTCCAGTATGTAAGCCAACGCTTTGGCACGGCGGATGATTATCGGCTGACCTTCCGTCATTTTATATGACTGCGTCACCAGACGGGCGCGTTCCAGATCGAGTGACCAGATGAAACCGGGACGTGTCGCCCTGGCGTCTGCGCTCAGATACTCCAGCGCAACCTGCTGTGCCTTGATGGGGGTTTTAACCATTAAATTTACAGTTCTTGTCGTCATTTTTAACCTCCTTGGTTACAAACTCATAATTTACTCTTACACTTTGATACGCAGGTCGTCAAGAGGATAACTCATGCAGGGATGGATATATCCGGATTTCCTGTCCGCCTGGCGGTGATGCACTCTGGAAGGCGTAAAAACTTTGCCGGAAATCAGCTTGGTGCGGCAGGCCGTGCACTCGCCTGAACGGCAGATGGCCGGTACCACGATGCCGGCCCGCTCCAGCGAATTCATCAGCGGCTCACCTGCTCGGGCCTTTGCCTTCTTGCCGCTCCTCACCTCGATCACCTCGAACTCCTTGGAAGCAGCTATACCGGGCCACGCCGGCTCTTTGGTCACATCCTGCGGCGGCCCATAGGCTTCACGCTTGGTTCGCCTGGCGGGCACACCCAGCTTGGCCAGCGCCGGGCCGCAGAGCTCATACATCAGCGCCGGTCCGCAGACGAACACCGTCTTTCCCTTCAGGTCGCCCGCAAGCCTGGAGATCACTTTGTCATCAAGGAAGCCCGCAGCCCCTTTCCAACCCGCCGGAGGTTCGCTCATCACATAATCAACCTTGATGTTCTTGTTCCCGGCAACGATCTTTTTAAGCTCTTTCTCAAAGATTATGTCATCCGGTTTGCGGCTGCCGTAGATCATGTGTATCTTCAGCGGCAGCTTCTTTTCAACCGTCTCGCGAATGATGGACATGAAGGGCGCTGCGCCGCTGCCACCGGCCAGGAAAACAAGATCAGAGGAATCCATCAACGGCTCATAGTAGAAATAGCCGTTGGGACCGGTGGACTCAAAACTGTCGCCAACCTTGACGTTGTCCAGCAGGTAATGCGAAACAAATCCGCCTTCCACCCGTCGGACCGTGATGTCATAGTACGGTTTACCCGGCGTCGACGAAATGCTGTAGGGACGCGAGGTTCTCACTCCCTTGATGTCTACAAAGAGGTTGATATACTGCCCTGCCCGGAAGTAAGGCAGCTTCCCGTTCTTCGATTCCAATCTGAAAGTCTTGGCGCTGGCCGTTTCCTTGACTATCTCCTTGACCTTCAGCTGTAGTCTGCGAGGATGGATGCTCTTTATCACCTTGTCCTCGGTCGTGATCGTGTCTTTCAGCTCATGCGGCTGCACCTTCTGCTTTTCCAGCGATTCCTTCATCCTGGTTATCTCGCCGGATTCCCATCCTCCCTTCTCCATATCGCGCAGTACCTCGCGCGATGCCATGGCTCCCGAAGCGATGCATGATTCAAAACCACCGCCGATATTGACCCAGGCATTGGCGAAATACAACCCCTCCAGCGGCCCGCGCATTGGTATGCGCAGGAACCCGGTGCCGGTAAAGTTCTCATCGAATCCAATAATACTGCCGCGTGGATTTCCTGTGTAGCGTATATTTGTCAGCGGCGTGGCTACCTCGATCACTTCGATATGATCCCTCAAATTCGGCGCCGCCACTTCCGCCAGCTTGAGTACCTTCTCGGCCATCCTGTTCTTGGCCTCGATATACTCGGACGGAGATAGCTTCACCCAGGGATCGGCATACGCTATTTGCGTGATCACACACGATGCCGTGCCTTTGGGTGAAACGCTGGGATCGACTACATTGTAAGCCACGATGGCATTGCCGTCCGGCTCATAGTCAAGCGAATTGCGCATGTTTTCATACTGCGCATCCAGATCATATGTCTTGTTAACGAAATTCTCATGTACATTAAGCCCGACATCCTGGCAGGGACAGTCAAGGCCTACATAGATGTTGAATGTGCTGGCGCCGCCACTCCATCCACCCAGCCGGTTTAGGTACCAGCCCGGCATATTATCACGGCCGACCAGCTCAAGACTCGTGGTTACCGGATTGGCGCTGCACACGACGTACTGCGTGGCGATCTCGGTGCCGTCCTCCGTCAGCACTCCGCGCACCTTGCCGTCCTTTACAATAATCTTCTTGGCGCCGTTGTTAAACCAGACCTCGCCGCCATAGGACTCCATAGTATCGATAAAGGCCTGTGAAAGGCTCTGCGAAGTCCCCCTGACATGGGCCGGACCGAACCTGATGTAGCTGACCAGGCCCAGAGCATAGATGAGGAAGGCCATCTTGGAGGGCGGCTGGCAGAAATAACCCCACAGCTGTCCGATCACCGCCCGCGCCTTCTCATCGGAGACCAGGGGATTGAGCACCTCGGACAGAGTCTTGCCGAAATTGCCCACCAGCTCGGGGTATTCCGACGGATTCTCCATCACAGCCTTCATACCCACCCGCATGGAGCGCATGGCCTGCCGCGCAAACTCGAACATGGTGTTGGAGAACTTTTTAATGCCCTCCGCCTCTCTGGGAAACTGGCTGCACAGGGCGTCCTCGTAATTTTGCCTGCCCTTGGGAAGCTCGATCGTGAAATCGGGGAAAATGCTGCGGTACAGGTCGGGTATATGCAGTATCTCCACGCGATCGGAAACACCGCTGTCGTGCAGGATTTTCCAGATGGGACCCTTGTCTTCTTCCGTCCCGTAGCCGGAGAGCTGGTGCAAGGCGATCTCAAATTCAAAGCGCCCCCTGAGAAACGAGGTCGCATACCCGCCCGGCACATTATGCTTCTCCAGCAATACAACCTTCTTGCCTGCCTTGGCCAGGTAGGTAGCAGCGGAGATTCCTCCCAGTCCCGCCCCCACCACTACGGCATCGAAATCTTTCATCAGGTATTCCTCCTATTCCTGTTATAAGATAATCAGCCTGTTGTCAACGCCCTTTAAACTCGGGCATGCGTTTCTCCCTGAAGCAGTTCAGCCCTTCCCGGAAGTCCTCACTTCCCATAAGGTTTTTCTGCGCGTACGTCTCGAAAAAGAGCTGCTGCTCCAGTGTATTATGCAGCCCGGCTTGAACGGCACGCTTGATCTGTTTGTAGGCCAGCGGAGGGCCGTGTACGATCCTGTCCGCCATTGCTTGCGCTTCCTCCATCAGCTTCTCATGCGGGACGACCCTGTTTACCAAACCGATGCGCTCCGCTTCGCGCGCATCGATGGATGCCCCGGTATACATGTATTCATAGCTCCGCCCGGTACCCAGCAGCCGCGGCATAAGATAGGTGCAACCGCAATCGGGTATCAGACCCCGCATGACGAAGGCCATGTTGAACAAGGCCCTGTCTGAAGCAATCCTGATATCGGCCAGCAGTGCCAGCGATACTCCGCCGCCTGCGGCGACTCCATTGACTGCGGCAATGACCGGCTTCTGGAGATTATAAAGGCCCATCACGAACGCACCTCCGATGCTCTGGGCATGAGGCTCCAGCAGCTCCTGCAGCCTGCCTTCCTCGGCCGCCTGGTTGAATATAACGACATCGGCGCCCGTGCAAAAACCTTTGCCCGCGCCAGTTATAATAAGTGCGCGGACATCATCATCCTCCTGCAAATCCCTGAATATCTTGGGTAAATACACGTTGCTGATCTCACCCGTCAGCGCATTCAATCTGTGCGGTCTGTTCATAGTCAACGTGGCCACGTAACCTTTTTTCTCAAGTATCAGACCTTCATAATCCATATTCATTTCCTTCTTAACCCGGGCGTACCGCTCTTCACCTGAACTGCATGCTCAGGCCTTGACGGTCACCTTCGACGGGAACTGTTTTTGCATTATCTCCACGGCGCCGCCGATGATATCGTCCATGACTTCCTGCACGCTTCTGATCTTCTTAATCAGACCGGTTATCTGTCCTGCACACATGGGATAGTACGCAGTCTCGCCTTTCTCCATCATGCCCTGCAGCAGATCCGAGACCAGCATGCTTTGCAGCGGCATGGGCAGAGTTTTAAGACCCGACTTCTCCCACGCGTCATTGAGCATATTTCTAAAAGCCCTTGTAGTCTTGCCGCTGTAGATGCGCGTGATCTGCTCGGCCTCTTCGTCGCACTCTATAAGCTTGCGGTAGTATGCCTCGATGGTCGGCTTATTAAGCATTCCCAGCTCGGTGAAATCCCAGAAACACTCGTGAGTCGCCAGAAAGGCGGTGCCGCACCATGCCCCGATGGCACCCAACGCCAGCGCGGCCACCAGGCCACGCCCGTCGGCTATACCGCCCGCCGCTACCACCGGTGTTGGCGACACGGCATCCACCACCTGCGGGACAAGGGCGAAAGTGCCGATCCTGCCGGTATGCCCGCCGGCATCATGCCCCTGGGCTATGATTATGTCCGCACCCCTTTGTTTGAGGCGCACTGCATTTTTCACATTGCCGCAGAGTGAGATAATCTTGATGCCGGCCTCGTGCGCCTCGGGTATCAACCAGTCCGGCGTGCCCAGCCCGAGGGCGAAAAAGGGCACCTTCTCCTCTTTCACCACCTGGAACTGGCTGCGTCCGAACTCCTCGGATATTGGCCACTCCTTCATCTTGGCACCTTCAACACCGAAGTCCTTGGCCATCTTCCTGACGAATTCCGTGTGCTCCGGGGGTATATAGTCCTTGAGCTTGTCCACATCGAAATCCTTGGGTATCGCTGCCGGCAGCAAAATGTCGACGCCGAAGGGCTTGTCGGTGAGCGCGCGTATCTTCCTGATCCATGACCTCAGCTCATCAGGCCATAAAAACGTGGCGCCGAGCATTCCCAGACCTCCGGCATTGGAAACTGCGGCCGTCAGAGTATAGCCGCCCGCGGTCCCCATCCCTGCCAGCATCACCGGATACTCGACACCAAGCATATCGCATAGTTCGGTGCGGAGTATGGGACGTTTTTTCATTTTTTCTCCTTGCAAATTACTTGGGTTGCTGGGTCATCATGGCGCGCAGTTCCCTCTTGAGGATCTTGCCCACGGCGCTGGTCGGAAGCTCGTCATAAAACTCTATGCGCTTGGGCACCTTGTAGGGAGCCACCTTGCCCTTGAGGTATTCGATGATCTTGGCCTTCTGCGCATCGCTTTTTTCGATGCCCGGCTTGAGTATGATGGCCGATGCTACGATCTCGGAACCGGGCCTGTTGGGATCCTGTATGCCCACAGTTGCCCCCATATCGACATCGGGATGCTCGCAGATAATATCGTCCAGCTCGCGGGTGAAAACCTTGAATCCCGAGACGTTGACCATGTCCTTCAGCCTATCAACAATGGTAAGATATCCTTCTTCATCCATCTTGCCGATGTCGCCGGTGTGGAACCAGCCGTCCCGCAGCACGTTGGCCGTCTCCTGCGGTTTCCTGAAATAACCCTTGGTGAAGACCTGAGGCCCCTTCACAACCACCTCGCCCGGCTCATTGAAGGGCAGCTCCTCACCGGTTCCCGGATCGACGATCTTGATCAAAGTATCGGGGAAGGGGATGCCGACTGCGCCCGGCTTCTTTTTTCCGTAGCGCGGATTGGCCGTAATAATGGGACTGGTTTCAGTCAGACCGTATACCTCCACTAGCTTGCTCTCGCCCACAATCTTTTCAAAGTCCTTGATGTATTCCGGCGGGAACGGAGCGGCCCCGCTGGCGAAATACTGTACATCGCTGAAATCATAATCTCGGAATCCCGGCTGCTTCATCAGCTCCAGGTATACCGTCGGCACGTTGCCGATGATGTTGGGGCGGTATTTCTTCATGTTCTTTATGATGAACTGCTGGTCGCGCGGATTGGGCACTGCGATCAGTGTGATGGCCTTGGACATCATCGCCATACAGACCAGCAGGCCGGCGATATGGAAGAGAGGAAAGGCCGTCATCCCCACCACTTCGCCCATTTTAGTATCCAGCCAGGTGGTGACCTGCGTCATCTGGCTCACCATATTGCGGTGGGTCAACTCCGCACCCTTGGGCAGGCCGGTGGTGCCTCCCGTATACTGCATTACACAGGTATCATCCATGCTCACCTTCTCGGCCACAGGAGTTGCCGGCAGGCTCTTCATAACATCCTTGAATTTATATATCTCGATACCGGGTATCGGCAGCACCTTGCCCGTGGGTATCTTCTTGAGCATCTTGCCCATGGTCGCCAGCACCGGCGACAGGTAATCGGCGATGCCTGTGAAAACGATGGCCTTCAGATCGGTGCCGCCGATGCCCTTGATAACACGCGGGTAAAGAGCATCGAGCGTAACAAGCACCTTGGCGCCGGAGTCCTTTAGTTGATGATTGAGCTCTTCCGCGGTCAGCAGCGGGCTGACGCCGGTCAGCACGCAGCCGGCCTTCTGTATGCCCAGCAATCCGATATAATAGGCGGGCAGATTGGGCAGGTTTATTCCCACCGTGTCGCCTTTCTTAAGGCCGATTTTTTTGAGCAGATTGGCGAAGCGGTTGGACATCTCGTCCATCTGCTTGAAAGTGAACGGGGTCCCCATATAGTACAGGCCCACGCGCTTGGGATCATGTCTGAACGCCGGCTCCACCGTCTCCCAGAAACTCGTCTCCGGATACTGCAACGTTGCAGGCACATGCTTGTCGTAAAATGCCAGCCAGGGCTTCTTTCCATAAATGTCCGCCATGTATCAACCTCCTGCCTGTTTTTTTATATAAACGTTACCGCTTATATTTCGTCCCGGCAATGCTTTTACAGCTTACCATAGCCAAAGAAATATTACAACAATATTATAGCGGATTTGAGAGTAAATTCCATTACCTGACGGGTCAATCAATTATACCACAGACAGCGCGCCGGATGTATAGTCCGATGGTATCCCGTCCTGTCGGGATCATTCAGCTCAGTATGGATCGAGCCACAGCCAGATATAGATCGCGCCAATTAATATAAAGATCGCCGCCATGGCTGTTCTTATATATTTCTCCAGTCTGGAGATGGCATTAATCCATTTTGCTGCGCCCGCCACACCCAGCGACAGCAGTGTGCCGAATAACATCACGGGGAGGCCTGTTCCCAGCGCGAACAGGGCGGGCAGGCCCACACCACCCCTGGTCTTGAATGCGAGCGGTATCAGCACACCGAAGAAAAGGACTGCGCTGTAGGGGCAGAATGCCAGGGCCAGCACGATGCCCAGCGGCAGGGCGCCCAGCATGCCCATATCGGCCAGCCTTCCGGCGGCGTTTGCCATTGTGCTCCCATGCTCCCCCAGCGATATCCTGTCCAGAAAAAGCATGACCAGCCCCACCGCTATCAGCAGAGGACCCATTACCTTCTCACCGAATTCCTGCAGAAAGCCGGCGACCGCAGGTATGCTGAGTCCGGCATAGATAACCAGCATCCCCAGCACCGTGTAGGTAATCATCCTGCCCATGGTATACAGAGCCCCGCTTGTGACGGCGAACCTGCGGTCGGATAATCGGCGGCTGATATAGGCCAGCGCTGCAAGATTGGTGGCAAGCGTGCACGGCCCGATCGCCGCCATCATACCGAGCAGGAAGGCCGATATTCCCGGCAGGCTGATATCGGCCAGCAGAACCTGTATGTCCACGCGATCCATTTTGAGCAATCACGCAGCCTGTGTCAATCCGTTTTTCTGCACAGCGCCGAACCGACCGCCAGGACTGTTTAACCACAACCCAGCCACCCGATCACACCCTCCCTTGACAAAAGCCCCCTATAATTATTATATTGTACACAAATATTCTGTATCGAAAATATCAGGTTATGACAAAGGCGCTGGACGATTATATATGCTTTAATATCGGGCGTTTGATGCGGCGTGTCTATGAGCACTACGATTCCCGCCTGTCGCCTTTCAACCTGACCACACCGCAGTACATGGTTTTCAGCGCCCTCTGGGTAGGTGACGGCATAACTATCGGTGAGCTGGGGCAGCGAGTGGCGCTGGATGGCTCAACCATCACCGGCATACTCGACCGCATGGAGAAAAACGGCTACGTGGAACGCAGGCCGAATGCCGAGGACCGCAGATCGGCTCTGGTATACCTGACACAGAAAGCGAGGGAGGTTGGCCCGCGCATCATCGGATTTGCGGACGAGTTGAACGCCGCTATTCGCAAAAGCTTCCCTGAACAGGACATGGCCGTCTTTGAACGCGTGCTGCGGGAACTGGGCCGCTCTGGTCTGGGCTGATTCCGCCGGCCATGTTCCCATAACTATTAATATGCCCGGGAGGATTGTATGAGCCAGCCGGATACCGTTCTAACAGACTCAGAAAAGCGAAACTACCTGCAATTCATCGAATGGCAGAGGAAAAGCTGGTACGGTGTCCCGGGCGGAGAGCAGCTGCTGCCTGTCATAGCGGCAAAATACACTCCCGATGAGGCGGCATTCCTCACCGGCATTCCATTCTCACCTAAAAACCTGCATGTGCTGGCCGAACTAAAGCGTATGGATCCTGCCCCTCTGGCAAGCCGGCTGGACGAGCTGACCCGCAAGGGATTCCTCTATAAGTTCGAACGTGACGGCGTCCCGCATTACATGCTCAACGATATATTCATGCTGATGCGCACTGCGGGATGGCCGGGCAGGACCGATGAGATCAGCAGACAGTTCGCAGTTTTGTCCGATAACCTTTTCCCGACCTTCATGCAGCCCTGGGAGACAGTCAAAGAAAAAGGCCTGCGTGTGCTGCCGATAAACGCCGCCATTGAGGATAAGCAGGCCGTACTGCCGTACGAGGAAGTTAAAAAACATCTCGATTCATACACTTATTTCAGCGTAAGCTACTGCCCCTGCCGTGTGAAGAAAAGCCTGGTTACAGGCGCACCGGATAAATATCCTCTTGAGGTGTGCCTGCATTTCGACCGCCTGGGTCGCTATGCGGTGGAAAACGGTTTCGGCCGCCAGATTACACGCGAGGAAACCGAGCGCATTCTACAGCAATGCGCCGAGGCCGGCCTCATACACGCGATGTCGAACCAGCAGGAAAAGCCGGATACCATCTGCAACTGCTGCAATTGCTGCTGCATGTGGTTTGAAGCGGTCAGGCGCATGAAGCACGAGGGACTGGTGCCTTCCAACTACCATGCTAAGCTGAAACAGCAGACCTGCACCGGATGCGGATTGTGCGTCAAACGCTGCCCCATGGGAGCACTTAAATTGAAGGAGTCTCCGCAGGCCAGAGGCCGAAAAACCACTCTGCCTGACAGGGACGGACGCGCCCGCGAGCTCATCAACAAGACCGGCAAGGTATCCGAACTCAATGTGGATCTTTGCATAGGATGCGGGGTCTGCGCCTACAAATGCCCGTCCGGCTCACTGACCCTGGTCCGCAAAGCCGAAGAGCACCTTCCACCCCGTACCATGCGGGACTGGGCTGTCGAGTTTATCACTACACGCAAGACCGACTGAACGGCCTTCCTACATCAACCGCTGAACCATTTGCCAATGTCCGAATCCGCCGTTATACTTTCCACAGCATAATATACACTCGAGGAGAAACCACTATGCCCGATTTCAAACTGTATAAATTATTGTGTCTTATCGGCCTGTTGGCTCTGACGGTATCATCCTTACCCGGCTGCACGGGCCCGGCCAGAGAGTATAAACCTTCAGGCGTGACCGGGCTGATCGCCTTCACCACCGATCGCGATCAAATCCCGCATATCTACACCGTCAACCCCGACAGCACCGACGTCAGGCCACTGTCGAGCGATAACCAGACCGCCGACGGGACGCCGCGCTGGTCCCCCGATGGATCGAAAATAGCCTTCACCTCCAGCCGCTCCGGCGACTACGAGATATGGGTCATGAACGCCGACGGCAGCGATCGTCAACGGCTGACCCGCAGATCCGGCTGGGATGGGTTGCCCAGATGGTCGCCCGACGGCGCCAGAATCGTGTTCACAGGAGAGATCCGCGACGAGGAAGGCCTGGCCAACTTCGAGCTCTTCAGTATAAACTCGGACGGCAGCGACCTGCGCCAGCTGACGAACACCATGTCGCTGAAAAAGCACGGGGAACCGGCTTCCGAAGAAGCCGGACATTCCCACCACCACGATACGGCATGGAACAGCGTCCCCACCTGGTCGCCCGACGGCTCCCTGATTCTGTTCTCCTCCAATCGCGAGAGCGAAGGTGTAACGCCATTCCTGTATACAATGAATCCGGACGGCAGCGACCAGAAGAAGTTCGGCCTGTTCACGGCTGTTGACGGATCAGACCCCGACTGGTCGCCGGTCACGAACAAAATCGTCTGGACCAGGGGCACGGCCGCCAAACGCGATATCTGGGTCATGGACGCATCATCCCCCTTCCCCCTGCTGACGGCCAAAAAGCTCACCGACAATATCGATGACAACTGCCAGCCCGTATGGTCGCCGGACGGGACTCAAATAGCCTTCGTCTCAAGCGCCAACGGCAAAACGGACATCTACGTCATGAACGCCGACGGCGCCAATCTTCACCGCCTGACCTACGGAAAGTCCAACAACGTCAACCCGTCCTGGAGATAACCGCC
>DAOUFT010000181.1:0-5490 GCA_034429855.1 Dehalococcoidia bacterium
ATTCCCAAATTCTTTTCATCCCAGGCCACCCAGCCTCCAGTCGTAATACTTATACAGGGCTTTATATGCGTTTATGCCCAGATACATCGCCGGGGCAGAGGGAACGTAGAAAGCCCTGCGGCTGATCAAAACGTTGTCCGTCAGGTCTGATTTCTCTCCGGCCATCATGGCTGCTATGATCTTGCCGGCCAGCATGCTCGGCGCAAGGCCGCATCCGTTATAACCGGCGCTGTAATAGATATTGCCATGCAGGCCTGTTCGTCCCATGAAGGGGAGAAAATCCAGCGTAATTCCGATCAGCCCGCCCCAGGCATGAGTCACGCGTATCCCCTTGAGGAAGGGAAATTTCCTCACCATCAACTCATATTGACGTGTAAACGAACTGCTGCGCAGGCTGTAGTCCTTTTCATTATCGTAATAGTAAAAAACCTCGTTCTCGTTGAAAACGAGACGGTTGTCGGCAGTCAGATTACGGGCCCAGTACAGGTTGGTGGCGCCGAAGACATTGCCCCTGCCGCCCGAATACTGGAATGCGTCCACCTGCGATTTGCTGAGAGGCTCGGTGGTTATAACATAGACATACAGGGGCAGCACCTTGTGACGCAAATGGTCGAGCGGGTCCCTGAAGGCGTTCACCGCCAGTACGGCCTCGTCGGCGATCACCCGCCCGGCATTCGTATAAATCTGCACCTTGCGAGATGTGCTATTGCCCGGCACCATGTGGATGCAGCGGGAATGCTCGTATACCTCGACGCCTGACGATTCGACCACACGCTTCATCCCGCGCAGGAACTTGACAGGATCCATGACCCCCTCGTTCGGATAGCGCACGGCCGCCTTGATGTCAAGGCAACCGAACTGCTCACGGGCGCGGGGACCTTCGAACCATTCCACAGGGGCGTTGGCCTGCTCGCAGTCTTTGGCCTCCTCTTCAAGGCGTTTGGCCTGCGCATCGGTCTCTGCAACCATAAGCCGTCCGGCTCTATCGTAATCACACTCGATTTTATGCTCACTGATCAACTCCTCGACCAGGTCGACACACTGAATCATAAGATGCTGGAGCTGCTTCGTCTTCTCACTGCCGAACTTCTTCATCAGGTTGCGGTAATTGTGCCCCATATTGCCTGCCACCCCGCCGCAGTTACGGCCAGAGGAGCCGAAACCGATATATTCGGCTTCGAGTACGACGACACGCTTTTGAGGGAAACGTCGCTTGACGAAATAGGCTGAGGCCAGGCCGGTAAATCCACCACCCACGATGGCGACGTCCGCCTCCTGGTCACCCCACAGAACAGGTCCGGCATTGTAAGGCACGTCCAGCCAGAAGATGTTTTTCGGTATTAATTTCTCATCTTTCACAGATACACCAGCCCTTTCAGAATTGGATTCCCATAATCACCAGAATGCAGAAGGCCGCACACAGCAGCAGCGAATATATGCCCAGGCTGGGCATATTCATGCGCAGGAACTTATCGCCCAGCTGCTTGGAATCGCTGCCCGCAAATAGCTTCTTCTCAATACCGGCAAAACCCGACCCATAAAAAACCGCCAGAAAAAGCCATTGCAGCGCGGCCGCAATGACCGGCAGCAGACAGGGCCTGCCGGCAAGCAGCAGGACGATCACATAGATTGTGTCCACCAGTATGGCCGCCACGTATACGGCATGGAAAAGCCGGTTGGGCCTCTTGGTTTTACGGAACAACACATAGCTCTTCCTGAACATATCGGAGTTGCCGGTCTCGAAAAACCATGATTGGAAGCGCCCGATCAGTAGAAGCTCGCCCAGCATCTGGCCGGCCGCCAGGCCGGCCAGAATTACCGCAATTAGCCACAGCAGTGAGAATATATCCATCGGCCCCTACTTCGCTGCGGACAACTTACCTGTAGCAGGCGACTTCCAGGTGCTGACGCGGCAGCCCCTCGATCACTTGACACCCATGTTCGGTGATGATGATCAGGTTTTCATAGTGGAACATACCCGTCTTGCCGTCCCTGTGCCAGCCATCCATCATGCCGGTTACCTCCAGCTCCATGGCCATGCCCGCCTGGAGCACCGTCTCCTCGGTATGTGAAAAAACGGGCGGCTCATGGACATCAAGGCCGATGCCGTGACCGACCATCTCAATGCAAAACATGCCGTTATCGGTCTGTGTTTTTGCTACTGCATCGTATACCTGACTGGCCGGGATACCGGCTTTGGCCACATTGGCCCCGGCATCGAACGCTTTCCAGGCTATCTCCATCCCGCGCTTGTAATTCTCAGGCGTGGGGCCTACGTAAACAAAACGGCCCATGTCAGCCCAGTATCCCTTGTATCTGCAGGGCATGTCGAACGACATGTAATCACCCTTCTTGATAACGATGCCGTCCCAGTGTCCTCCGCAATCGATTACACCCTCTTTCATATCGCCGCACATAATGTGACCCGACTTCATCCAGTCTGAGCCGTTCAGGGCTGCGGTCGACATGTAAATGCGCAGCAGATCGTTCTCCGTCATGCCCGGCCTGTAACCCTCGATAATGGCGTTAAAAGCCTGGCGGTGGATATCTGCGGCATGCACGAGGCGGTCTATTTCCAGTGGAGACTTGATCATGCGGCAACCCCAGATGACCATATCGCCGTCCACGAATTTGGCATCGGGCAGTGAATCGATCAAAAGCTTTATATCGTTGTAGGGGCGCGGAATAAAACAATGCGCCAGCGTGCCCATCTCAAGCCCGATTCTGGCTTTGCCGTATCCCATCTCCTTCACCACCTCGGCTACCTCGCGCGGCAGGCCCCTTTCGTTCTGCGTCTGGTGAGCGTCCGCCTGACCACGGATATCGCGTATCCAGGTCTGAGCCTCGGCGCTCCATCTGAAGAACTCCGGGATGATGATGAGCGGCTCACCGCTGACCGGAATGAGCGTGATACAGCACTGCAGGCTGGGATTGAACCAGTGCGTGGAAGTGAAACCGGCGAAATAGTGATTGTTCTGCATGCTCCATAGCATCAGCAGATCAACGCCCTGCTCCTTCATCAACTTCTGCGCCTTCTTAATTCGGGCCCGATGCTCGTCGTAGGGTACGTCCGCCAGGTGCGGCTTGCCGAAGATGTCATAGCCTTTCGGCTGCGGTGGTTTAATGATTGTCATGCCTCTACCTCCAAAATTTATACATTTTTCATTTAATGATCGGACTGAAACACCGATCCGTTCTTGCTGCTCTGCTTATTACATTAATCTATCCGGAATAACATCCCTCCTGAACACATCTTCTATCGTTTCAGCTTTTTTGATGATCTCGGCACTCGACCCATTCACAAGAATTGTTGCCGGGCGGGGTAGCGCATTGAAATTGCTGGCGGATACCTCCTGGTAGGCACCCGTGTCCAGTATGGCCATGATATCTCCCGGGCGCAGCTCCGGCACGCGCACCTCGGGTATCATACGATCGCCGTAGCAGGACCTGCCCACGATATCGGCCGTCATGACGGGTTTGGCATCCGGCCTGTTGGCCACGATGAAGTCATGCAGGTGCTGCTCGTACGTGCCCCCCGTGAGGAAGAAATAGGTTGTATCCAGCAGCACCCAGTTCCATACGATCGGCTTTTTCTGATGTTTGGTCTTCAAGACCCGGCTGAGGTGAACCCCGCAATTGCCGTACAGGCCGCGTCCCGGCTCAACCTGAAAATGCAGCCCGCGCATATTCAGCTTGTGCTCGATCATAGCTTCTCTGAAGGAGGCCATGGTAGCACGCGCGAAATCCTCGATGGTTGGGGCCAGCCTTTTGTTGGGCGTCCTGTGCAAAATGGCCTGCATGACGGTTGAGAGTATTCCGTACCTGGCCCTGTCGCCGAATATTCTCAGAAAGGCCATAATTGGGAAAAATAACATGAAGAGGGGCACATCCAACCTGTTCATCATGCGGCCGAAGGGGTCCCTGGGTATGGGGAACCCGCCGCCGATGCTTAACTCTTTGGGCTCATACCCTCCCCACTCCTTCTTTAATGTCGCGATCAGCTTCACATACTGCCGCATCATCCCCTGCCAGTACCAGAGAGTATCGTGATGGCGGCCGGTGTGAAGATGAAAACCCATCAGCTCGATATTCTTCATTTTAAGCGCCCTCTTGCCCAGCTCAATGACATGCTCGGTGGGAATACCGTTTTTGTAGGCCTGCGTCCCCAGATCGATAGGAACGAGCTCCAATGTAAAAGCGGTGGGACGCCATAGATTGGGGAAATCGGGACGCACGCGGAAGCGCACCCTGGCTTTCATGTTCAGATCGTTGGCAACCTTTTCAACAAGATCGAGCTCATCCACGTCGTCCAGCGTTATACGGCATCCGGATTTGATACTGAAGCGGATGTGCTCCTCGTCCTTGCCACCACCGTTTACGGAAATAACTTCGGGATCCGCCCCCGAATCCAGCGCCGCCCTGAGCTCGCCGGGGGAGTATACATCCACCCCGGCGCCCTCCTGGGTCAGTATCTTCCTGGTTGCTAGGGTCCAGTTGGCCTTGATGGCCGGCATAATAGTCACTCTTCCTTCAGGCCAGTTGTCCTCAAACGCCTTTTGGAATCGGCGCACGTTGGAGCGCAGCATTTTCTCGGATAAAATAAAGATGGGTGATCCGAATTCTTCGACCAGCCGCACCGCATCGCATTCTTCCACATACAGACGTCCGTTCTTGATGGATAGACTCTCGTCGATTGTTCTAACTTCGTTGCCCACAGGAAACCTCCTCCCAATATCAGGTATAAAACCCTATTAGATGAATACTTAAACTGCCCCATCTTCGAGAGCGAATATTCGCTCTCGTAAATATAAAAGACTATATCCTCAGCAATTTCTCAAGCGCATTGAGAATTTTTTCTATTTTCTGGTCCTCCGTCAGCCTTTTTTTTGAATCCCCGAAAAATGCGTCGAACCGCCGGGCATGGTAGTCGGAAACCAAAGAATAGCTGTAAAGCATGATGTGACTGTCCAACAAATGGGCAACTACGTCGATCCCCAGGCCGGCATCTATCTCTCCCCGCTTGACTGCCTTGCCGACCAGGTCCACAAAGAACATGTTGCCTTCATATTCAACTTTTTCGGTGATAGCCGCGAAGCGGTTCATGTTGCCCGATCCCAGATCCGAGTAGATCGAAAGCATATCCCTGTGCTTTTTGGTGAACTCCTTGAATCCGTATAGAAGGTTACGTACGGCCTCGATCAGATTATCCGTCTCATTGGTGTACTTCAGATACAGCTCCTGCATCATCACTTCCACGCCGTACTCCACGCAGGCATAGAACATGGTCTCCTTGTTCTTGAAATACTTATAAAGAGCTCCATTAGATATTCCCGCCCGCCTGCAAATGGTGGAGATACTAGCCGCATCATATCCTTTCTCAGCGATCGTTTTTATGGCCGAATTCAAAATCCGATGCTGCTTGGCTACTGGAAGCTTCTTAAAAGCATCATACATAAACGTTATCTTGGAGAGTGACCGTTCGCTCTCCAA
>DAOUFT010000182.1:0-13121 GCA_034429855.1 Dehalococcoidia bacterium
ATACCCACAATCTTCCCGTTTTCATATACAGGCCGGCTGGATGTACGCACATATATAACCCTGCCATCCTTATCCAGTATGCGAAATTCCGATGGTTCCATCTGTCCCGCCACCAGCTGGTTAAAACTTTCAATAATCCGCGGCAGATCATCCGGGTGAATTATGGAGGTAAACGATTTACCTATCAGATCGGAGGCCTTATACTTGCTCAGCCGCTCGACCACAGGGCTGACATAGGTGATGGTTCCCTGACTATCCAGAGTGTAGAAAACATCGTTGATATTCTCCACCAGAGAGCGGTATTTCTCTTCGGAAGCCTTCAGCATTTCCTCGGCTTTTTTCCGCTGGGTGATATCTGTGATAAAGGTGAGTGACGCGGGTTTGCCCTGCCAGTCTATTAGCGCGGAGCTGATCTGAGCCCACTTGAGAGCGCCTTTCTGATCCACCAGTCTGATGGAATAGACCTCCTCCAGGGGCTCTCCTTTTAATCTCTTCACGTGCCGCTCAAAAACCATGTTACGGTCTTCTTCGTGGATGAAGTCGGTGAAGGGTCTTGGCTCGGTCTGATTGCGAGGATAATCGATCATCTCGTAAGCCCTAGGATTGGCGAAAACGATTTTTCCTTCCTGCGTCACGATAATACCCTCGAAGGCTTTCTCAACCAGCGTGCGGTACCTCTCTTCGGATAATTGCAGTTCTTTCTCCGCCTTTTTTCGGGCGGTAATATCCCGGGCGATGCCCTGAAAACCCACCAATTTTTGTCCTTGATAATAGGGCGCTGAGAGTATCTCAACGTTGTAAAGGCTCCCGTCCTTTCCTCTGACTATATATTCGGCAGGTTCGTTGGGAGCTTTCCCCGCCATTATCTCGATCAATCTCTTTTTATGCTGCTCAACGTACTCCTCCGGGACGATGTCCCAAATTCCCATGGACAGCATTTCATTTTCACTGTATTTCAGGTTTTCGCACATCACCCTGTTGACCGATAGGAATCTTCCATTTAGATCCACGATAAAAATACCGTCGGGGCTGTGAGTGATAAGCGTGCGGTATTTAAGCTCGCTTTCCCTCAGTTCATCCTCTGTTTCTTCCTTTTTTTCGATCACCTCTTGAAGCTGTTTGACCTTCTTTTCCAGCTTGCGGAAGAGTACCTCGTTATACTGCTGCAGCTCCTCCGCCTTTTTCTCGAGGGTTTTTCCGGGAGCGCTTTGTTTGGCCTTACGTGGTTTAGCCATTACTTCGCGGATGATATTTAACAGCACCTCCGGCTGTTGCGGTTTGATGACAAAGCGGTCGGCTCCCAGGCTGAGGGCGAATTTCTCGTCCTTGAGGTCTGTGTATGTAGCGGTATAGAAGACAAACGGGATATGGCTCAGCGTCTCGTTAGCCCTCCATTGCCGGCACAGCTCGAACCCGTCCATAACAGGCATGAGTATATCCGTGACAATTATATCGGGAGGATTTTGCAGGGCGGATTCCAGCGCCTCGGCGCCGTTTCTGGCGGAAGTAGCGTCCAGTCCGCTGCTTTTCAGTACGGTCTCAAGTAAATAGAGGTTCTGCGCGTTGTCATCCGCAATCAATACTCTGGTCATTCTTTATTTCTCTCCGGTTCAATAGAGGGAAGAAACTTATTGATCTGGGCCAGGAAGGTATCGGGGTCGATCGGCTTCTCGATGTATCCGTCACAGCCCGCCTCCAGCGCCTTCTCCCGGTCGCCCGCCATAGCATAAGATGTCACTGCAATGATGGGTATTTTACTCAATTCAGGCTTGCTTCGCAGATTATGCGCGACCTCATAGCCGTCCATGATCGGCAGCTGGATATCCAGCAGGATGAGGTCGGGTCGCAATTGCAGAGCTTTTTCAATGCCCTCACGTCCGTCCTGCGCCCAGGCAATGCGATAATCCTGTGTTTTCAGCAATACACTCACAAGGTAATAGTTCTGCTCGTTGTCCTCAATGTAAAGCACTGTTCCTTTACTCATGATTGCTTCTCCGCAGGCAGGCTGAAACTAAATGTGCTGCCCTTTCCATATTCGCTGTCAACCCATATCCTGCCTCCCAGCAGGCCAAGGATTTTATTGCAGATCGATAGTCCCAGTCCTGTTCCCTCATGCTGTCTGACGAGACGGCTGTCAACTTGGTAGAAGGGTCTGAAAAGATTTTCCATATCCTGCTCTTTAATACCCATGCCCGTGTCGCTAACACTGATTATAATCTCTCCGTCTTGAAGTGTGCATTTCACGCGCACATATCCATGCTCGGTGAACTTGATGGCATTGCTCAAGAGATTGTAAATGACCTGTTCAACGCGCCGCTGATCGCTTGTAATGATCCCTACCTCGGGGACGGCCTCGATTTGCAGGGTGAGCCCTTTCTTATCGGCCAGCGGTTGCATGCTGGCGGTGACCTTCTCAATTGCTGCCCTTATATCGCACGGCTCCCTGGCAACCGTCAACTGGCCCGCTTCTATCTTTGAGATATCCAGCACATCGTTGATCAGGTTGAGTAGATGTGCGGAACTGCTGCGCACCATACCCATTTGCTTCTTCTGCTCATCGTTAAGAGGGCCGACCAGCTCCTGCTGGAGAATTCCCGTAAACCCGATTATTGAATTGAGTGGTGTGCGCAGCTCATGGGACATGGTGGCCAGAAAAGCCGACTTGACCCTGTCGGCGGACTCGGCCGCTTCTTTGGCATCCTGCAGTTCGCAGTTGGCCACCGCCAGCTCGAGATATTTCTGCTCAAGCTCTGCAGTCCTCTCCTCGACCAGTTTCTCCAGCCGGTACCTGTATTTCGCCAGTTGTTCCTCCGCCCGTTTACGGACTGCCACTTCTTCAGTAAGCTCCCTTGTGCGGGCCCGGACCTGAGACCTGAGAATCAAGCTGCCGCCGGCAAACAGCAATACAAGCCCTCCGACCGAAGCCAGAACCCAGACTACCCAGCCGGGAAGCACAGGTGTTTCGGCGGGTTTGATGGCCATCCATTTATCCAGCGACCGGTAATAGATTGAGCCGTCGTCCTGCTTCAGATCTTTAACACGACGATCTATTCTCTCTATCAGATATGGTGTGGATGCGGCGTCTTTGGTGAAAGCGAAATAGAGGAGCGCCGGTTGGAAGATGATGGGGGTTTTCACAAGTTCATATCTGGTTTCATGCTGGTAACCGAAGTCCTTACTGGTAACTCCGGCGTCGGCCTGCCCGCTTTCCACAAGCTCAAAAACTCTTGTATAGCTGTCGACCTCGGTATACTGGCAATTGATGTTGTATGATTTAATAATCTCCTTTATACCATCAGATCCTTCAACGTTGACACTGCCCTTCAGTACCGCAATGTTTTTCCCTTCCAGATCGAGTACCGAGTTGATATCAATGCCCTTGCGTGTATAAACCCTTGACCAGCTGATATAGACCGTTTCGTGGGAAAAGGCGTATTTGTCACTTCGTTCCTCTGTGTAGGCTACATCGGGCATGATGTCTATCCGGTTGTCCTCCAGCATTTGCAGGCACTCGGTCCATGTGCCGTGCCTGTATTCGACGGACCACCCTTCCTGAGATGCGATGTAATTGATTATATCAGGCCAGAATCCTGCAGGTTCTCCATCGGAATCGGTAAAGATTTTTGGCTGGTTTTCGTATATGCCGACCCTGACGATTTTAATATCATCAGCTGCAACCGCTCCGCCCCAGATGGAAATCAGTGCAAGAAGGGTCAAGACGGGTAGCAGTTTATGGAAGCAAATCCCACGCGCAGCCTTTCCACGCATTTTTCACCCGTTCAGTCACTTCTCATCTATAATCTAATGTTACTATAACCACAATCATTCCTCGAGTTTAAACCCTTTCTGTGTGAAAAGCCTTAGGCAGGCGTCCACAACATCCGGGTCATACAGCTTGCCCTTGTTATTCGATATCTCCTGTAATGCTTTATCTATTCCCAGGGCGGCACGGTAGGGCCGGTGTGATGCCATGGCTTCAACAACATCCGCCACCGTCAGTATTCGCGTATACAGCAGAATTTCGTCCCCCTTCAATCCATTAGGATAACCTGAGCCGTCCAGTTTTTCATGGTGTTGAAGGACAATCTGTGCTATCGGCCAGGGAAAATCTATGTTTTTTAAGATATCATGGCCATATTGGGAATGCGTCTTGATTATTTCGAATTCAAGATTGCTCAACTTGCCCGGCCGCGATAGTATATCGGCGGGTACATAGATTTTACCGATATCGTGAATAGTTCCGGCGATACGGGTTATACGGACATTTTCATTGTTTAAATCCATCTCCCGTGCAATGGCCTCGGCGATATTGGCCACACGAATCTGGTGTCCCGCTGTATAACGATCTTTAATTTCAAGGATTGTGCCGAAGGCAAGTATGGTATCTTCGAAGGTTTTATTCAGGACCTCGTAGCTGCGCTGGAGGTTCTGTTGCGCGGTATAACGTGTTACAACTTTTCCCATGCGCTCGCAAATAGCCTCGATCAAGCTTTTTTCTTCGGGTAGGAAAAGCTCAACTTCGCCCGTTGTCCTTTCTTCCGTGTAGCACACTTCCAGACGCCCGATTTCTCTATCAAGCGCTGTGATAGTTCCGGCAATCATCAGGGGACTCTCCTGCCAGTTAGATGTCGTATAGATATTATTATCAACGGTGAGCCTTGCACAGGCAATGTCGGGATACTGGAATCCGGACGGTATAAGGTTGACCACATCGTGATAGAGCTTATCGAGCGTAACAATTTTATCTCCCATCAGGCGTGAGATAGCATACAAGCAATTCAATTCCTTAACTCTCTCTTTTAAATCGGCAGTGCGCCTGTTGACCTCCTCTTCCAAGATGGAGCTGTATTTTTCCAGGTCTTTTTCTATCCTGGAGAGGTCTTCGAATGCCAGAAGATTGTCTTTGGCAAATTGTTCCCTCAACTGCTCTTCCGTAAATTCGGCCCCAAGTGTTTTCAGTATGAGGATTTTTCTGGCATCCAGGTTATGCGCACTTGCCTCAAACCAGCAGGTCTCGCCTGATGGAATGATCTGGCTCCAGATTCCGGAGTTGAGCTTTGTTGAATTCCCGTCCTGCCAGAAAGCGATCGCATCGGTGAGAAAGTTACCCAGATAATCCAGTTCGTCGGAGTGTTTAAATGTATCGGTAGCGGCGGAATCGGGAAAGAAAAAAGACAGCCAGTTTGATCTGGCAGAAAGCAAATGGAAAGAGCGATCTTCTATGTGTTCCAGAACAGCCAAGTTCAGTGTATCAAGTAGTTTATTATAGAAATCATCTTCCATTTAGTTATTAAATAATGTAAATCACTTAGAGCATCTTGTAGGCCAGGCAGTTGAATGCCTCTTCAACATTCTGGCCGGTTTTAGCGCTGGTTCTGAACACGTCCCAGCCGTCCCCGCTCAGCTTATCTATGGCCGATTCCTGAATGTCCCACTGACCTGTGAGATCCATCTTATTCATGAGCATGACGAACGGCATATCACGAAAGGCCTGTCCTACTGTTTTTTGGATATTTATTGCGATATCAAGAGTGGTTGTACGGGTTTTGTCTGCGACTAATAGGTAGCCGGACATTCCGCGCAGATAGGTGCCCTGGATTTGATGATAGCCGTTTTCGCCGGCGATATCCCAGATGACCAGCGTGAGGCTCTGGTTTTTCAAATCGATGACCTTTTTCTCAATCTTGACGCCGATGGTGGTCATGTACTTATCCGAGAACATGTTTTCCACAAAGCGACGAACGAGACTGGTCTTGCCTACAGCGAAGGAACCGAGCATGCATATTTTTTTCTGGATCATATCATCACATCTTCCTTAAGTCGCTTCGATTGCCACGGCATATCTTATCGTATTGAAAGAATAAATCCGACTATTATTATAAGTATGCATAGCGCAGCTGCGATATATATAAATAGTACTACATTCTCCTTATGCGTCTGTTGCTTCTTCTCGCCGATCTTGGCGGTGGAAGTAATGGCCTTATTAGCCCTGCTGTCGGTTTTCTGGGCCTGCGTGAGGCAATACTGAAGGTCAGGCCTGCACGACTCGAATGGCGCGGCATCGCCCCTGAAACCGTCCAGTGCCGCGTTGTACTCGAACTCGATGTTCTCCAAAATTTCCCTGAGTGTAATCCGTAGATCCGGTGGTGGGTTGCCTCTGATAACCGATGCCAGAATGGTTCTGGGGCCCTGCTCGATCCAGACGGTCAACTCTCCCATACTAAGATTCTGTAGCGAGCTATCCTCTTTGGAAGAAAAAGAATCGTTTACAAAGTCCTGTATGGCTGTGAGCATGGCCGACACCATGTCAGCATCTTTCAGATCTATCGAATCGGCGGCAACATGTTGTAGCACCAGACCGGTCTCCTTATGAATTAGAAAAAGCTGCTCCATACGGTAGACCAGAGTATGCATGAGAACTATTTCAGCGAAAGGCCTTCCAGTTCTGAATGATTCAATCCGCCACTGGATGCCGCGCCAGCTAAAAGTTTGTTCCAGCGTATCGCTCATGGATTGGACCATGGCTCTCAACGATTCTGCTATCGATCTGCGGATGGCAGGACCTATAATAGGAAAAATGGAGTCCGCCAGAAACATGGGATCCCGTTTTACCGAATCTCTGATGATCTCCTCTACAGTTGGCAGGAGCGCCGTTGCCAGTTTGCGATCCCTGGCAGCACGGAGCACTATGGCTTCGGCAATTACCGTGCTGAGCTCTTCGGCGCGGATTTTAGGATCGTTCAACCTTTGCTTCAGCTCATTTATCTCAAACTGTTCGGGAGCCAGTATCAATGTACGCAGGGAATTTAATTCATCTGAATCATGCAATCCGCCTTTTATCCTTTTATCTGCCGCCCAATCAGCCATGTCTATTTCCCCCCGGCATCAGCCCTGGGATCTTTGCCTTCGATGCCAGCGGCTGCGTTGTGCAGAAATTTCGCCAGAGAGACGCGGTCCATTTTTTGGCGATCGAGCTGCTCGGCGCTGCGGGCCGATTCCACCCTGGCTGCATCAACCGATCTGGTGAGTGATGCAACTTCAGCATCTATCTTTTTATTGATCTCTGCAACGATTTTAGGCAATCTCTCTTCAAGGCTGCCGAACTTTTGAATATATTCGTTTTTCTGCAGATTGAACTGGTGCAAGGTCTCTTTTTTCAATTCGGCGACGGCTTCATCGAGACGCTGCTCCAGCTGCTTAAACCTCTTGTCATTATCGGCCGTATGCGAATCCATTTTACGCTCGATATCGCGGTTGACATTCGAGATACTCTTTTCCAGAAGATCCTCCAGCCGGGCGAATCTTCTATCGGTTTCCTGCTGCAGGCTGGCGAATCTGGCAGCCGTTTCCTTGCTCAACTCGGTAACGTTTTTTACCAGTAGCTCTTCCAGCTGTGTCAGCCTTCTCTCATATTCCTGCCGCTGCGCGCCGAAAAGGATTTCTCTAATCTGGTCCACGCGCTCCCCGCCGTCTGCTGTTCCGTTTACAGGTGGGATGGATTTGCTCTCCGGCTGCACGCCGGTTCCAGAAGGGGAAGCCGCCGTTTTCCTTGCCCCATCATCGCCCTTCTTGCGAATCGTCATATTAGTTCTCCTATCTGCGGATTAGATATTAGCCCTAACGTGAAGCGGTTTATCTAATAGCAACGTATCATAAAATGCAAATTTAATCAATGTGTAAGAGCATATTTTTAACAACGGCACACTATTTGAGAAATTTATGATATATGCACTACGATTAAGACCACAAAAGTGTATGTTGCGACCAGATGACAATGCAAAGGAGGAGAACAATGAATATACATGATCGCTACCATGCCGGAAATGAGAATGCGGAAGATCGGACCACACACACAGTTGACCTATCTACCTGTAAGCGGTGTCGTGTGTGCTCTGAAATATGCCCGGCCGGTATTATCAGAGCGGACGATGAAGCCAGGTTCCTAACAGATCGTATGCATCTATGTATTCGCTGCGGCCAGTGCATGGCGGCCTGCCCCACAAAGTCCATATTTATAGAAGGTCTGGACTACAATCAGGATTTCTTCACCCTGCCGCGGCCTCAGGGAAGCTGGCAGCCAGCCTTCTTCGGTCTGATTAGCACGCGCCGCTCCATACGAAAATTCCGGGACAGGCCGGTTCCTCGCGATCTGCTGGAAAAGATCGTGCAAGCCATTACATTTGCTCCTCCCGGGTTTACTCCGTTGACGGTCGAGCTGACGGTGGTAAACGACCGTAACCTAATCAAGAGTGCCGTTCCAATAATGGCTGAGATGTATGATATGTTGCTCAAAATGCAGGATAATCCGGAGTCCAGGGTGGCGCTGCAGAAGATGCTGGATAAGGATACGTATCAGGTCCTCAGCGAGCATGTGTTGCCACTCATGCGTGTAAGGATGCCTGCCTTGAAGGTGGGCACCGAAGACACCATAGCCCGCGGAGCACCGTGCATGATACTTTTCCATGCACAGGTCCGCAGTGATGATATATACATTGCTCTGGCGTATGGGCTTCTTGCAGCACACGCAATAGGATTGGGTGCCTGTGCTGTCGGATTGATACCGCCTGCCATAAACAGAAATCCGGAACTGAAGAAGATGTTCAAAATACCTGAGGATAATACTGTTGTGGCGGCCATGGTGCTGGGTTATCCCAAATATAAGTATTCTCGCGGCATTCGCAGAAGTCTGGCCGGACTGACGTGGATTGGATGACTGTCACATTAGAATTGACAGCAATATGCCGACAATATATAGTTGTCCCCGACCTTTTATTAGAAAAGTCCGGTCGCTGATAAAATACTTTCAATTTGAGGAGGCATTATGCAGAGCGGGCATGAAGATCAGGACGTCTTAATCAAGGTTTCGCGCTGGAAAGTCGGTTATAGCATTGTGGTCCTCTTTATCCTATACATGATGGACTATGCCCTGCGCTCGGTAATTGGACCTATCACACCCGCGCTTAAATCCAGCCTGGGACTTAGTGATACCGAGATAGGATGGCTGATGTCAGTAGTGCTGATCGGCGTCGCGATTTTTGCTCTCCCTCTTTCGTTCCTCATGGACCGCTGGCGGCGTGCCAAGCTGGTCTCCATTATCTCCATCATCTGGAGCCTGGCCAGTGTATTCTCCGGCTTCTGTGTTAATTTCGGGCAGTTGCTGACCACTCGTATCGTGGTGGGTATCGGAGAGGCTGGCTTCGTATCAGGAGGAATGGCCCTCATCGTAGGAATGGTGAGGAAGGCGAGGCGGGCTTTTGTAACGGGCATTTGGGCTGCTGCGATTCCGCTAGGTTCCGCCGCCGGCTTCCTGATTGGAGGTTGGGTGAGCAAGGATTATGGATGGCAGGCGGCATTTTGGGCGCTGGCTGCACCCGGAATTATCTTCGGCATATTGGCTTGGTTCCTGCCTGACTATAGAATTCACAAGGATACTCTGCAAAAAGCCGGAGGCGGGAAGACGGCTTTGATCACTACGTTCAAGGAGATGCTCAGCATCAGGACGCTGCCCATTCTTTATATCTCGGTGGCCTTGTCCATGTGTTTGCAGCAGGGTGCGATACCCTGGGTGACGGTGCTGCTCAACCGCAATATGGGGATGGATAATACGCTCGCGTCTACAATCTCCTCGGTTGTTGCTCTCCTGGCCGTAATCTCGATGCCGCTGGGTGGATTGGTGGCTGACCGGGTCTCGCGACACAATCCACGTAATAAGGTGCTGGTGATGGTGGTTGCTCTATGGCTGTGTGCGATATTTATCGCTGCAGGCGCCTATCTCGGTTCGCTGCCGCTCTTTATGATTGGCGCGTTCTTTATCACCTTCGGCGTTTCAGCCCAGCTCAATACGGTACAGGAGATTGTGCCAATCTACCGACGCGCCACCGCCTGGGGTCTTTACATGTTCACGGGATACTTTCTGGGTGGTATGTGGGGGCCTATTATCATGGGCGCCGTGTCGGATGCGGCCGGGATACAGATGGCCTATGTAGTAATCAGCGCAATAGGAATACTGTCATCGCTGGGATTGCTGTGGGCCTGCCGCTATTTCAATAACGACTACAATCACGCACGCGGCATAGACCGCTCGATGGGCCTGCTGCAAGAAAGCCGTTAGCGTTACCTCAGTCGTGCAGCTGGGAGTCCTTTTCAGCCCAGGCTTACGATCTCTTTCGTGAGCCTGTTGGAAAATGGTGGCTGTTATATTATGCTTATGGTGATAACGAGGGCCGGATCGTGGAAGTAGTATTCTGGACTCTGATCGGGCTGTTCCTGGGGTGCCTGCCCTTTTCCTACTGGGTGGGCCGCCTGTTTCTACGCAAGGATATCAGGACTTACGGTGACGGCAATCCCGGGGCCACCAATGTCTACAACGCCGGCGGGCCTGTATTGTATGTCCTGGCAATCCTGCTGGATGCTTTTAAAGCCTCTTTACCGGTATGGCTTGCCCAGCAGATATCTCATCTGAGCGGTCTGGCAATGATACCGGTGGCGCTGGCGCCGCTAATTGGAAATGTTTTCACACCTTTCCTGCGTTTTAATGGAGGCACCGGCGTGGCGGTAGTTTACGGGACATGGTTGGCGCTGATCGGGTGGGAAGGGCCGGTGGTAATAGCTGCTTCGTTCGGTCTCCTGTTTATTTTTATCAGGGAAACCCCCTGGTGCGTGATCTTCGGGATGCTCATGGTCACCGCTTTCTTATTGATCGTGCAGTACCCCTCTTATTTAGGATTTGTATCCGCCGGACAGACCGCGCTCATGGGATACAGACGCAGGCAGCATTTTACGCACTGGCCGAAGATGCAAAAGTGGGTCGGCGCATTGTCCGGCAAGAAAAAGACAGACACACCACCTTCTCTAAATTAAGCTCAGACTGCCTGCAAGTTATACTGTTGAAAGAGCTAATTTGAGTCGGATATTATCAATTGCTTTGCCACATACTGCGCGTCTCTTTGAGCAGGCTGACAATCGGATCCAACAATCCTTCTCTGACCAGTGTGCGCATATTTTCGTGGGCGGCAATGTATTCCGCCAGAGGAGGGCTGAGACGGTAGTATGTATCCACTGCCCAGCGGCCCGCCTCACTTTTTATCAGAACATGATCGCGGAAGGAACGCAGCATGTCAAGCTCGGCTGCTGTCGGGCTTCCGTAGGCTGCAGTGGCGATGAAACAGCTGAAAGGACCGATCTTTTTACCCGATCCGTCGGTATCCGCTCCTTTTATCTTTCTCGATATGGTATCATTGCCACCTTTCCCATCCTGGACCTTGAGTTGCATTACATGGCCGCCCGTGGGGACCTTCCATTTCCACTGCGATTGGCCGGTATACTGTGACAGCAGGTCACCGTCGAGGTACCATGAGTAACTTAATTTATCGCCGTCGGCGTCCGTCGACTGACTGATCACCTGAACGGTTTGTCCGACCTCAGGCTGGGGTGGATCGAATGTGAAGGCAGCCTTGGGAGGGTTGTTCGCACCGGGAACGGGTTGTGGGCTGGGACCAGGCTGCGGGCCTGGGCTCGGTTGAGGGGCTTGTGTTACGGATACCTGCGTCTGATAGGAATTGGTAGCCCCCTGACTATCGGCAACCTGCAGGCCCAAGGTATGCATCCCAACCGTTGGATTCTGGTAAATCAAATATGGCTGGTTCGTATACTGTGCCATAGCGATACCGTCAACCGACCAGGCATAGCTTAATGTATCTCCGTCCGGATCGGAGGACTGGCTTGTGGCTATGATGGTGCTGTTTGTTTGAGGCGCCTGTGGTGTTACAGTGAAATAGGCGGTTGGAGGACGGTTGGTTGCCGGCGTTGGTTGAGGTGGTAAGGGCTGCGGCTGGACGGAGTCGACGAAGTACTGAGTCTGGGCCGTAGCTGAACCACCCTTGTTGTCGGTCACTGTCAGTGCCGCAGTATGATGGCCGGCAGCCTGTCCCGGTATAACGCAGTAAACCATGTTGTTATATTGGGAGGACTGCGTTCCATCGATCGTCCAGATATATGACAGTCTGTCCCCGTCCGGGTCATAGGACTGGCTGCTAATGATGATAGTATCGGCTGTGGTGGGCGATTGCGGCACGATAGTCAACTGCGCAACCGGTTTCTGGTTGGTGGGTGGGATTATTTCATCCGATTCATCAGTTCCTTTCAAGTCACCGTCCCAGGGTCCCATCCAGGAGCAATCGGAGTATTTCCAGTCACCCTTGAATGAATTCCCGTCTTCCGACATAACGAATAAGAAGGAGCCGGCATCCTTGGGTGCCTTGTACGAGGGTGACCTCGACCAGTTTCCGCTGAAATAACGGCCATTGATTTTGCCGTCCAGTTTTCCGTTATTGGTGGTATATATGCCTGTGGCCGCAGTGCCGGATACCGTTATCTCCATAGTGCCCCAGTCGGTGTTCCACGTCCCTGCCCAGCTGAGATTGACAGGTTGGGGGGAAGGTTGATCATTCGGTTGTGGCTGAGGTTGACCGACCCTCTTTGCCGGCGTATGCAAGGGGTACCAACCCGAAGTTGCTGACATGCTGTGGGTATATTGGCCTGTAAAGGAGTTACAACCTGCCTGCATGGCCCATTCGATTCTGCCCGTCTGATCCTGCTCGGTCCAGGTCCCGATGAGTGTGGTCCCGGAAAGAGTGCCGTCTATGTACCCGGTATAGTTCCAACCTCCACGCTTGTATGATCCGGTGACTCTGCTGCCTGATTGCGTTAATTGCAGTTCATTTGACCAGTCGAAATCCCAAGTACCTGTCCAGTCGCAGGGGACCGATGGGTCAGCCTCAAACTGCAGTTTTAGCAGGCCTTTACGCGTGCCAGACCAGTCATTCTCGTACCAGCTCCCCGAAGAGTCGTAACGCCAGCGGCCAGTTATGGTCTGGTGCTCCGGTCCCATCGTCAGCTCAACCTCTCCGGCATCTTTGGGTGGGCTATAGCTGGGAGACTCAGACCACCATCCTCTAAAGGTATTGCCGGATACGGTACCGCTTATCTTGCCCGTGTCATGTGAGTACGTGCCTGAAACCTGATTCCCACTCTGTGTTAAAACCATTGTGCCCCATCTGGTGTCCCAAGTGCCCGCCCAGGGTCCTGACGAGGGAGCGGGAGAAGGCGTAGGCGTAGGGGTA
>DAOUFT010000183.1:0-19189 GCA_034429855.1 Dehalococcoidia bacterium
GACACAAGCGGCGACTACATCGTAAAGACTCTTCGCGATACCGGAATAGAAGTCGCTCTGTATCAGATCGTACCCGATGATGAAGCTGCAATATCCAGCATCCTTGCGACTTGGGCTGACAGCGGTAATATGGATCTGATTATCACCACAGGTGGCACCGGTATAAGCCCGCGGGACGTTACTCCGGAAGCTACGCTGAGTGTAATTGATAGACAGCTGTCAGGAATTGTGGAGATGATGAGGACCGTCGGTTATAAAAAAACCCCGACGGCTGTTCTCAGCCGCGCTCTGGCCGGCACTCGTGGCAGATGTCTTATCGTCAACCTGCCTGGCAATCCGGCGGCCGTACAGGAATACCTGCATCTCCTGCTGCCCATAGTCCCTCATGCCGTGGAAACGCTGCAGGGCAGGTCGGGAGATCACACTTGATCAGGACATAGTTATGCCAGGTGTATGCGATAGCTTTCAAAGAGGTATAGACTACCTGCGGATATCCATCACTGACCGCTGCAATCTCCGATGCATCTATTGCATGCCGCCTGAGGGAGTTCCGCTCGTTGCGCATAATGATATCCTGAGCTATGAAGAGATATTGATCGTGGTGCGTGCCGCAGCTGCGATCGGTATTAACAAGATCAGGATAACGGGCGGGGAGCCGCTGGTAAGAGCCGGGGTGGTGGACCTCTTGCGCATGATATCGGAAGTGGAAGGCATAGTTGAAATATCAATGACAACCAACGGTTTACTGCTGCACAAATATGCCGCCGGTCTGGCGAAAGCCGGATTGCAGCGCATTAATATCAGTTTGGACACGTTGAAGGAAGAGCGCTTCAGACAGATCACACGTACAGGAGACCTGGCCGACACACTCGCAGGCATAAGCTCCGCCGCGCAAGCAGGGCTGAATCCGATTAAGATAAATGTGGTTCCGATGAGGGGTATAAACGATGATGAAATTCAGGATTTCGCCCGCCTGACGCTGGAAAAAGGCTGGCACGTAAGGTTCATCGAGCTGATGCCGTTTCAGGGAGCGGTCGGGCTTGTGCCGGTCGGATTGCTGCGTCGTGAAATAGAGAAGCTGGGAAAACTTGAACCATATTACGGCATGGCCGGCAACGGGCCGGCCAAATACTACCGCCTGCCCGGAGCCAATGGCACGCTGGGGTTCATCGAACCGGTATCAGAACCGTTCTGCAACCGCTGCAACAGGCTGCGGCTATCGGCATCGGGTAAGCTGCTACCCTGCCTCTTCTCCAGTCAAGGTATCGATGTCAGGACGCCCCTTCGTGATGGAGCAACGCTTAACGAAATCAAATGCCAGTTGATGGATGCCATCGCCGCCAAACCCGAGATGCACCGCTTGTCCGATAACTGCGCTGTGCATACCCGGATGTCGGGCATAGGGGGATAAGACATGGCCAAGCATGATACACGCATGGTGGACGTTTCGAATAAAAAAGACACTCAAAGGCTGGCGACGGCGATGGCCCGCATCTGCATGAACAGCGTTACCCTTAGCCTGGTGAAGCAGAACAAGACGCCAAAAGGCAATGTCCTGGCTGTAGCGCAGGCTGCTGGCATTATGGCCGCAAAAAAAACATCCGAACTCATCCCGCTATGCCATCCTCTTGTGATCACCGGTATATCGATCGATTTCAGCTACCCTGCCGATGAAAATTCCATCGCCATCGAGGCTACGGTTAAAGGAAGGGGCAAAACAGGTTATGAGATGGAGGCCCTGACCGCTGCAGCGGTCGCTGCCCTGACTATTTATGATATGTGCAAGATGTTCGACCAGGCCATGACCATCACGGATTTATATCTGGCCAAGAAAACCGGTGGCAAGAGCGGCACTTACATCGCGGAACGGTCCGCCCGTTCATCTTCGCGTTGAAGGCATTACACGAACAGCAGAGGCTTTAAACGAGGCATATATTTCCTGTCCCTGCCTCAATCCCATCTCGCTGACGGACCGATTGGTCACCAGCGCTTCCAGCGGAAAACCGCAATCCAGCATGACAGTGCAGAGAGGACCGCTTGGCAACAAGTTCCTTATTGTGCAGCGCAGGCTATTGCGCGCACTGCCTGCTGGGGTATTCATCATCAGAACAATATCTTCGGGCCGTATATATATCTCAACGGCTGATTGCACGGGCAAATCCGAAATGGCCTGGACTTCACGTCCGTCGACGGTAACCACGGCGATGCCCTCTTCGTTTCGCTCAATATATCCTCCAATCAGGTTGCGTATCCCTACAAAGCCGGCGATCCTGGCGTTGTCTGGAGAGTAAAAAATATCGCCGGGCTTGCCGATCTGTACCAGCTGGCCGTTCATCAGCACACCTATCGTACCCGCCATACGCTGTGCCTGCTGCATATCGTGCGTCGACATGATTACAGTCAATCCTCTCTCCCGGTTGAACCTCATGACCAGTTCTTCGATCATTTTGACGTTAACTGGATCGAGATTGGCCGTCGGCTCGTCCAGCAGCAGCAGGTCCGGCTTCACCACCACGGCACGCGCCAGAGCCACACGCTGCGCTTCTCCGCCCGAAAGGGTTCTGGCTTTTCGACGGGCATATCCGCTTAAACCGATCGTTTCAAGCAGCTGATACACAGAGGCTCTTTCGGATTTCCCGTGAGCGCCGCGTACTTTAAGCGGATAGGCTACGTTTTCATATACTGTATTGTTAAAAACAGCAGGCTTCTGAAATACCATGGCCATGCGACGGCGCACTCTGACTGCATCACAGGAAGGATCGGTAATCTTATCACCGTCGAATATTATATCACCCGAGGTGGGCCGTTCCAGGAGGTTAATCAACCTTATAAGCGTGGTTTTGCCTGCGCCGGTAGGGCCTATGACGGTGAATATCTCACCCTTCTCCACCGACAGGTTAACTTTGTTCAGCAGTACGGCGTTGCCTGCCCGCTGCTCTAAATCAATAGTTTGTAAGATGGCCATTAGTATCTCTGCAGCAGGATGTTCATGGTGATACTGACCACCATGGCGATGCCGATCAGTATGATGCCCAGCGCCAAAGACAGCACAAGGTCGCCGCGCTGCGTCTCCAGGGAGATGGCGGTGGTCAGCACCCTGGTATAGCCCTTGATGTTGCCGCCCAGCATCAGCGCCGCGCCCACCTCTGAGATGGCGCGTCCAAAGCCCAGTATGAGCGCTCCTACGACGGCGAATTTAGCTTCGAAAAGAATCGCCCACATGGCCTGCGCGCTGTTGGCGCCCGATGAAAGCGCGGTGTCCCGTATAGACCTGTCCACGCCGCTCAGCGCTCCGATCGTCATCCCCGTCAGCAACGGTAATATCAATATCACCTGGCCGATGACCATGGCGGTGGGAGTGAACATCAGTTCAAGCCCTCCCAGCGGCCCCGACCTCGAGATAAAAAGAAATACCAGAAGGCCTACCACGACGGTAGGAAGACTGTAAAAGGTCTGGATAATATTGATCACTATTCGCTTACCTCTGAAATCATGAAAGTGGATCAGGCCTCCAATGGGAATACAAATAAGCGCGGCGATCAATATAGACCAGGCCGAGACATACAACGAACGTAGAGAGATCTGGATAACCTCAGGATCCAGGCCGATAATCAGATTTACGGCCTGGACCAGTGCCTGCCAGATCTCCTGCATCTCTTATCCCTCTATTTAACCGGCACGGTGTAATCTTCCAGCTTGGGACATCCGGGCTCGGTGCAACCGCCGCCTTTAAGCGGATTGAAAAGCGACCTGCCGTATTCAGCTACACCATAACCGGCAATTAAATCATGCACTTCATCCGATATCAGCCAGTTGGTAAAAGCTTTGGCCGTGGGCAGCATTTTGGCCGTAGTAACTTTTTTAGGATTTATTTCTATCACATCGTAGACATTCAGAAAAAGCTCTCCCTTTTCCACCAGAGGTACCAGGTCCACCTTTCCTTTATACGCAAGAAAGGTGGATATGTCGCACAGAATATAGGCATCCTGTTCTGAAGCCATCAGCAGGCATGGACCCATGCCCTTCCCTGCCTCAACGTACCAGGGACCTGACTTCTCGATATCCGCGTAATTGAATCCCGCTGCTTTCCAGATCAGCTTTTCCTTGGAGTGCGTGCCCGAGTTGTCCCCCCTCGATACGAGTTTGACCTTGGTTGGATCGGCCATGCCGGCTTCATAGATTTTCTTGAATGCCTGCTCGGGCGAGAGATCCTTGATGCCGGCCGGATCGGATGCGGGGCCGGCGATAAGGAAATGGTTGAATGCAAACGACCTTTTATTGATGCCATACCCTTCAGCTATGAATTTGGCCTCGGCCTCGGGATCGTGCACCACCAGGGCATCCACATCACCGCGCCTGCCGTATTCAAGCGCGATGCCTGTGCCGGCATAGACGATGTCCATCTCAACACCGGCCTTCTTTTCAAACATCGGCTCAAGGTAATTCCACAGACCGGTGTCATACAGGCTGGTGGTTGTGGCTATCTTGAAACGCGCCTTGCCGGGAATAATGGGAGTTGCTGTGGTTGTGCTTGTAGCATTTTCGGCTGCCGGTTGCGGCCAAGCCGGCGCACAACCTACAAGGATAGAAACCAACAGAAGGCAAGTGACTGTGAACGAGACAAAAATGCGATGAACAGGAATGTTTAATAGGGTTTTCATTTAACCCTCCTTTCCAAAACGGGAGGCGCAGACGTTTCCAGCTGCACCCTCGAGGCTTACCAGCCTGCCGTCCGGATACCATGCCTTTTAAGTTTAGGTATACGGATCGAAGAGCATCTCGTATTAAACCGGCCGCATTCTACCAAACCGCCGCCGGTTAATCAATTAACTGCTGTTGAAAATAGCCTGAATGTATGTTAGTTTGGTAGGTAATTGAATAGGCTGTGTGTAATGATCCGCCTGTACTATAATTAGAGCCCCGTTAAATCGAATATATTGGCGCGGATTTCAAGGAGGTGCGATATGACTTTAGGCAGCGGTAAGATTGCAGTTATAGTTGTCCTGATAATAGTTGCGCTCGCAGTGGTTGGATATGGCGCTTATCAGATGGGCATGGATACCGGATACAAGTCCGGCTACAGCAAGGGAAACGCCGAAGGCACGGCGGCCGGCACGCAGGAGGGATACAGCAGGGGGCAGACAGCCGGCTATCAGCAGGGCCAGCAAGACGGTGAGGCAGCCGGTTACGATAAAGGTTGCTCGGCCGGCCTGGTTAAAGGCAAGGCTGAGGGACAGGCCCAGGGCGAAGCCCAGGGCCAGCAGATAGGCTACAACAGCGGCTACAGTGCCGGCTGGTCCAACGGCTGGCGCAACGGCTGGCGGTCGGGGTGGTGGCAAGGCTGCAGCAACTGCTGGCAACAGGCCGGCCCTTTTATAGCAGGTAACCAGATGGTCACATATTCGGACGGTCCCAGCTCAGCCTGGGTACCCACCGCACCTACTCCACCTCCACCCCAGCAATAGACCTGTTTAGAAACATTGTGCCAGGAGGAAACATCCGTGAAGATTAATACTCCCTTATTAATGATAATTGTGGTACTTGTCATACTGGCAATCGCAGGGGCCGGTTTCGGATTCTACCAGCTTGGCAGGAACCAAGGCTTCGAGGCGGGCGAGAAGATGGGCCTGGCCAAAGGGCTGGTTGCGGGCGAGAAGCTTGGATACGATAAGGGTTACAATGACGGCAAAGCCGACGGTCAGAAGTCGGGTTTTGAGAACGGCTACCAGGTCGTCGAGAAACTCATCGATCTGCTCTCTTCGCAGTTCGGAGATGGGACCGGACTGTACGAAGGCGAACAGATAGGCTACAACGACGGGTATAGTAGCGCATATTACACCACCTACCCTTCCGCCTGGCAGACCGGCTGGCTGGCCGGCTATCAATACTATTATGTCAATGCAAGTGCCGATGTGAATGTCAACGTGAACAGCGGCCAGGAAACACCAGTCAAGCCGAATTTATCCAGTTTGCCTGCACCGGGATCGGTTCAAATACCCAAACCACCGGAACTCCCATCACTTCAAATACCTGATCATCAATCACGCTTCAGCCACAGCAGTACCCCCAATCGACCCAGCCTGCCAGGTCTGCGCCGTTGATATACCTGTCTCAATGAAAAGCTGGAGAGCATTCAATGGAGAATAAGAAAATTAAGACTGCGACGATCATACTGCTGGTGATTGTTGCAGTTTCGTTGATGCCCTGGTCGCTGGCTGCATTCACGTCGCTGTTTGCCTTCGATAAGCCGGGGTCGGATCGAGACCCTTCTATCTGGATGATGGTGGCGCCGCTGCTGTCCTACGGAGCAATTGCGGCCGGCTGTCTAATAGCTTCGGTCATACTGTACAGCAAGAACAAGCTGCTGCCCGCTTTGATTGTCATCGCAATACCGCTTGCGGCTGCGATCCTGTACGGCCTTATTATGGGCGTCTACTTAATCACTGTAATGCGCTAAGCCGGCAAATGCGCCCGTATCTGTAGGCAGGGGACAGCCGGGCAACCCGCGCTCAGTCCATACCATCCAGAAAGGCTCTGACATTCCTGCCCAGGACATCATGATTATAGCCGCCCTCCAGCAGGCCGAAACGCCGGCCCCCGCATTTTTTCACGGCAAAGTCCTTAACATGCTGTCCTATTGTCCTGTAATCATCCGTGGTCAACAATCTGCCCCAGTCATTGATATGGCGGTCGAATCCGGCAGATACGGCTATGATGTCGGCAGAGGACTGCCCCAGAAAACGTCCCACATGATCCACGAACTCCTGCCTGTCCCCGTCCTCTGGATGGAAATAGGTCACATCTTTATTACCGCTGAAGATATTGGCTGTGCCGTCTCCGAAGTGCAGGTCGAAATCCAGTATCAGCGCCGTTTTAATTCTCTTTTTTTCGATCAGCCTTGTGATGGCAATAGCCATATTGTTGAAAAAACAGAAACCCCAGCAGCTATCCGGGCTGGCATGATGGCCAGGCGGCCTGATCAATCCGAATGCCGGCTCACCCATCATAGCAAGATCCGACGCCATAACGGCGCCTCCCACTGCCAACGAGGCTGCATCAAATACATCACCATAACGCTGAACGTAGCTGATATGAAAAGGCGTATGGCATAGTTGTATGTCATCCAGATCTGCGGACTGCGGCTCTATAAATTCAAAACCGCCTAATTCCTTAACTATCGCTTCCATACGTCCCGGAGCTGCGGCGGGATCGCTCTCATAAACATCCGTATAGCGGGGGTGGTAGACAACCTTCATGTTCTTACTCCTCCTGCAGTTATAACAATAGCGCACCTGCCATCGCGCAAATTATACTGCATACCCTTCCAAGATGTGTTGATCCGAACCGCGGCTTTGCGATGATTAAAAATCTCTTTACCGCGAATAATAACTATCTTCTTTGGAATCAGGCAGGGCCATTGAATAACGAAAATCCGCGGGTATATTGAAGTGCGCATAGGTTTTTTTCAGTTTCTCTACAGCTGCCTGTTCGATTTGGTCAAAAAGATTATTGCCATATGTATCGATATCAACTACCAGCGGGCCCCAATCTTCAATCTCAAGTACCCAGGTTGCCTCGAATGGTCCCACCTCATCATATCCATAAGATTCTATAATGCGTTTTACCGTATCTGCAGTTCCCGGCTTGTCCAATCGAGAATTCTCAGTCAGGTGCACGCAGCCGAATTCCGCCATTGCCTTTTTGGTCTGTTCACCCATACTGCCTTTGCTGATAACTGCCCTGAGACCAAGGCTCTGGATAATCTTGGGTAAATAGGGTTCAAAACGGCTTCCCGACGTTACCATAATCGCAAACTTGTCCCACTGCATCGGTTCCCATTCACCGCTTGCGCCTCGCTTGATGCTCAGTGGAGCATGGGCCATTACATTCATTCTCTTGAAATCTATGGGTGGTGTAATGCTTGTCTCAAATGCTTTTCTGTGGAAAACCTCGGTGCCTGTAAACAACAGGCCGCTGAGGGTCACCAGGTCTCCGATTTTCAGGGTTCGAACCTCGTTTTCACTCAGCGGAATCTTCAATCTTTTAATTTCCATCTTGCACCTCTTAGCGATAATTCCAGCTGGGGGCATCACCGTAGATAACATTCCCCGACGCATCCAGGCGGGCGGTGGCTCGCCGAATTACACAGCAAAAAGTGTTGAAGGAAACAGATATGCCCGCGAAATGGGTCAGAGCATATTCGATATGCACATCCAGGGCACTGGTCTTTCCACCCATACCCATCGGCCCGATGCCCAGCTGATTAAACTGGGCCAGCAAGTCGTCCTCAAGTTCTGCAATATCTTTGTCCGGATGTCGGTTGCCTATGGTGCGAAGGCAGGCAGCTTCCAGAGCAAGCTGTGCGGAGGTTGCCGTGGTGCCTCCGATGCCGATGCCTATAATACCAGGAGGGCATGTTTTACCCGAGTACGATGTGTGTATAAAACAATCCAGAACAAATTTAATTATGCCCTTCTTGCCATCGGCCTCGGCCAGGTTTCGTTGAAGCCCTCCAAACAGCTCGCCGCCACCTCCCTTGCAGACTGAAACGATCTCCATATAATCTATAGAGGGATCGAACTGAATATGGACAACGGGAGCGTGAATCCCCACATTGTTTAAGGGGTTCCTCATTGTCAGAGGATGCACAAGATGGGGGCGTAGATAGCCTTCGCCGGTGGCTCGTGCAACTGCCTGTCTGGCCGCATCCTGTATGCTTGAAACACCCTTCGCAATCCTGACGTTTTCTCCCATTTTTACCCAGTAAATCTGCCAGCCGGTATCGGGACAGAGGGTCCTGCCCTTTTCACCCGCATCACAGGCTTCAAGAAAAAAACTCAAGGGACCTTTTGATACCTCTGTTTCCTCCTGGCGCTCGCCCTTTTCAATAGCCTGGCGGCAATCCCGTGGAATAATGCATGCTGCACGCACCGTAGCCCTGTACATCATTTCGTTCAATGTATCTTGTGAAACCAACATCTCACTCATTTTTCAAACCACCTTTAAAAATTTTCAACGACATATGACTTTTCCGGTTCCATCAATACTTTCAATCACCTCAGCACACTCATTCAACCGCAAGTATTAGGATTTTCTATGCCTGACCGCAAAGCAACGGCGGTATATTAATGCATGCTACCATCCGCCATATAATATGTCAATAATGTATAAGTCCATATAGATATAACTGATATAGAGTTTAACTATTTCCTCACATTTAATCGGTCGAACTTTTTTAGAGGTGGCGCCTTGACCATCCGGCCGCTATTTTGTAGTCTACAATCAAACGCTAATGTGTTTAAGGGGAGATCGCCATGTTTTCAAAGGAGTGGTTTATTTACGTCTTCGGCCGCTGGATACTTCTCTCCGGCATTGCCGGGGCATTACTTCAGGTGCTGTTGCGGCAACAGCTGGGCATACCCGATTTCCCGGCCTTTTTGCTGAACCAGCTCCTGCTGGCATGTGTCTTTTGGTATGTCGACAAATTCATCTTCCGCCGCCATCTGGGTAAGGTAAAGGATCTATTCAGGTTCCCGCGTATTAAGGGTCAGTTCGATCCAGCAATCGAATTTAACAAGATCACCGAGGAATACAACCAGCTGGCCGCAGATTATAAGAAAAGCCCGGACGACCCGAAAGCATGGCTGAATCGCTTTCTCGACCTCATGCATTCAGTTGAAATGATGGACCGTGTGCTGAGAGATCGCGGAATAGATGTGGATAAAGAATACAATCGTATCGTGGAAGATAACCGTAAGCGCGGACTTTACGAGTAAGAAAAATGCTATACTGGTAGCCACGTCCTATGTCGAGAGTGCAGAACCTGATCCAGGCGCTTAAAAGCGAGAAAGCTCAGCGATTGGGCATCTCCCTAGCCGCCGCAGCGCTGGGAAACCTGCTGGCCTTGCTCTCCAGCATGCTTACCCCGCTCAATCCCCAGGTAACCTTTGATTTCTCGCATCTTGCCACATTCGCCATAGCTATCACCTTCGGCCCCTGGTACGGTCTGCTGACAGCCGCCCTCGCCTCCCTGTACGCCTATTTTCACCTGGCCGTCTTCGGCATCTATGGCCCCGTATACGGGCTTGCCATTATATTCGGCAAATCCCTGACGGGCTTTTTCTGCGGCCTGCTCAGGGGCCGCATGCCCACCTTCCTGGCCATCGTCCTGTCGTATATACCCGAGTCCATTTTCACCTTCTTTTTCCTGCACTGGATGTCGCTTGTGCTGACCCCAGGTACGCTTACCTGGGAAGCCATTACGATCGGTGTAATCGCCGAAGGCTGGGTGGAGGTCATTATGTTCTCCTTCATCATAGACAACATGGTTCGCCGCAGGGTTGTTGAGACCGCCGTTTTAATGCTGGAGATATTCATCATCATGTTCCTGGTGCACAAGGAGTTCCTCCAGACCCTGCTGCTGCTTCTGCTCATAGCATTTTTTACACTCATTCTTTTCGAATTAGTCGAGAAAATCATACATAAACCGGGCTCCGGGCTACCCGAAGAAAAAGACCGGGAATAATAATGGGGCACGCCACCGTCGATTGATCTTTACAGACTATTCACGCAACGGGTTTACCAAGACGTACTAAGACTCCAAATACCGGGAAAGCGGTTTCACACTATAGCTCTGCGAACCCTGTAATAAAACCTTCAGCACCGCCTCTGCCGTATCCAGCGATGTGAAGCAGGGGATGCGACGTTCGCTGCTGGCTCGACGGATATGGAAACCATCCTGCAGCGGGATTCGCCCACCGGTAACAGTATTGATCACTCCCACAACTGAACCGCTGCCGATGATCTCAACGATATTTGGATGTCCCTCATTCAGTTTTCTGCTGATCGCTTTCACTTCCATGCCGTGTTCTTTGATCATGGCCGCCGTGCCCCGGGTGGCGCATATCTGGTAACCCAGATCATGGAATCCCCTGATTATGGGCAAAGCCTCTGCCTTGTTCTTGTCCGCGATGCTGAAGAGCAGCGTTCCCCGGGGAGGCAGCATCAGACCTGCCGCTATCAACGCCTTGGCCAGGGCAGCCTCATAAGTCAGATCGATGCCCATTACCTCGCCCGTGGACTTCATCTCGGGGCTGAGATAAGTATCAACACCCGCCAGCTTCGACATTGAGAAAACGGGGGCTTTCACGCCGATCAGGTTCCTTTTCCCGTACAGGCCCGTTTTATATCCCTGCTCCAACAGCCTGATCCCCAGCATCACCTTGGTGGCGATGCGCACCATGGGAACGCCGGTAACCTTGGATATAAACGGGATCGTTCTACTGGCGCGCGGGTTGACCTCCAGCATGTAGATGGATGATCGCTTTCCCTCGGCGCTGCGCATAATGACAAACTGAATATTCATCAGTCCCTTTATACCCAGCGCCAGCCCGGTCCTGACGGTATAATCCACCAGAGTATTCACCTCATTTTCGGACAGCCCCGGCGCCGGATATACGGCAATCGAATCTCCGCTATGCACGCCTGTCCGTTCAATATGCTCCATAATCCCTGGAATCAGAACATCGACCCCATCGCAGACTGCGTCAACCTCCACTTCTTTCCCTTCAAAATACTTATCGATCAGGATGGGATGGTGCTCATCAATTTCGAGTGCCTGCTCCATGTATCTGGTCAGTTCCTCCCGGTTCTGCACTATCTCCATGCCTCGTCCACCCAGCACATAGCTCGGCCTGACCAGTACCGGATAGCCCAGTGTCCCGGCAACCTCCTGACCCTGATTGATGGTGGTTACACCTGCGCCCGGAGGTTGCGGGATGCCGAGATGGTTGAGAAAATCCTCAAACCTTCGCCTGTCCTCCGCCAGATCGATTATCTCCGCATTGGAACCTAGTATGGGCGAGTTGCTTCTGGAAAGCGAGGCGGCCAGGTTAATCGCAGTCTGTCCCCCGAATTGAAGCATGGAAGGCGTGAACGTGCTGACCAGCAGCTTGGAATTCTCGTTCTCAAGTATATCGAGCACACTCTCCTCGTCCAGCGGCTCGAAGTACAGACGGTCGCTGGTATCGAAGTCGGTTGATACGGTTTCAGGGTTTGAATTGACCATGATGCTTTTATACCCGGCTTCCTTAAGCGCCCAGGCGGAATGGACGCTGCAGTAATCGAATTCTATGCCCTGACCGATGCGGATGGGTCCGCTGCCGATCACGACTGCCTTGTTTTCATTAAGGGATTCAGCCTCATTTTCGACCTCATACGTGCTGTAGAAATAGGGGGTTTCGGCATCGAACTCGGCGGCACAGGTATCCACCATTTTGTACACAGGTCTGATATTCCATCGGCTGCGCAATTGCCTCACCTGGTCCGGTAACATATCACCCAGGGTTGAAATCTGTTCGTCCGAGAAACCAAGCCGCTTGGCCTGCCGCAACAATTCGGGATTCAATTTCTCCGTCAAAAGACGCTGTTCCATCTTTACGATATTGGACATCTTATGCAGAAACCACGGATCGATCCCCGTTTGCTCCGCCAGCTTTTCAGGGTCCGTTTTCCTGCGTAGCGCCGCCATCAATGCCCATAGCCTCATGTCATTGGCATGCAGAGGATAATCCATGTGTCCTTCACTGCTGCTCCAGCTTTTATCCTCCCACAGAAGTGATTTTCTGCCTATTTCCAGGGAACGCACCGCCTTCTGCAGGCCGGCTTCAAAGCAGCGCTCGATAGCCATGACTTCGCCCGTAGCCTTCATCTGGCTGCCCAGGGTCCTGTTGCCGCTGGCGAATTTATCAAACGGCCAGCGCGGGATTTTTATCACGCAATAGTCCAGTGCAGGCTCGAAGACCGCCATGGTTTTGCCGGTAACCCGGTTGGGAATCTCGTCCAGCCGCTTGCCTGCAGCGATTTTGGCCGCCACCCTCGCTATAGGATATCCGGTGGCTTTGCTGGCCAGGGCCGAACTTCGACTGACTCGCGGATTCACCTCAATTATGTAGTACTGACTTACGGCTGCGTTAAGCTGGTCCGGCGCCCATTTCCTGGCGACCACCGGAGACGGTGTCAAGGCGAACTGAATATTGCAGCCGCCTTCGATACGCAACGCACGTATAATCTTGAGGCTGGCCGACCGTAGCATCTGGTATTCTTTGTCGCTTAACGTCTGACTGGGCGCCACCACGATGCTGTCTCCCGTGTGAACACCCATCGGATCGACGTTTTCCATATTGCAGATGGTGATGCAGTTATCGGCCGCATCGCGCATAACTTCATATTCAATCTCTTTCCATCCCAGAAGGCACCGCTCCACCAGCACCTGGCGGCTCATGCTCGATGCCAGCCCGTTTTCCACAGTGGCCTCCAGCTCATCCATGGTGTGGACGATACCGCCACCGGTCCCCCCCAACGTGTAGGAAGGTCGGACTATCAACGGCATTCCGATGGACAGAGCAAACTCCCGTGCCTCGCTAAAAGTATTAACAGTAACGCTCTCCGGAATCGGTTCGCCAATCTCCTGGATAAGCTGCTTGAACAGAGACCTCTCCTCCGCTCGCTTAATAGTATCCAGCGGCGTTCCCAGCATACGTACTCCATATTTATCCAGTACACCCGTATCTGCCAGCTCGACCGCCAGATTAAGTCCGGTCTGACCGCCCAGCGTAGGAAGCAACCCCTCCGGCCGTTCACGTTCAATTATCCTCTCCACAACTTCCACGGTCAGCGGCTCAATATACACTATGTCGGCTATGCCCTCATCGGTCATTATGGTTGCGGGATTTGAGTTGACCAGAACTGTGGTGATCCCCTCCTCACGCAGGGACTTGCACGCCTGTGCGCCCGCATAATCGAATTCAGCCGCCTGGCCTATTATTATGGGGCCCGAGCCTATAACCAGCACTTTAGAGAGTCCGGCCATCGGTTATCTTTTAACCTCACTGATCATCTGTAAAAATCTGTCGAATATGTACGTGTTATCCTGGGGGCCGGGAGATCCCTCCGCATGGTACTGGATGGAAATGATCGGCAGGGAATTATGCTTCAGTCCTTCGATGGTACCGTCATTTAAATTAATATGGCTGACCTGCAGCCCTCCCTTAAGAGTGTCCGCATCGATGGCATAACCATGATTCTGTGAAGTGATATGTACTTTCCCCGTGGCCAGATCACAGACGGGATGATTGGCGCCCCGATGGCCGAACTTCAATTTGAAGGTATCGGCGCCAAAAGCCCGTCCGATAAGCTGGTGGCCGAGGCATATCCCCAGTATCGGTTTCTTGTCCAGCAATCCCTTTATATTCTCGATGGCATAGTCCAGCAATGCGGGATTCCCCGGACCCGGTGAGAGGACTATTCCTTCCGGCTGCATGGCCAGTATATCCAGTGGAGAAAGAGTGCTGGGGACGACCGTTACACGGCAGCCCAGGTGGCTCAGGATGCGCGCTATGTTGAATCGCAAACCCATGTCGATGATTACAATGTTGTATTTATACCCTTGTTGATCTTGTGCAGCCTGCCATTGAAATGCTTCTCCTACACTGACTTCTCTGACGAAATCGGTTACCCCGTAGTCGGGCATCTGTTTCAACTGATGCAGCGCCTCGCTCTCGGTCAAATCGGACGTCAATATGCCCATCATTACACCCCTGGAACGGATATGTCTGGTCAGGCTGCGCGTATCAATACCGCTGAGGCCGGGTATATTTGCCTTTTTCAAATAGTCTTCCAGTGTCCCCCTGCTCCGCCGGTTGCTGGGTGCAGGGCAGTATTCCCTGACGACAAAACCTCTTACCTGTATCTTCGCGGATTCGACATCATCAACATTGATCCCGTAGTTGCCTATCAGCGGGTAGGTTGGCACCACTATCTGGCCGGCGAAGGACGGGTCGGTGAGCATCTCCTGGTAACCTGTCATACTGGTGATAAAGATGATCTCCCCGAAAGCGCTTGTCCCGGCGCCGAAAGCGTCGCCCCTGTAGACAGTGCCGTCCGACAGAACAAGTATGGCTTTAGTGCTCATGGCCTGCTCCTGAAAAAAAACCTCTTGCGCAGGACACGCAAGAGGTAAAAAAATAGCTCCAGGTTTCGCATCCCGGAGCATGATAATATGCCACCATTCTCTCCTTACCAGCCTCGCTGGACTGGCTTAAAGGTTAGCAATATTATATTCTTTTTAAGAAAGGCTGTAAAATTCCACGATCAACTGATATGATTTTCGGCCGCTTCATCATCAGTGCGTGGCAGGTAAGGAGTTACGGCCATATTAACTCATGAAAAAGAAGACCGGCCCTTTAAAATTCAGCAGCGGAATAGCTGCATTGGACGAACTGATCCAGGAGATACGCGCCGGCGATAACCTGGTCTGGCAGATCGACAACCTGGAAGACTATGCGTCATTTGCGCAGGCATTCGCCAACCGGGCCATAACGGATGGACATAACTGTATCTATCTGCGTTTTGCCTCGCACCCCCCGATTTTGAAACCAGAATCGTATCTGCAGATAATTGAGATTGATCCCAAACCTGGTTTCGATGCCTTCAGCGGGCAGATACACAGTATAATCGCGAAGAACAGCCGTGACACATGCTATGTGTTTGACAATCTCTCGTCACTCGTTGCGCAATGGGCCACCGACGAGCTGCTGGCCAATTTTTTCCAGGTCACCTGCCCGTATATTTTTGAGCTCGGACCGGTGGCCTATTTCGGACTGACCAGGGGAAAACATTCGCACTCCGTAGTCGCCAGGATACGTGAGACAACGCAGATACTGATCGATGTCTACCACGTCAACGACGCAACCTACATACATCCGCTTAAAGTATGGGAGCGCTACTCGGCGCAGATGTTTCTTCCCCATCTGATCACTCAGGAAAGGTGGGTGCCTGTGTTCCAGAGCGGCGAGGCGGCAGCTGTATCATCAACTGCACACAAACAACCTCTCAGCATTGCCTTCACTTCAATTGCTCCCTGGGAAAGCGTTTACACCAGACTGCTTCAGTATCAGTCGACTGCCCCGGATTCGCCCGGGCAGACCGAAGAGATAATCCAGCTTAAGCATGAGCTTTCCCGTATGATGCTGGGCGATCATCCCTCTTTTACCAAACTCGCCGATAAATATCTGACGGCCGAAGACCTTATTAATATAAGGAACAGGTTGATCGGGTCAGGACGTATCGGAGGCAAGGCTGCCGGTATGTTGCTGGCGCGGCGTATATTGGTGGCCGAAAAAAGCGAGATCGATTTCTCTCAAGCCCTTGAGGCGCACGACTCATTCTATATAGGTTCGGATGTCTTCTTCACATTCCTGGTCAACAACCACCTTTTTCAACTACGACTGAAGCTCACCAGAGACTGGCAGATATCACACGAAGAATTCGAGGAAATCGAAAGTAAGTTCGTCCGGGGCAAGTTCCCGCAGGAGATAATGGAGCAGTTCCGCGATATGCTGGACTATTTCGGACAGGCTCCGATCATTGTGCGGTCCAGCAGTCTCCTCGAAGACAGCTTCGGCAACGCCTTCGCCGGCAAATATCGCAGCGAGTTCTGCGCCAACCAGGGAACACCTGACGAGCGGATGGAGGCCTTTCTGCGCGCGGTTAAACTCGTCTACGCCAGCGCACTCAATCCCGATGCCCTGGAATACAGGCACAATCAAGGCCTGGGTGAAAACGATGAGCAGATGGCGATACTGGTACAGAGGGTATCCGGAATGCCATTCAAGAACTACTTTTTCCCCACCCTGGCAGGCGTTGCCTTCTCCAAAAACCTTTACGCCTGGACAGACCGCATAGACCGCCAGAAGGGAATGCTGCGATTGGTTTTCGGACTGGGAACGCGTGCCGTCAACCGTGTGAGCGGTGACTATACCAGGATGATCGCCGTCAGCCACCCTGAGCTGCGGCCCGAGATCGGCGCGAAAATCGCCAGATACTCTCAACACAACGTGGACCTGCTGGATATAAAGCTCAACGAGCTGATTACGATGCCGGTTGCGCAGATACTGGATGACGGCGATTACCCCAACCTGAATTTAATTGCATCCATCATGCAGGAAGGCTTTCCACGTGCCATCATAGGCCGGTTGCCGGCCGGATCGGGCGACAGCCTGGTTCTGACATTTGAATCTCTACTTAAAAAAACACCTTTCATCAAGATAATGAACGACCTGTTGACAAAACTTGAATCGGCCCAGGGCCATCCTGTAGATATAGAGTTTACCGCTCACATCAGGGAGGACGGTGCCATCAAGATCAACCTGCTGCAGTGCAGGTCTCTCCAGGTTCCGGGAGTTTCCGGCCCGATAACCATACCGGAAAACATACCCGCTAAACTCATCCTGTTTAAGGCGAAGAAATTTATCAGCGGAGGTATGGCCGCCGATATCAAATATATATTATTCATAGATCCCCTGAAATACAGCCGTATCAAATCGCCCGAGATTAAAAAATCGCTCGGCCGCATCGTGGGCCGCATTAACAAGCACCCCGACATTAAAAGCGGGAAAATCATTACAATGGGACCTGGCCGCTGGGGCAGCAGTAACATGGATCTGGGTGTGAACGTCGGCTATGCAGATATAAGCAACACCTCGGTACTGGTTGAGATTGCGCGCGAGGAAATGGGGCATGTGCCTGAAGTGTCATACGGAACGCATTTCTTCCAGGATCTGGTTGAATCTCGGATAATCTATCTGCCCGTGTATCCAGGCGACAAGGAAGCCTGCTATAACAACGAGTTTTTCCACAATGCCACCAATGCATTGGAAGAACTGATGCCGGAGCTGGCCGAATTCTCCTCCATTATAAGCTTGATAGACGTTCCCGCTTCTTGCGGGGGTAAATATGCACAGATCATGGCCGATCCTAAAAGCCAGAGGGCAATTTGCTTCCTGAAATGACGACACTTCCTTTATGCTAAACCAACCGTCCGCCTCATATTGACAACAATATCTGCCGATGCTAAAATTACGGCAATTGGTTTCCGTATACCACCTATTACAATATTATGAACCATATTAAGAGAGAGCATGTAGCGATTGCCGTAATCGATTACGGTGCCGGCAATATCGGCAGCGTTGTCAACGCCTTGGTGCAGCTCGGCTGCCGGCCCACTGTCACCGGTGCCGCCTCAACTTTGCTTAAGGCTGATGCTGTGATCCTGCCCGGCGTCGGTGCGGCGGCTGACACCATGAAAGGCCTGTCGTCCGCCGGGATCGATGAAGTGGTCAGACAGCTGGTAGAGCTGAAAAAGCCTCTTTTTGCCGTCTGCGTAGGCCTACAGGTGCTGTTCGATGTCACTGAGGAGGACGGCGAACACCAATGCCTGGGCATTATACCGGGCCGGGTCTGCAGGCTTCCCGCCGGATTGAAAATCCCGCATATGGGATGGAACCAGGTTAAACAGGTTTACCCTCATCCTCTTTTCACCGGTATTCCGGACAACACTAACTTCTATTTTGTGCACAGCTACTACGCCAGTCCGCAGGATGGTTCCATGATTGCCGGAAAAACGGAATATGGCTTCGAATTCTGTTCCATGATTATCAGGGATACCCTTTTCGCAACGCAATTCCACCCGGAGAAAAGTGGAGAGTATGGATTAAAAATGTACGCCAACTTTATAGAATACGCCCTTTAAAGGTCGCAACCATATGCTGACGAAACGTGTTATACCATGCCTGGATGTAACCGGCGGCCGTGTGGTCAAAGGCACCAGCTTCACCAATCTGCGCGATGCCGGGGATCCCGTTGAGCAGGCTGATTATTATTACAGGGAAGGAGCCGATGAGCTGGTTTTTCTGGATATTGGCGCCACCCCGGAAGGCAGAGATACCTTGGTTCACGTAGTGGAAAACGTGGCTAAAAAGGTATTCGTACCCCTGTGTGTGGGCGGCGGACTCCGCAGCATACACGACATGCGGCGCATGCTGAAGGCGGGCGCGGATAAAGTGTCGATCAACACCGCAGCCGTGCAAAATCCCGGGCTGCTGGCGGAAGGAGCAGCCATTTTCGGCAGGCAATGCATGGTGCTGGCGGTTGATGCCCGCCGATATGAGAAAAACGGCTCCGTATCCTGGGTGGTCTGCACGCACGGCGGGCGCAAACCCACCGGCATAGACGTGCTGCATTGGGTAAAAGAGGCGGTTGACATCGGCGCCGGCGAGATATTGCTGACCAGCTGGGATGCCGACGGACAGAGGTCGGGCTACGATAACGAGCTCAACCGGGCTGTCAGTGA
>DAOUFT010000184.1:0-26569 GCA_034429855.1 Dehalococcoidia bacterium
AACCCCCCAGGGACGCCACTGTGACCTTCGATAGTTACCGAACCGCATGTATTCTCTCAGCTTTGTAGAATCCCAGTCCCGATGCAGTTCTCCTGCCTTGCTCCGAGGAAACATCAAAAGCTACATCCTTTCGAGTGAGCTGCCAGACGATATCTCCGTCAAGAGTAACTTCGGCTATTCTGGTGGACCCTGTGATTAAAGTATTACCATTAGGCAGTCTGTCGGCATCCCTCACCGGCAACGCAGATTTATCAAATGGGGGTGATTGCCAGACTACCTCACCTGTGTTCGGATCGATTTCCACTGCCCGATGATATCCGGCTGGTGGCCTGCCCTGGTTGGCAACCAGTATGTTTCCATTGGAAAGCACCTCCGGATCGTGCTGGGATACAAAAATACCCTCGCCAATATTCCTGACAACTGCGCCCTGAGGATCGACTTCAACAACCAAATTGAAGTTCCTCGGGCTGATCAGCGTGTTGCCGTTGGGCAGTCTGGTGACAGCATTGGTATGAGTCCAGCCGTCGTTACTAATATCGCTGTAAGGCGCCTTATCAAACCAGTCCCTGGCATACCAGGTCCAGACGATGTCCCCTCGCTGATTCACCTCGGCAACCTGGGCATCTTCCTTGCGGTCGAGCGCGCCAAAGACAAAAATCGTATTACCACCCGGCAGGCGGTCTGCGTCATGGGATATTTTGCTGGTCAGGTAGGACCAGATCACTCTGCCATCACGGTTGATCTCATACACGCCCTTACGTGGCAATACAAACAGGACGTTGTCGTTGGCCAGCAGTTCCGCATCAAAACCGGGATTTGTATATTGCCTCAATTCCTGTGGAACGACGTATTCCCAGACTATCTCACCACGCATGTTTACTTCGATTATTCTTGGATTGTGCGAATCATGGTTGTCCGTCAACAGTGTGGTGCCTGGCCATACCTGACCAGGCTTATAAATCTCCACCTGCAGGTTTGGATCTACGGCCTCTGCCGGCATCGTTGGTAATGTGCGCTCAGTGTCAGACGAAGGCGCGGACGTTCCCGGTGTGGCAGGCGCCGGGGTAGATGTTGATCCGGTCGCTGCAAGGCAGGCAGTTGACACCAGCATCGCAATCAGAGCAATTGCGGCAACCAACGAGTAGTGCTTCATACAGTTTTTGTATCCGTTTTCTGCATCCAGAACGGCTTATCCATAATAAACACTATAACGGACGCTATGATCAGTATGATCGTGAAAATGCACTTGGTGAACTGCTCTGTCAGAAAAAGTGAGGAAAACAGGTTAACAGCACAATGGAACAGGAAGGTGGGGATTATGCTCATGCCGTTCTTGTAGAAAAGCCAGTTCATCAGGAAGGCCGCGGGGAAAATCGAGATGAAAAAGTTAGCCGTATAAACAGGACCGGCCTGCAGGACTTCATTGTGGTAGTAGCCACTTACAAAGAATAGCGGCGTGTGCCAGGCGGCCCAAAGAACGGCAAAAAGCAGCGTCGAGATAAACAGGGTCTTTCCCACTTTATAAAGGCTGTCGACGCCGTAGCCTCTCCAGCCCAACTCCTCAAACAGTGGAGCCAGGATGATAATGATCAGCGTTGTGAAGACCTGGCCACCGACAAAAGAAAAGCCCGGAGACAGCTCGAATTGCGACGCAGGCCTGCCGAACAGCAGGGAGACGGCTGTTGCCAGCAACAGCCCGCCTGGAACAAGCAGCAGCATCCAGAGGGTCTTCGGCCTGATCAACTTCAAATTGACCAGGCGGTTGAGATAGTCCTTTTTCAGCGCATCGTTCCCCGATCCGAGTATCATGCATAAGGCCACCAGGAAAGGCACCAGCACCGCCGCAAATATGAAAACCAGCTTAAGAGAGGCCGTGTTGTCGCCGTAGCTGAAATAGATGGCTGCCCCTAGTACGGCAAAGGTAAACAGAAACACCAGCAGATAGAATTTGACAGGTTTGTAGCGATAATCGAGCACCATCTCTATTCCCCTCCTTTGATATCCCAAAGGTCTTCCCATCCTTTCGCGCCGGGCCAGAGAAATACCTGCCCCTTGATCAGCCTGCAGTTCCTGTCGATTCCCGCAATCAACCTCATATCCTCATCTGAGAGATGGCCCTCCGTAACGGCCTTCAGATTGGAGAGGTAGTTTTTCCTCTTTACCGAGAACGGTATGGGTATCTGCCCGCGCTGAAAAGCCCACTTCAGGCAGACCTCAGCCGGACTTATATTCATCCTCCGGGCTATGTCCAAAATAACGGGGTCTTCCATATCGGCCGTATCATCCGCGGTCCTGTCGCGCTCCGGACGCCCCGGTGAACCCAGCGGTGAATAGCCGATGGGTATGATACCGTTTATCCTCACGTAGTCGAACAGCTCCGGCTGCTGGAAATGAGGGTGCAGCTCCATCTCATTGCACGAGGGTTTAATCCGACAATCCTTGAGCAACAGCTTGAGCTTGGCAACCGACATGTTGGAGGTGCCGATATGCCTCACCAACCCCCTACCCACCAGGTCCTCCATCTGCCGCCAGGTCTTCATATAGTCTTCGTGTATATAGGGCCTGGCATGGGGGTCCCTGGAATCAACTCCCACTCCGGGAGCATGATAGTTGCGAAAGGGCCAGTGAATTAAATACAGATCAAGATACTCCAGCTTTAAGTCCTTCAGGCTTTTCATTACCGAGCGCAGCACATCGCCCTCTCCGTGCATATCGTTCCAGAGCTTGGAGGTGATCCACAGCTCCTCCCTCTTAATTCCCTCCGCCATCACATCCCGTAGAGCATATCCGATAAAATGCTCATTCCCGTAAACCGAGGCGCAGTCGATATGCCGATAGCCCAGAAGTATGGCATCCTTAACGGCCTCAGCCACCACCCGGCCGGGTACGCTGTCGGAGCCGAAGGTGCCCAGCCCGATGGCGGGTATCCTGGCGCCGTCGCTCAGGGTTTTGTAAGGCACCCTGGCTGGGTCAACCGTATCGGAACCGTTGTTTGTTCTCATCATGTTCAGGCGTCTACCTTTTTAGCTCCTCGTCAAAACAGACTGCGACTTTACCGCACTTCCCACTTGCCATGAGCGCATAGGCCTGGGACACCTGCTCCAGCGGAAAGCGGTGAGTGATGAGCTTCTCGGGATGCAGCTTCCAGCGGACCAGCCGATCGACCAGCTCCTCCATCCTCCAGATGCTGGTGACCCAGGACCCGTAAATCGTCTTCTGGTCGTGGATTATGTCCTCCGACGGCCTGAAGGCGACTGTCCCACCCTCGCCCAGAAACACTATTCTCCCCCACTTGCCCGCCGCACGTATACAGATATTCCTGGCTTCATCGTTGGCGCTGCAGTCCACCGCCTTCTCAACGCCCTTTCCGCCTGTCAATCCCCTTATCTCATCCACATTACCCGCTCCGGATTTAAGTATCACATCGAAAAGCTTCAACTTGGCTGCGATCTCGATTCTTGCATCTATGATCTCAACGCCGAGTATTTTGTGTGCGCCCATGGCCCTGGCCAGCATGGCCGTAGCCAGCCCTACCGGACCAAGCCCCGTCACCAGCACCGAGTCATCCCCACACACTCCGATCTTCTTCAGCCCCTCATACACGGTACCGAACCCGCAGGCAACCTGAGCGCCGTCGGAGTATGTCAACTGCTCCGGAATATAAACCAGATCCTTCTCGTCGGCCAGTAAATACTCCGCCATGCCGCCGTCCCTCTGCCATCCATAGGCGCGCCTGTAGGGGCTGGTGCAGGAGATCATATAGCCCCTCCTGCAATCATTACAGATACCGCAGCCGGAGATGTGGTAGATAACCACACGGTCACCACTTTTAAACCTTCGGCAGCCAGGACCCGTCTCCACAATCTGCCCGCACGGCTCGTGGCCCGCGATCGTCCCCGGCTGATAGGCTTCAGGCCCTTTGCCCACATACTCCCTGTAAATACACCTTATATCCGATCCACAGATGGACGATGCCTTCATCTTTATCAGCACCTCGCCATGCCCCGGCACGGGCATGGGAAACTCCTTAAGCTCAACGCTGCTGTTGCCCGGAAGTATGGCGCCCTTCATCGTTTTCTGCATAATAACTCCCTCCGCTGAAATCACAACCGCGGGAAGGTATTTTCCTCTCACATTTTATCATTAAAACCCGTATCCGTTATCCGTGTTGATAAGGACGGCCGCACAGGGTAATATAGGACAATTCCAGGAATTCAGGAGGAGGCAGTGGGAAAATGAAGCAGGCTTCTTTAGCGCGCGTCTCATTGGAACTGCGCCCATCCGGTACCGGTTACAGCCAGACCTTCCTATCGGAGGACGGCAAAATACTTCTCCGCGGAGAAACCGGAGGCGATATCGTGCTGGAGCTCAAAGGAAAAAGAGGCCGCCTGCTGCCATATACATCAGCATCCGGCGCCTCGGCAGCGATCGAACGTCCCGATCTGAAGATAGAAACCGAATTCAGCCGAGCTGCTGATGCACAGGGCTACGATATAACAACCAGACTGACAGCCATCGAGCCAATGCAGGTAATGGCTTTCGGCCACGCATATATGTTTCCTTACGGAGCTAAACGCTCCCCGGGCGATCCGCTGGACTATGCCTGGGTGCCCACTTTGAAGTCCCGGCGTAAAGACGTCATCGGAGATCATACATTCCGCTCGCCCTGTATAATCGCGCGCCACGGCGGCCTTCAGGCTGCCCTGGTGCCCAACCTCGATTTATACACGTCAACTCCTCTACGCAGCGCATTGGACTTCGATCTTCCCCACATGCGGGACGACCTGGCACCAAGGCTGAGCTACGTGATGCAGAACTACCGGCCGCACGGTCATATCTTTTACTCCCCCACAGGCTCAGCGGCCATGCTGCAGCCTGGCGATAATCTCCGCATGGGATTCACCCTGCTCTTCGACCTTGAGACGGGTCCTTTCTCGCACCAGCCTGTTCTGCGCTTCCTCTGGCAGCGCTACGGACACAGGCATCTGACTTCCTCCATCACTCCCCAGGTACTGCCTTTCGAGCAGTACGCGCGGCTGTCCTTCGAAAACACCCTGGAGAGCTATGGGCTCTGGCGCGGCTTCAGGCTGGAGGGAAAGGACTGCGGCGGCCTGTGCGGGCGCATCGTGCGTCCGAATCTCAACCAGGGCTCGAAGAAGCTGCCCAACGATACCACGCTGGGCGTGGCACTGAACTACCTCTTCACGCCGACGCTCTCGCTCAGGGAAAAGATAGAGCTAATCAAATGGAACAACCGAGGCATCCATCCCCACCTGTGGAATACAATGTTCCTGAATAATGTACGCACTTCCTTCGGACTGATGTATTACGGACGGTCGTGGCGCGACCGCAGACTGGAGGAGAGCGCCCGCTGCATGTGGAACCTGGCTCTGTCCGCACCATCCGCTGGAGGCATCTTCCCTTCAATTTTTAGCGGGGATGGCGAGCATCCCGGCTGGGTGCCCGGCTCGCGCGTCTGGCGCTACAGCAGCGCCTACCATACACCCGACGCATCGGTAACGGGATGGTGGATGTTGGCAGCCGATCAGTATCTCAACCTTGAAAAGCCATTTTTCCGCGAACGCTGCGAAGCGCTGGGCGACTTTTTCCTGCGCTCGCAGTTGCCCTCAGGTGCCATCCCGACCAGGGTCAGGGTTAAGAAAGACGGGACACCCCTGCCCGAGCCGGTGCTGGCGGAGAGCGCCTCCAGCGCGGCCGCCGGCATGTTCCTGGCCCTACTCTATAAAGCAACGGGCAAGGAAAAATACCTCCAGGGAGCGCAGCTTGTTGCCGACTTCATCATCGAGAGGGTCTTCCCCCGCCAGATGTGGTTCGATACAGAGGTCTTCTTCTCCTGTGCGCCTAAATCACTGGGCTGGAAAGATGCCTCCACTGGCATCCCTGCCCAGGGCACATTGTGCCTCTCCTGGACCGCCGACTTGATGGGCAACCTCTATCGGTACACGCGCCAGCAGCGCTATCTGACCTACGGGCGCGCTGTGCTGGATATACTTCTTTTATTCCAGCAGATATGGGACGCGCCTTTTCTGAACATCGATACACGCGGTGGATTCTCCTGCATCAACAATGATGCGGAATGGAACGATGCGCGGCAAGCCCTTTTCGCCATACTGCTGATGGAATGGTACGAGATCACTGGCGAAGCTGAACTTTTCCAGCGAGGCATCGCCGCGCTGCGCGCTGCCTTCACGCTGATGTATCTGGAGGAGCACCGCAGAGTGGCGCCCTCCAATGTGCTTCCAATGTTACCGGCCGACCGGGGCGCCGTGGCCGAGAACTACGGACACGTAGGACTGGACGTCAAGATCGAGGGCTACATCATGCCGGACTGGGGCGCCGGCACGGCCGTCTCAGCTGCCGCGCTGGCCCAGGTTCGCTGGGGCGATCTCTTTATCGATGCTGCGCGAGGCGCCGCCTTCGGCGTCAACGGCTGCCGTGTGAGGCACGCGGATATCCGTCCGTCGTCCTTCGACCTGAATATAGATGAGATCTTCGATTCACTGCTGATCGTAAAATGCGCCGGAGCCGCTGCGCCCAAAATCGAGCTGACCATAAACGGCACTTCCCGCGGCACCTTCGACCGCGCACTGCTGGAGCAGGGGGTCCCTGTCTAAAAATTTGATGAACTACTTCTATACTTTGCTAATGCACTATAGCATTGCTATTGATAAATCCAATAGCCTTATGAAAAGTACCTGCCCGTGATCTGTGCAACTTCGCGCAGCCATTCCCCTCTCTGAACAAGCGTGCTGGTGACTATTATTGCGAAGTTCCTGCGATAGAAGTTCTTCACGCCGCACAGGCCGAAGACGCAGTTCTTCCAGATCGTCTCCAGCGGATCGCCGAAGACCGATGATTCTCGTTCCTCTGCTGTATTGGACGTGGTGAAAACAAGCGCCGCCCCGGCCTTGAGCAGCCCGTTGGGAATGCCCGCCCCACTGTCACCTTCGTTGAACTCATAGGCCGAGCCCGGCCGGATAACCCTGTCGATCCACCCCTTCAGTATTGCGGGAGGCTGTCCCCACCAGTTGGGGTGCACAATAATGATGCCGTCGGCTGAGACGAGATCGTTAATATGTGCGGAAACCAGCGGTGGGAGCGAAGCCGATCTGGATATCTCCCAGGACGGCAGCGCGGGAGGAAACTCCTCCCTGTACAGATCGTGGAAAACGACCTGGTGGCCCGATTCCCGCAAGGTTGTCAGAGCAACCTCTGCTATGGCATGGTTGAAGCTATTCTCATCCGGATGAGCAAGTATCACTAATATTTTCATAATAATTTACCGATATGATACATGTATTGCAGGCCGGAACGCCATTCATAATAGACAGGCCGGAGGCAACACGCGTGTTTTCGTAGCTGCATTGCATTAGTCAGGCGGGTACGATAGAATAAAATTAAAGCTGCAGATAACTCGGCAGGGGGTCAACATGAAAGGCAAATGCGAATATTGGAAGATATGCAAGTTCTATGAATCATGCATAGTCTGCAATGAGATGGAAGGATTTGCCTACGGTCACCGCGCCGGCGGCTGCTATCGTGATATCTCCAAGTGCGGGACCAAGAGCACCTACTGCAAGCTCGATGATACAGCGCAGCCCAAGGGGAAAGACCTGATCCTGCACCCCGTATAAAAGTCATAGCTATCTCTCGATTTTTCAAACAGCAATTTTTCGGCCTTGATATTCACTTCTCTGACTGCATGTCTTCTGCACAGCCTGTATTGAACCGCTTACAAGATCTACTGTAAGGTTCGCCGGTTGCAATCCGCTTGCCACAGGTAGCCGAGTTCCGTACAATCTATGACTATGCCAGCCGGCCGGCGAGGAGCATTATATGAGCGAAAGCAAGAAGGAATGGCGTGAATCGATACTGGACCCGTCCCTGAAAAAATCTCCCAACAGGCAGGACAAATTCGAGAACAGCTCCGGCATAGAGATAGATAGTATTTACACCCCGGAGGACCTCCCGGGTTTTGATTATCAGTCCGATCTAAGTTACCCGGGAGAGTACCCCTTCACACGCGGCATTCAGCCTGCCATGTACCGCAGCAGGCTCTGGACCATGCGCCAATACGCCGGCTTCGCCTCCGCCGAGGAGTCCAATAAAAGGTACCGCTACCTGCTGGAGCAGGGACAGACTGGCCTGAGCATCGCCTTCGACCTGCCCACGCAGATCGGCTACGATTCGGACCACCCGCTGGCTGCGGGGGAGGTGGGCAAGGTCGGCGTGGCCATCGACACGCTCGAGGACATGGAGACGCTTTTCAGGGAAATCCCCCTGAACAAGATCAGTACCTCAATGACCATCAACTCCACTGCACCCATCCTCCTGTGCATGTATGCCGCGCTGGCCCGCAAACAGGGCGTGGACACAACCGCGCTGGAAGGCACGATACAGAACGACGTGCTCAAGGAGTATATCGCCAGGGGCACCTATATCTTCCCGCCTGAACCGTCTATGCGTCTGATAACCGACATCTTTGCATACTGCAACAGCAATCTGCCGCGCTGGAACACTATCAGCGTCAGCGGTTACCACATACGCGAGGCTGGCTCTACAGCGGCGCAGGAAGTTGCCTTCACTCTGGCCAATGGCATCGCCTACGTGGAGGCCGCCGTCAGAGCCGGTCTGGATGTTGACAAGTTCGCTGGCAGGATCTCATTCTTCTTCGACAGCCATAATGACCTGTTCGAGGAAGTGGCCAAATTCAGGGCAGCACGACGGTTGTGGGCACGCATCATGAAGGAGAGGTTCGGGGCTAAGGATCCCCGCTCCATGATGCTGCGCTTCCACACGCAAACCGCCGGGTGCACGCTCACCGCCCAGCAGCCATACAACAACATCGTCAGGGTGACCGTACAGGCACTTGCAGCCGTGCTGGGAGGAACACAGTCCCTCCACACCAACTCGTTCGACGAGGCCTATGCTACACCGTCGGAAGAGGCGGTGACCATTGCGCTGCGCACGCAGCAGCTTCTGGCGCACGAGAGCTGCGTGGGCGATGTGGTCGACCCGCTGGGAGGTTCCTACTATATTGAGTCACTGACTGGTGCGTTGGAGGAAAAGGCCTCAACTTATATCGACAAGATCGATAAGATGGGAGGAGCGGTCAAAGCCATCGAGCAGGGATATCAACAGCGTGAGATTCAGGAGAACTCCTACAGGCAGCAGAAGGCCGTAGACAATGGCAGCACCGTTGTGGTTGGAGTAAATAAATTCATTTCCGCCACACCGAGGATATCCGGCTTGACCAGGATCGATCCAGATAAGGAGAGATTGCAGAAAAAACGCCTGCAGGGAGTCAGGCAAAAGCGGGACAATAAACGTTGCAGACGAGCATTGAGCAGCCTCTCAGAGACGGCCCGCGGACGTGACAATATAATGCCTGCCGTCCTAGAGTGCGTGGAGGCTTATGCCAGCGTAGGAGAGATTTGCGACGTCCTGCGTGATGTCTTCGGAACGCACAAGGAACCGCCAATTTATTAAAGCATTCCCCATTTTCCTGGCATAAATACTACTTTAATCTATTTAGACAGGAGATATCTAAAAATGGCCAAAATCGACCTGGAGCTGATCGATAAAGTCGCGCTGGTCACGATGGACGAAGCGGACAACAAGCTCAATATAGGCATGGTTAAATCGATGCTTGAAATGCTGAATAGAGTTGAGAAAGAAACCGGAGCACTCACCCTGGTAGTTAAGTCGGGGCATTCGCATATCTGGACCAACGGATTCGACATCGACCGGTTTCTATCCAGCCTGGAGAAAGGCGACACCGCTGAGGTCAAGCAGTTCCTGGTAATGAACCTTGAGCTGCGCCGGCGGCTGCTCACCTATCCACTGATAACAATCGCGGCTCTCAACGGTCACACTTTCGGAGGGGGAGCGGTGCTCTCCTGCTGCTTCGACTTCCGCTTCATGAGATCCGACAGGGGCTACTTCTGCATACCCGTGATAGACCGCCAGGTTCCTCTGCTGCCCAGCACGCGTGAATTACTGTACAGAGTATTCCCTGCTAATGTCATTACTGATCTGATTCTGACCGGGCGTCGTTTGAGCGGCCTGGAATGTGTTTCGAGACAGGTTGTCTCGGCAACTTACAGCAACGAGGAGATCATAGACAGGGTGATGGACTTCGCCGCAGGCCTGAATAAATCACGGGGCATCGTAGGTGATATGAAGAGGGTGTTGAACGGCCCTGTCATAGATTTGATAGATAAGGATGCGGCGTCGATCAAAGAAGGGCAGCTCGTCGTTTAATCCGCAGGGCTACGTCTGGCGGGTTGTCCCTGCCATACCCAGAATACTGTTATTAAGCAGAACCAATTCGCGCGCATACTCGTCACTGTTCAGACCATCCAGGTAGTCCAGGTCTCGGTCCCGCTTTTTAATCAGTGGCAGTATATCATCCATTACCATGCCTTCAGCGAAGGCTGATCTGATAATTTCCTGCCATAAAAACAGCTTCTCTTTGTAGTGTCTGAGCCTATCAATTCCGTTATCGTAGCAGCCGAAGTGACCGTCGCATATCTTCTGCGGTTCACGCTCGATCAGCCTGTCTATGGAGGCCACTGTCTCCTCCAGTTTAAAGGGCGGTGGCGTGGCCGGCCTTATGACGCCGTTGACGCATACGCCCGCCGCTTCACCTGCGATCAGTATGCGCGTGTCAGGGTCAAAAAGGCTTATGTGGTGGACCGCGTGGCCGGGTGTTAAATACACTTTGAGTTGAGTGCGGCCCAGGTCAATGATCATGCCGTCAGTCACTTCCGCTATCCTGTCTGCCGGGACAGGCTCCATAGGGCCGTATTTCAGGGCAAGGTCACTCAGCACCTTGACGCTGGCGTTCCACAGCGCAGTGGGATCAATCAGGTGAGGGCGCGCCCGGCTGTGGGCAAGTACGGTCGCATTGGGAAAATCCGGCATAACAGCTCCCACACCTCCGGCGTGATCGACATGGATGTGCGTCAGTACAATATAGCGGACATCCTCTGTACGCAGACCAGCCTCCTCTACAGCCGAGAGCAGCCCCGGCCTGGCAGATGCGGGTCCGGGGTCTATAATAGCCTTCCTCTCACCCAGCAACAGGTAGCTCCCGATAAACCTGCTATAGGCAGGTATGGGAATCTGCGGGTCGAGCAGTTTCAGGTTCGCTGCAATATCTATTAAACGGTTCACGGCTCTCCTTGCGTACCCGTTGCCTTCAACTATACCATAAGACAGCCGCCCGCTGCTGCATATACGATAACGGTAAAAGATATGGCCGTTCCCTGCCGGGCATGATTAATTTTACGGTTGCGATAGGCTATACTAATAACTGATTTAATACATGGGAGGCCGCATGAAGATAGACCGGGAAAGGCTTGATTATTTAAAGAAGGACGCCGTGCAGGGCTTCACCAGGTATCTGGGACTGGTGCCCGTGTCGCTCAAGCCCGGAGAATTCATCACCAGGATCAGGCTGCAGAAGAAGCATTTCCAGCAGGACGGCTTCGCACACGCCGGACTGATAGCAACCATAGCCGACCATACCGCCGGATATGCCAGCTTCTCACTCGTGTCCGAGGACTGCCGTATACTGACCATCGAGTACAAGATCAACTATTTTCAGCCCGCGGACGGGGATCACCTGGAATGCCGTGGATGGGTTACCAAGCCGGGCAGGAACATACTCTTCACCGAGGCTGAGGTCTACTCACTCAAAGGTAAAACCAGGAAACTGGTTGCCCGGGCCATGCACACCATGGCCAGTGTGCCGGCCTCCAGGGTATCCCGCTCGTCAGGTCCTTGATCAGCATCCGGTGATATAACGCGGCGCGCTATCCTGTCTTGAATTCTCAGCCCTGTAAAGCTACTATGTTTCGGGAGGTAAAGTCTGTAATGCGATTTCCAGAGAAAGGCATATCCATCGACCAGTTAAAGGATGAACTGATCGCGTTTAAATCAAACGATATGGACTGGAAGGGGGCGCGCGCATTCAGCATGGTTTTCAGGGCCTCGGAGGAGGTCAGTAAAGTGGTTGAGCTGGCCCTCGGCACTTACGTCTTCGAAAACGGGCTCAGCCCCTTCGCATTCCCCAGCCTGCTGCGCATGGAAACCGAGGTTATCTCTATGACCACCGACCTGCTCCACGGCGGCGCGGAGGCGGCTGGCAACATGACATCCGGAGGCACGGAGAGCATCATCATGGCGGTCAAGGCGGCCAGGGACTATGCGCGTGAGAAGCGTCCCGAGGTGAAGGAGCCAGAGATGGTCATACCGCGCTCGGCCCATCCCGCCTTCAACAAGGCCGCGTATTACCTGGGTATCAAAGCAGTGATAACACCCACAAGTGAGGCGTCTATCGTAGACCTGGATGCCTACGAGAAAGCCTTCAACTCCAACACCATCTTCGCCATGGGCTCCGCCTTCTCCTATCCGCACGGCATGATCGATCCTATCGAGAAGATGGCAGCCATCGCCGCGAAAAAAGGCGTCTGGTTCCATGTCGACTCCTGTGTGGGGGGATTTATACTGCCGTTCCTCGAGCAGCTTGGCTACGCTATTCCGCCCTTCGATTTTCGCGTTCCCGGCGTCATGTCCATGTCGGCCGACATTCATAAATACGGTTATATAGCCAAGGGTGCCTCCACCATCACGTACAGAAACAGCGACCTCAGGAAATACCAGCTCTTCGTGTACACCGACTGGAACGGCGGCGTATACGCCACACCCGCCATCTCGGGAGCGAGGTCGGGAGGTCCCGTCGCGGCGGCATGGTCGGTAATGAAGTTCCTGGGCAGGGAGGGCTATATGCGTCTGGCCAAGGATGCCATGGAGGCCACGCGCCTGTTGATAGACGGTATCAGGCGCATACCCGGGCTTTATATAATGGGGGACCCTCCCGCCACCACATTCGCGGTCGGCAGCGATACCCTTAACATCTACGCGCTGGGCGATGCCATGAAGGCGCGAGGATGGAATATCGACAGCCAGCACATGCCGCCCACACTGCACTTCACGGTCTCGCCCATGCACCTCAAGATAATCGAACCCTTCTTTAAGGATTTCACAGACGCGGTCAAAGAGGTCTCCCGACTGAAGCAGGAAGACATCTCGGGTGAGGCTGCGGTCTACGGCATGATCGGCTCGCTGCCCGATCGGGCGCAGGCCAAAGAGATGACCACGCAATATTTCAACGACCTATACCGCGCTAAATAGCCGTGCCCGTACCTTTTGTCTGGACCGATATCGCGATACTGGCGCTGATCCTGGTGATGGCCCACTCCGTGGAGACCTACCTGGGATTCGGCTCGACCATTATTGCACTCTCGCTGGGCATATTTCTCTTTCCTATAGAGACGCTGCTGCCTGCACTGGTGACAATCGGATCATTGCAAAGCATCTGGCTGATCATACGTTGGCACCGGCATATCCGCTGGAGGATCATACTGATAAGCATACTTCCCCTGGCGGTTGTCGGCCTGGCTGCCGGCATACTGCTCAGGGATTATGCCAGCGAGACACTGCTGATCATATTGCTGGGCCTTTTCGTCGTTGTCATGTCAGCGCTCGAGCTCGTAGCAGTGTGCCGCAGAAGCGCTGCCCCGCGTAAACGGCTCAGCTACTGGATAGCCGCCCCGATCATCTTCGCCGGCGGATTGTTTCAGGGCCTGTTTGCTTCAGGCGGGCCTCCCATCGTCTACTATGCCGGACGCGTGATCGAGGACCCGGCCCAGTTCCGCTCACCGATATCTGTGATTTGGCTGATATTGAACCTGGCCCTGCTTGTCAGCATGTGGGCATACGGGCAGGCCAACGCTATCACGCTGGAACTGGCGGCGCTTGCCCTGCCCGGATTCATCGCCGGCGTTATTATCGGCAGCAATATTAAACTGAACGCCAGGGCCTTCAAGGCCGCAACCTGGTCCATGTTGCTTCTGATCGGTATCATTCAGCTTGTGCGCGTTTTCCTGCTTTCAAGATCATGAAAACATTGAGAAATCGTAAATCGCCTTTCAACCCTGATATACTGCTGAACACATTAAATAACGAGGACTGAAAATTGGGCAATCATGCAACAGGTTCAAACAAACCGAAGGGATTGATTCTTTATTATTCCGGATCTGGCAATACCAGGCTGGCCTGCCGCTATATAGCCGCTCATATAGAAAGCGTGGATTTCGAGCTGTTCAATATGGTGGGAGGCCGCATACCGGACCTGCGGGACTGCGCGATAGTGGGGTTCGCCGTTTTTACCGATTTTCTGGCGCCGCCGCAGCTGGTGAAGACATATTTAGAGAACTTTCCCCTGCAGCAGGGCAGGCCGGCTTTTGTATTCAACACCTACGGATTCATCAACGGAAAGACGCTGAAAGTGCTGGCAGACTGGGTTAACGCCAGAGGCTTCAAGGTAGTAGCCGGTCATTCACTGCACACGCCAGAAAGCTACCCGCCCATGGTGGCTGGTGGACGCGGCAACGAGCAGGCCCACAATGAAAAGGAGCTCAAGCAGTTCAAACAATTTGTGGCAGAACTGGGAGCGGTCTGCCGGGGTATCAGCCTGGGCCAAGAGGTGAACACTGGCAAAATACCGGTTGGAATACTCGGCATCATCCTACCCACCTTATCGCGCACCAGGTCCAGGGACGATATGGGAACCAAATACGTGGACGCGGAGCAGTGCAAGGAGTGCCGCACGTGCGAAAAGCTGTGCCCGTATAACGCCATTAAGCTCGATCCCAAGCCCATTTTCGATATGGAGAAGTGTTACGGCTGCTGGAGCTGCTTCAACCATTGTCCCAACAAGGCTATTTATACCAGGAAATATCGCGGTGTGGGACATTACCCCAAACCGATAGATCGGCTTAAGGAGAAACTGGCAATCGACGTTTAATTACTTTCCAACAAAAATAGACAGCGTTTTCAATGTCATTTTGTTTTTCTCAAAGTACACTTCCAGTATACTGCCGGAAGGTGTGAGAAAAACGGTCAGCACATTCCCTTCCGAGGAGCTCAAAGGCAGCCAGTTGTTAGCCCGTGCGAAAGTCAGCACATCCTGAGGACTGCTTAATTTAGGCATGTTTGACCTCCGATCATTCAATTACTTTTTGCAGTGAACTGCAAGATTATCTATTCGATTGGCAGCCATTCAAGTGGAGCCACGGCCGCCTCGCCCGCCGTAAGCGATGAGACCCAGGGCCAACCGGCAGTGGTGATATACCAGCGGTCATTATCAGGCAGATGGATGTACTCGGGCCCATGCGCCTTAAGTCTGGCCACCAGTGACGGCGCATTGCCGGCACCGCCGTAAACGCCGAAATCATAGGGATTATCCGACTGAAAGACCAGCGTATCGTTATATGACTGCCTGTCCAGCCAGATATTGATAGGCAGCAGCAGACCGTTCCAGAAAAAAGTGTCGTTGTTATAGGTGATCGAAAGGTAATAGCGTCCGCCGTAGGGCGTCACGAAGGGGGACTCCATGGAGGCGAAGGGTGAATTGCGCTCGCTACCGCAGGTTGACCCTAGAGCGGTACCGATGTACTGCCAGTGTCTCAGGTCGAAAGACTGGTAAACGTCCACCTGGGAGAAGAACCAGCCCTTCGCTGTGGTATACAGCAGCCACTGTCCCTCGGCTGCTTTGATTATCATGGCGTCCCGAAAGAATTTGTGATAGGGAACCTCCAACACGGTCTCTCTCTGATCCCAGTTGATGCCGTCCGTTGAGACCATGCGGTAAAGCTTGTGGGGAGACCAGAACATGTAATAGGTGGCGTTTTCAGCAATCACATGTGGCGCCCAGGCCAATTCGCCGAAATCTGCAACAGGCTTTTCCTCCGACATACCAGCTACGGGAGGGAAATCCGGGCTGCGCCCTACCGCGAAGTACTTTTCCTCATTATAGTTACCGTCACTTTTATGGGTGATGCCCACCAGCCTCCAGTGACCCGTTATATCCGCATACACCGTATGGTCGTTGATATAATAGCCGTAGATCTTCGGCTTAAAGAGCACCTTCCAGGGTCCCGCAATGGCCGGCCTGTATACGGGAGCCTCAGACGTATCCAGTACAGATACACTCACCTCGCCCAGCAGACGAGGTGACGCTGCTCCCTTCGGGACGGCCCAAACGCGGTATAAGCCGCTGCCCCTGCGCGACAGGTAGGATCCGAACCTGACGGTTGCCAGTTCTTGCCAGTTTTCTCCATTCTGCTTCTCCACCCGGTAAGTTTCCCTCTCTGGATCTGCAATCCATCCCAGGTGTATCCAGCCAGAACCCTGGTTGACCCTGAGTCCGGCCTGCTGCTGCAAGGCGATCACTTCTTCACGTTTTGCCGATCCGTAGAAGTCGGTCGCGAGCGGCATCTCGACGTAGATACGCAGCCCGATCTCCAGTATCAGCCATAGCACCAACAATACTGCGACGACAATCAGAATTCCGCGCATCCAACTCTTCATTTACAGCACGTCCCGTGGTAATTATTATACTCGGCTATGACGGTTATTATATCGAATGTAGCGGTCGATAGCGCGGGCCGCCCGTGAGATGGATGGGAAGACCGGTAGTTGAAGTGAGGCGAAACGCGCCCTGGCATCCTCCTCCAGTCTTCTCGCCTGCGTGGTTATCGAGTAATGTAGCACTACGACCAGGGGTTTGGAGATTGAGTCACGCACAGCGGTAACGACCTCTATAAAGCGTTCCATCAGAACAGATCTGCGCGAGAGCGCCCAAAGGTCGAGCGGGAATTGCATGATCAGGATATCTATATCCCTGGAGTCCGCCACCGCCCGAAGCGCCCTGACATGATGGTCTACATTGCCCAGAGGCGGAATATCCAATGGATTTCGAAACATGCTGCCTGCTTCGGTGCCGTAGATACCATGCAAAGTCTTCCTGAGATCGACGTGCAGAAACGGAAGGTGAAGTCTGGCCGCGCTGATGTCGTCGGCGGCCTGCACGCCCACTCCCCCACCGGAGCCAGCTACCACCACATTCCTGCCCGATGGAGCCTTCATAAACGCCAGAATAATACTTATGTCAACCAACTCCGCCATGTCGGCGACCTGTATAACACCAAGCTGATTAAAGAGCGCCTGCCACGCAGTAGCTGAGCCCGCAATGGCGCTGGTATGCGATGCGCAGGCCCTGGCACCGGTCTCAGTATTACCTGCCTTGTAAATCACAACGGGGTTGACCCCGACCGCCCGTCTTAGAGCGCGTGTGAAACGTTCTCCATCCTTGATGCCTTCTATATACATGGCGATTATTCGAGTATCTGGATCATCCGTCAGATATTCAAGGAAGTCGCATTCATTAAGATCAGCCGCATTGCCGTAGCTAATAGCCTTACTGAAAAACAGCCCTCGCACCGAGGCCTCACGTATGCAGTATATGCAGTTGCCTCCGCTCTGTGATATGAGGGCGAAGGGCCCCGAACGAGAAGGAAATCCTGCCTGATCTGGATAGTCCCCAGCGAAGGTCATCCCGCCCCCGGGGCAATAGATGCCCATACAGTTTGGTCCTATCAGCCTTACCCCACCTTCCCTGGCGATCCGCAGCACCTCCTCATCCAGATGCTTACCTGAAGAGTCTTCTATCTCGCTGTAACCCGATGTAAAGAGGTGTGCCGCCTTTATACCTCCGGCGGCGCATTCCCTCATTAACTGAGGGGTATGGCGAGCGGATACAGCGGATACAAGGTAGTCGACTTTGTCCGGTATCTCGGCTATGTTTTTATAGACTTTCAACCCGTTAATCTCTCCGCCACCAGGATGGAGAGGGTAAATCTTGCCCGGATAGCCGAATTTAATCAAGCTCATCAGATACCACTGTGCGGGTCCAGGTTTTGAAAAGTCGGCTGAGACCCCCGCCAGCGCAATGGAGCGTGGTCTGAACAGAAAATCCAGAGAATGCGTCATCAGTAAGTGCTCCGCCGAATATACCGGGGTGATTGTATCTCTAAAAAGAGGATGTATTCAAGCTGGAGCCGGGTCGGAAGTCATGGCTTTATCAAAGCATATTCCAGCATCTGGATTGCCGTTTGCTCAAAGCGCGCCGTATCGCACTTCAGCCACATGAAACAGATGCGCGTTATCCACTCGATAAGCCCGCCAACCAGTTCCGCAGCCGCCAGTGTATCATATTCCCGCACACGGCCCCGTTTGATACCCGTCGCGATTGCGTTCCGCAGTATTCGCTGCACTTTCTTATCCGCGTAGGGCCTGACATTTTCCATTCCCAGATTGGCACGGATATCGAGCAAACGCACTATATCGGCATTTGAGGATGCATACGCCAGTACCTCGTGAACGCAAATCCGGATCTGCTGCGGTCCCAGCGATCCCGATAGCGCCTTCTGCAGGATATCGGATACCCCGCTGATATAGCCTTCCACCAATGCATCGGCCACCGCCAGCTTGGAGTCAAAATAAAGGTAGATCGTACCATGCGCAACACCCGATCGCTCCGCTATCTGGGACATACTGGTGCGTGCATAACCCTGCTGGCGGAATAGCTCACGCGCAGCAGCTAAGATAGCATTCTGCCTTCCAGGTACTGCCTTTCTGGCCATGTCTCCGATGACTGATTGTCAGTCATTTAGACTATCAGCCTTTTCAACCGCTGTCAACCGACGACACACTACGTGTCATCCACTTGACAGCCCGTCGAGATCAAACTAAGATAAGACCTGCTCGGGCGGGTGTAACTCAGCGGTAGAGTGCTTGCTTCCCAAGCAAGACGTCGAGGGTTCGAATCCCTTCACCCGCTCCATGTTTCCCTTTCTTTTTTTAATCAGTGTATCCTTTGTTCAAACATTAATTTTGGAACGGACGATCGATATGAGAATGTGGATGGTGAATCCAAAGTATATGTGTGACCGGCACCTCCTGGGAGAGCATGTAGAGTGCCACATGTTCGCAGGCTGTCTGGACAAGGGGAAGCCGATCAGTGGTTACATCCATAAAAACCTCTTCGACGCTTCGTCTCTTGTCAGGAGGCACGATCAGCTGGCAGATGAGATGCTTTCCAGAGGGTTTCACCACCACAGTCCACTTTACGGATATGGTGGCGCTTCCCATCCTATCAATGCCTCAGTATCACTGGCGGAACTATTGAAAAGATGCAGCAGATGCAGGCAGAGATATGATAACCGCAGCAAACAGTGATAAAGCTATGATTGTGTTCGTGGCATCAGATACAGCTTCGATTGAACTTTGGTATCGGCAGCAGAATATGGTAAACTTTCTACCGTTTCCGGTATATGGCAGATTCAGTACGGGGGCCGTTAGCTCAGTTGGTAGAGCAACTGACTTTTAATCAGTGGGTCATAGGTTCGATTCCTATACGGCCTACCACTTTTCAACCAGATTGTCCTTACCTTCCCCCCAACTCTTTGGCCTTGTTAAAGTCGCGCTCCGCTTTTTCATACTCACCCAGTGCCTGGTAGGCAAGTCCACGATTGCTGAAAGCTGTGATGTATCTATCGTTCAATTCTATTGCGCTGGTGTAATCAGTTATGGCATTCCTGTAATCGCCCTTCAAGTGGTAGGTTAAGCCGCGGTTGTAGTAGACAGCGGCAAACTGCGGGCCGATCTCTATTGCTCTGGTATAGTCCGATATAGCTTTATCGTAATCTTTCTTGATCGAATAGGCCAGCGCACGGTCGTAATAGGCTTTTGAATTCTCACCGTCCATATTGATGATTTGAGTGAAATCGGCTATAGCTTTGGCCAGATCTCCACTGTGATAATATGCTTTTCCGCGATATGAGTAGGCGTCCTTATTCCTAGCGTCCAGCTCCAGCACCCGGCTGAAATCATCGATGGCCTTGTCGTAATCACCCGCGTCATTGTAGACCAGTCCACGGCCAAGAATGGATCCTGTATCCCTCGAATCCATCTCGATGGCCTTTGTGAATTCCTTAAGCGCTTCGTCATGTAGTCCCTGCAGGTAGTATGCGAAGCCGAGCCTGCTATAAGCGGGAGTAAATCCAGGCTCAATCGCTATAGCTTCTTTGTATTCTTTGACGGCTTTATCCCACTGACCTGACTGAAGATAACCATCGCCGTTTATCACTTTCCCTGCTGCCGAGTCAGGATCAACTGTTGTATTATCGGACGGAAGCGGGCCCTGCGTCGCATTCTCACTGACAGGCGGCACCTGTGAAGCATTGTCGCTAATAACCGGTTGCGGCTCCGGACTCACACAGCCAGAAAAGCCTGTAATGATGATGGCAATAGAAAGCACCAACCTCAGAACGTTATTAGTATTCATAAACTCCTCTTGGCACAATCAACGTTTACAATAGATACCGAGTTCTTATATTATACAGCTAAAAGAAAGAACCGCGGTCAGAGACTGAAAGTTCGAGTCGAATTTAACCAGATAATATCGGTGGTCATTTTATTCAGTTAGCCGTCCATTCATACGGGTGTTGGACTTACCTAAAATATTGAGTTGCAGCTGTTTCGTCGCCGACAGGAAGGCCAATAAATATGTTAAATGATAATCATCCACTGGGAAAAGGGTATGTCCACGTTTATTCAGGCAATTGTAAAGGAAAAACCACTGCAGCCCTGGGGCTGGCTTTCAGAGCCATGGGGCATGGCCTCAAGACCTATATCGGTCAGTTCATGAAAGGCCAGCAATATGGTGAACTTGAAGCGGCAAAGCTGGTCAAACCATATATAACCATTGAGCAATATGGAAAAACAGGGTTTATCCATGTCAAGAATCCTCCCGATCCGGAAGACATACGCATGGCCCGTGAAGGGCTGGCCAAAGCCTGTCTTGCGATGACCAAAGGATATGATATCATCGTGTTCGATGAAATAATCACGGCTCACCATTTTCACCTGATCTCGCTCGATGAAATGCTGAACATCATTAATAACAAACCAGACAATGTAGAAATCATATTGACAGGGAGATATGCTCCCAAAGAGCTTATCGATGCCGCCGACCTGGTTACGGAGATGGTGGAGATAAAGCACTACTATCAGCAGGGTGTCGGCGCCCGCGACGGCATTGAGTGCTGATACTACTTTGAGGTAGTATAATATCGTGTTTTAAATTCCTACCGGAGGAGAGACTTGATATATTCCTTTAGAAATGTAGAACCTGTTATCGGCGTTGATACCTTTGTGAGCCGTGAGGCCACGATAATCGGCAATGTCAGGATCGGTGACAACTGTTTCATCGGTCCCGGCGCCATAATTAGAGGCGATTACGGGAACATCATAGTTAATTCGGGCACCGCGGTTGAAGACGGCGTGATAATACACGTCTTTCCTTTCGGCACATGTACAATCGGGCAGAAGGTCACTATCGGGCATGGTGCGATCATCCACTGCAAATCCATCGGCGACTACGCTTCCATCGGAATGGGCGCAATTCTGAGTATCAACTCTGAAATAGGGGAAAACGCCATCATCGCTGAAGCAACACTGATTAAAGCCAAGCAGATAGTGCCGCCCAACGTCCTGATGGGATGAAACCCGGCCAGGGAGCTGAGAAAGATCACTGACCAGGATAGAAAACACTGGGCCATGGGAAAACAGGTTTATATAGATCTGGCCAAGGAATACCTGCAGAACAGCAATACTGATCGGCAGACCGCTTAGAGCGCTGGATTATCCTGCATTTCCGCATATCCTGCCCGTCTATCTAATCGGGTGCGGCCTGTATGAGAGTTGTCCTTATCTTGGATGGATTCTTAATAGTCTGCCTGCATTCAATATAGGACGCGATCATATATAGGAACATATCAGCGTTTATAGGCCTGCACCTTGATGCTCTGAACTGAATCGCGCAGCTTGATCAGTTCCGGCTTGCCCACCTCAGAATCCCTTTTCATGGATTTAGCGATGGCCTCCCCCAATGAGAAATCAGTGGGGAAGGATGTCTCGCCCACGACTTTCACTTCCTCGAACCCGGCACTTCTGATCTCATCGAGATACTCCTGCTTCAAAGAAGCTCCGGCCACGCAGCCGACATAGGCGGCGACTGACGCCTTGATCTTTTCCGGCAATTCCGCCAGAAGCACAATGTCCGAGACCATCAGCCTGCCGCCAGGTTTGAGCACGCGGTATGCCTCTTTGAAGACCTGATCCTTATGCGGTGAAAGGTTGATGACGCAGTTGGAGATAATCACGTCTACTGAAGAATCGGCAACAGGCAGGTTCTCGATCTCGCCGAGCCTGAATTCCACGTTTTCATATTCTCCCCTGGCCTTGTTCTCTCTGGCTTTAAGCAGCATCTCCGGCGTCATATCCACGCCGATCACTTTGCCGGACTTTCCCACCCTGGCAGCCGCGAGGAAGCAATCGAAGCCGGGGCCAGAGCCCAGGTCGAGAACAACTTCTCCTTCTTTGAGCGAGGCCAGCGCTACCGGATTCCCGCATCCCAATCCGAGGTTGGCGCCATCTGGAACTGAGCTCATTTCGGCCTCGGAGTACCCGATCTGCTTGCTGTAATCTATCGCCGTATCGGCCGAAGGCCAAGCCGAAGTATCGCCACAACAGCCGCAGCTACAGTCAGAGCCCGCCACTTTCGCATAACGTTCTCTCACGGCTTTTTTAATCTCGTTGTCGTTCATAATCATATCTCCTCAAGTTACTTCATTATTTCGTTCATAAAAGGGCCGAATATACCCTTGACCATATCGGCCACCACCTCTGCCTTGATCAGCAGCATGCAGCAAACTCCGTCCTGCTGCTTAAGTGTAACGGCAGCCAACTTGTCCCCGGCCTTTATCCCCACCTTCTCACGCATCTCCTTGGGCAGCACCATCTGGCCCCGTTCGTCAACACCCACTACGGCCTCAACCTGAAAACCATCCAGCACAGTCGGACAACATGCGGCGGTTAGTCTTTTTTTTCTTGCCATAATAATTACTCCCCGCTAATTAAATCAGAATATTCAGAATATTCAGAATTTTAAGGTATAATTGCAGTTGTGTCAAGCCGGCATTATCGGATTCGTTGTATCGTATACGCAGGAACATAATTCATTGACACCCAACTCTGCAACAGATATTATCGTATCTGTAAGTAGTTTGGGAACGACAATCGTTTAAACATTGAATTAAACACAAGGCTCTCACAAGTCATAGTGATGAAATCAGACAATGACATATTCATCAAGGTTGATGAGGTTGGTCCCGTCAGTTTTTATGTGATGGATGGTCGCAGCAAGGCTGCCGACGCAATATACCGTGCTCGGTTCAAGCTGTATGCCAAAGAGGACCGTTACATAGCAGACAGCGGTATATACTTGGATACCATCCGAAGCATGGTCTACGATATCTTTGACCCGGTCTCCCTTCATTTAATCGCCGTAAATGAGAAGGATGAGATATTCTGCGGTATCCGTATTGTACCGTACCAGGACAAGATCGGATTGCCTATGGAAAACAAATATCCTGACACCAAACATCAAAGCATGGCCGGTTCAAATATTACGAATTATATAGAGAGTTCGCGTATTCCAGTGGATAGAATCGCCGAGTTCGGAAGGTTTTTCAGGCTGGCCAACCGCAAGAGCCTCGATACTACATATGATCCAATCAGCCTGCTCATCTGGAAGAACGCAACTGATATAACAAAAAAGCAGATAGGCGGTATCAAACCTATCGATTTCGCCTTCGCCTACGCCGTACCAAGCCTTGCTAGACTTTACAGCAAGTTCGGTTACGGCATGATTCCCGATGCGAATGGTTATTATGTAAATCACATCTTCCCCGTTCCTACACGGTTCAATGCCAGCGACGGTAATGTGACTACAGAGGAACTGGAGCTCGTTCCCCTTGTACTCTCAAGGCAAAGAATTGTTGAACGTATTCGTAGCTCCGACTGGCAGGAACACGATCCCAACAACCCGAGACTGGATCCTAAATTACTGGTGTACCTGGCGCCAGAGGAATTCGGCCTGACGCAGGAAGAGATCAACAAGCAAAAAAAAGATCTGGCGGACATCTATCTGACGATTTATGGCGAGGACAAGCAACGGACGCCGGATAAAGACCTTGTGATTCCCCGAATATAGTCATCAGCCCCACAGGGCATCCGTTGTCACCTTAATCTCGCTAAAGGCGATGCATCCTTCGCGTTATGATATATAATTATCGCTAGCGGAGGTGGACAACCATGGGATACATTTATTCTTTCCGTGATAAATGCGAAGATAAAGCGCTGCTGGGCAACAAGGGCGCCAACCTTGTAACCATGACCAGGATCGGATTGCCCGTACCTCCCGGTTTCGTGGTTTCCGTCCAGGGATACAATGAATACAAGAAGACTGGCCGCTTGGCCGAAAAGGAGATAACACAGGCTGTTGCAGCGTTGGAGAAAGAGGTGGGGGCAAAGCTGGGCAAAGGCCTGCAGGTATCAGTTCGCTCGTCAGCGCCGGTCTCAATGCCAGGTATGATGGACACCGTTCTCAATATCGGTAGCATGTCCGAGATGAGGGCAGCTATCCGCCGCATCTTCGAATCATGGGATAATATCCGCGCCATCGAATACCGCCGTCTCAATAATATCCCTTCCGATATAGGTACTGCTGCCATCGTACAATCTATGGTCTTCGGAAATAAGGATGCTAAATCAGGCACAGGCGTCGTATTCAGCCGCAATCCCAGCACAGGCGAACGCGGCCTATTTGGAGAGTATATACAGCGCGCACAGGGCGAGGCCATAGTATCCGGCTCCACGACTCCCGTGCCGGTGTCGCAACTTAAAACCATGCTGCCTAAAATGTACCGTGAACTGGAGCAGAAAGTCTCCCTACTCGAATCGCATTTCCGCGATATGCAGGACGTCGAGTTCACAATTGAATCTGAAAAGCTGTACATCTTGCAGACGCGGTCCGGCAAGAGAAGTGGCCAGGCAGCAGTGAAAGTCGCGGTAGACATGACGCATGAAGACCTCATAACGGTGGAGGAGGCCATTCTACGCGTCAAACCCGACGATCTTAGAGCGCTGCTGCATAAGCATATTAAATCCGACCAGCGGCACCAGTGTTTAACCAGCGGGCTGGCAGCTGCTCCCGGGGCAGTTACTGGCCGTGTCGTATTTACGGTAGACGACGCTTTGCTGCTGTCGAAGAAGAGTGTGCCTTCCATTCTGGTCAGGCCTGAAACCAGCCCGGACGACATACAGGGCATAGCCGCTGCTGATGGCGTGCTCACCTCGCGAGGCGGGCTGACCTCCCATGCCGCCATCGTAACCAGGGCTATGGGCAAGCCCTGCGTATGCGGCGCTGAAGACATCGATATCGATCCCGGGAAGAAAATTTTCACCTGCAAGGGTAAGACCGTCAAACAGGGAGATACTATTACAATCGACGGCACTGCGGGCGCGGTTTATATCGGCACTGTCCCGCTGGAAGAGGGAACCATGATTAAAGAATTCAGCGAGTTGCTCTCATGGCTGGACGGCGCTAAAAGACTGGGAGTTAGGGCCAATGCAGATACACCTGAAATGGTGGCGCAGGCCATCAAACTGGGCGCTGAAGGCATCGGCCTCTGCCGCACGGAGAGGCAGTTCAATGGTCCCGAACGGCTCTCTGCTATCAGGGAATACATACTGGCCGAGACTCCTGCTCAGAAAGCCAAAGCGTTGCAGCACCTCAGCAAACTGCAAAAAGAGGATTTTATAGCCCTCTTTAAGGAACTCAAAGGACTGCCTATCATCATCCGGTTGCTCGATCTGCCGCTACACGAGTTTCTTCCCTCCGAGACGGAAACAACGGATATCAGAACTAAACAGCGCATTGCCGAGCTTAAGGAGATAAATCCGATGCTGGGACACCGAGGCGTGCGTGTTGCCGTCACCAATCCCGAAATCTATAGAATGCAGGTTGAGGCTGTCGAAGCGGCCAAGCGGGAGGTTCCGGCCGATGTATCGATAATGATCCCCCAGGTGATCACCTCCCAGGAGCTGATCATGATCAAGAAGAGCTGCACCGAGGGCTCTTCCCTCAAGGTGGGAACCATGATGGAGACCGTCCGCGCATGTATGAGGGCGGGAACGCTGGCCCAGGTGGCGGACTTCCTCTCCTTCGGCACCAACGATCTCACACAGGCAGTTTATTCCTTTAGCCGCGAAGACGCCGAGAAAAAGTTCCTCTCCACCTATCTGGAGATAGGCATACTGGAAGACAACCCCTTCGAGATCATCGATATCAAAGGTGTGGGACGTCTGATGGAGACCGCGATTTTCTGGGCACGCCGCGAGAAGAAGGATATACCCATCGGAGTCTGCGGTGAGCAGGCGGGCGAGCCAACCTCGATCAGGTTCTTTCACGCCATCAACGTTGATTACGTGAGCTGTAGTCCGTTCAGAGTGCCAATTGCCAAGTTGATCGCCGCCCAGGCCGCCATATCGCAGAAAGATACAGCAGAAGCAACTCTGTAGTCGGCTTATTGTGACTTAATAAAATCTGTCGTGATTAAATCTGCTCTGAATCTATTTTTCCTTCTGCAAGGGCCTGCTTAAACAGACTAATCGATTCTTCTACACCCCGGGCAAGTGGTGTTAAGCAAAGGCGGCCCAGAATCCTGACGAG
>DAOUFT010000185.1:0-5001 GCA_034429855.1 Dehalococcoidia bacterium
TTCCATAATCTGCATATGATATCTGTCGACCAGGAATCTAAGATGCGGGCTGTTGATTATACGGATTATATCGAAGCTGAGAGCGGTCGAAGTCAGGAAATAGCCTGCATGGTCGACATGTGTATTCAATGCTTCTAAAAGCAGTATCAGATCATGTGCCTCCGCTACCTCCACGGCTGCAGACAGGGTATCTATCACGTTGGCTGTTTGTTCTTGCAACGATACGCCTCTGTCCACGTTTCCGGTGCAGGTTATCAGCTTGCCGACGTTAAGCTGATGAGCCAGATCGATTGTTCTTTTTAAGCGTTCCAGATATTTCGCTTTGTCTTCCCGTCTGGTCAATGATCCGCCGTTAAGACCGTCCGGTGAGTTGACCACTATATCGTTAATTACCAGATTGAGGTCGGCTGCCAGCTTCCCTGTAGTCTTAATATCTCTGCTGTAATCCCAGAACCAGAACTCGATCGCCTCGTATCCCAGTGCTGCCACTTTCCTGATCCTGTCATCAAAAGGCAATTCCTCAAATACTGTTTCGACACATACATCTACTTTCAACATTGTCATACCTCGTTACTTCCTGCCTGAAATGATATTCCATACGTTTGAGTTGACCTAATTCGGTGTACCTATATTCACAGGTAAGCTCTGGCCACTTTGAGTATAGCTTCTGCGATCATATCGCAATCTTCAACAGTCATCTGAGGCGGGATGTCGATGTGAACGGAACGGCCCAGCAGCGCCAGGGTTTTCGGATTCATATCGGGTGAATATTTAATATTACCACCGCGGTCCGTGTAGCGTGGACAGGTGTAAGGACAGCCCTCAGCCGTAGCCGTCCATTTATTGATTATCATCTCCCAATGGCTGTAAATATGCCAGTCAGGCACGCCCTTGTTGAAGATGGACTGGGCGTTGACTCCTTCCGCCTGTAAAGCGGCGGCAAACCTGGTTGCCATATCAACATCTGGCAAATACATCACGAGACAGATAGCGGTGTCGCCTTCCGAATCGTTGAGCCGCCTGTAAGACAAGCCTTTAATGGAGCCGATGCTCTTTTTGATCCTGGCTTTGTGCGAACGCATTCTGTCCAGGAGGCCGTCAAGGCGTGCAAGCTGTACACGCATAACTGCTCCGCTCATTTCTCCCATACGGAAATTAACACCCGGAAACAGCTCGCCCTCGTATCGTGATTCTGCGAAACGCTTGGCCAGTCCTCCCGGGCGCCAGCAGGCGGCGGTATCGTGATATGCTTGAGCACGATCATATAATCTCTCGTCAGCCGTAATGATCGCGCCTCCTTCTCCGGCGGTGATGATTTTATGATATTGAAAACTGAATGCGCCACAATCACCGAAATTTCCCAGCCTCCTGCCTTTGTATGACCCTCCGCAGGCTTGGGCCACGTCCTCAACAAGTATGAGCTTATGCTTGCGGGCGATATCGGTGATTCTGTCCATGTCACAGGGAGCACCGCGCATATGTACGACCAGTATCGCTTTGGTCCTGGATGTGATCTTGCGTTCGATATCAGCCGGATCAATCGTTAATGAGTCGTCCACTTCTGCGATGACGGGTATGGCTTTTGCGGCGACAACTGCCGCGCATGAGGCGAAGAAAGTATAGCCGGGCAGGATGACCTCATCGCCCGGTCCCACGCCAACTGCGATTAGCGATGTTATCAATGCCGAGGTGCAGGAATTAAGAGCCAGACAGAATCTGCTGCCCATTTTTTCTGCGAATTCATTCTCGAAAAGCTGTACCCGTGATTGAAAATCGCTAGGCCCGTAGTATCTGAAAAGATATTTATTGTCCAGAACTTCCATTACGGCCTTCTTTTCTTCATCGCCTATAGCCAGCCCTCCCGGATACATCGCGATGTTAGGCGTTGTTTTAGCTCTTGGCCCGCCGTTTATTGCCAGTAATTAAGATGGTTTGCTCATATATCACCTCTGTAAATAAATAGTCAATTGAAAATAATGTTGTTAAGATCGCTAATGTCAGTTAAAGACTCTACCGCTCAATAGATCCAGGCCGTAGTCTCAACCAGCATGCCAATCAGGTTTGTATTTGTTTACAATTGCTGGAGTTATGCCGTTGGCTCCGGCTATCTCACCGTACATCCTGCCGCTCGGTTTTATAGTGCATTTTAGCTCTTTGCTGTCGAAATCGACGTGGATGAGACCGAATCTGGTGCTGAGGCCCTCCATGCATTCGAAATTGTCCATGGTGGTCCAGTGGCAATATGCTCGCACATCGACTCCGGCTTCCACCGCCCTGTGCATCTGATAAACGTGATCGAGTATAAATGATGGTCTAAGCTCGTCATGGTCATCGCAGACACCGTTCTCTGTGACGTAAATCGGTAGATGGAACATATCCCAGTAGCGCTTCAGCACATGGTAGAAACCCTCCGGATATATATCCCAGCCAAGCTTGTTTTTGGGCAGATCGCTGCTGGCCTCTCTGTCGAGCGGAAATTTTACCAGTTCGGAAGTGTAATAATTGATGCAGACCGTGTCCAGGGTCAGTGTTTTCCTCGTTATTTTATCGAAAAAATCGAGGTTGAAGATCTTCTCGTGCATCTTCACCGCCAGCTTGTCCAGGGGATTGGCCGGATTGAACGGATTGAAGCAACGCACATGTTTGGCAAAGCCCACCGTCGGATTGGGCCAGTTGTTTTTACAGAATACATTATGGATCTCTTCATATGCGGCGACATGGGCTTCGGCCAGATTGTCGATACATTTGAAAGTCTGAAAAATATTCTTTTTCTGAGGTGGAAACAATCCCATCATGTAGGAGGTGACGGCCAGTACGACTGGCTCATTGATGGTCAGCCAGATATCGGTAAGATCACCCAGTGAATTTATCACCTTGTTGGTGAAGCGCCGAAAATCTGCAACACACGACCTGTTGCACCATCCTCCTTTTTTGGCCAGCCACAATGGATTGGAGTGGTGATGGAGGTCTACTATCGGTTTAATTCCGGCGGCCGATACGGCGCTGATAATCTCGCGGTAATGTTGCAGGGCGGATTCGTCATACAGCCCTTCTTCAGGCTCAATGTGGGCCCATTCAACACTCATTCTGAAGATGTTGTCGTTCATTTCCTTCATGAGGGCTATATATGTCCTGTACTTGTCCCAGAACTTAACCGCGCCCTCCGGCCTTCTTCCGTCGAAGATTTTTCCTCGATTTGCAAGTTCGCACCATTCGTTCTTCAGCGGACAGCCTTCCGCCTGGAAGGCTGAAATCGCGCTGCCCCACAGAAAGCCATCAGGAAATCTATAGGTTTTCAGTTCCATATTGCTGTTTTGATAATTCTATTATTTATAAAAAGAATAGATTAGACTCGCATTAATGTCAATATAATAGATAAATATTATATAAAAGATTTAAATTAATTCGCTTGGAAAAAATGAAGTAATATAACTAATTGATGTAAATAATTTTTTATCGCGCATCGCTCATTGATATAGCAATTAACGGAATCCCGGCGTTTATTTCTTACAGGTAGTCCGACTATAGATCGGATGGAAATACTCTGGGGTATGGGCAGTACCTTGTATGCATGTGCATTAATAGGGTAAGTCATATCGGAAAACAGTGTGAGTCGTAGTCATCGACAATTACCCGGCATTTGGTTAAAATTGAGTCGAGGTATGGTTGCGATATCTAACATGCGCAGGGTTTTAGCTATTATCCTGGCAGGTGGTGCCAGCGAACGGTTGAGCGTCCTAGCCGATGAGCGCGCCAAGCCGGCTGTACCTTTCGGCGGAAAATACCGCATAATTGATTTTACTCTGAGTAATTGTGCCAACTCGGGTATTTATAATGTCGCGGTGTTGACTCAGTTCAATCCCAGGTCGCTCGCCCGGCATATCGGTGTGGGGCGGTCATGGGATATGGATCGCGAATCAGGTGGGGTGGTACTGCTGCAGCCCTTCCTCAGCCGGTCACAGCGGACGTGGTATAAGGGTACGGCCGATGCTGTTTATCAGAACCTTTACTATATAGTCGATCAGCGGGTGGATGAGATCCTTGTGCTATCGGCAGACCATATCTACAGTATGCGTTATGATCAGATGCTGGCCTATCACCGCAACCGGCATGCCGATGTGACTGTGGCGGTTTATGAGGTTCCACAGGAGGATACATCAAGGTTTGGTATTATCACTATCGATCATAATGAACGGATTGTAAATTTTGAAGAGAAGCCCAAGAGCACCAAGAGCAGGCTGGCATCGATGGGCATCTATATTTTCAATAAGAAGGTATTGGTCGATGCCCTGGAGGAGATGGCCAGCAAGCAGGAAGGCTTTGATTTCGGACATGATATTCTACCCAACCTAATAAGTAAGTACGATGTATACGGATTCCGATTTCGCGGATACTGGCGTGACGTGGGGACTGTAGAAGCCTACTGGCAGGCTAATATGGACCTAATTGTCGATCTCCCTGAACTAAACCTTTACAATCCGGAGAATGAGGTCAGGACTATCGTGCAGGGCTATCCGCCCGTCAAACTGGGACCTCACGCACAGGTCAACAGGGCGCTTATCTGCAACGGGGCAATCGTCAACGGCACGGTTATCGAGTCCATCATATCGCCGCGGGTTTTCATAGAGGAAGAGGCGGTGGTGAGGAACTCAATCATTTTCGAAGACACCACCATCGGCCGTGGTGCCGTGATAGAGAAGAGCATTGTGGATAAACAAGTTTGGGTAAGCCGCGGGTGCCATCTCGGTGCGGGAGATGATTTCACCGCTAACAAGGAAGAGCCCGAACATCTGGATTCAGGTATAACTCTGGTGGGTAAAGGGGCCAGAATTCCGCCGGATATTATAATCGGGAAAAACTGCAAGATCGAACCCTGGGCGGAGGCCTCTGATTTTACTAGCAGGATAATAGCAAGCGGCGAGACCATCAAGGGTAAAGGCCACCGTAAATACCAGGTCTGAAAAGGCTGCTTCCACTAAACTTAGACTAAGTAAATCCAAC
>DAOUFT010000186.1:0-2918 GCA_034429855.1 Dehalococcoidia bacterium
TGTTTGAACTGCGCTTCATGAAACGACGATAGCCGTTTCTGAAGTATTTTTCTACATAGTCTTGCTGCACATGGGCCCCGCATTATCACCTCTATCGGAGTCCAATATGTTTCTGAACTTTTGCAGACAGCCAGGTGCAAACAAAATCACACGGACAAGGTGAAAAAGGCTGTTGATATTCGAGAATAATTCTACTAAGTCCTGAAGCGCTGCAGGGCCTTCTGCCGCCACTGTCTGGTGGAAAGGCACTGATTGAAGGTGTATATATGAAATCCTGCCACGGCAATATCGCCGGCCAATCCTTTTACTTTCCTTATCAGGTTGTCCGGATTATATATGTCACGCTGCAATAGGTGGGCCATCATGCCCCAGTGATTCTTCAGAAAACGCGTTGAATCACCGACCCCCACCTTGATTGATATCTCCAGCAGCCTGGATCGTTTTAAAATGCCGGGAATGCCGATGAATACAGGCAGTGTAATGCCGTTTGCCCTGACATCCGTCAGCCATCTTGCTATGATCTGCGGATCGAAGCAAATCTGCGTGACCATATAGTCGACCATGGGTTGTTTGACCTGGAGCGCCTGCATCAGGGTTTCCCGTTTGATGAGCGGATGCCCCTCCGGGTAGGCCGCTACACCTATACGTCTCGGGTGGTTGCTCATCTCAGTCATGTCAGCTATAAGCGCGCCGGATGAATCATAAGCTCCTACCGGTTCGACGATATCGCCACCGATTACAAAGACATCCTCAAAACCGCCGGCCGACATCCTGTCAACGATCTCGCGTAAATGGGACCTGTCGCGCACCTGCCGTGCTGTGATATGGGGTACCACATGAAATCCCTTTCCGGCCAGCTCTTCGGAAAGAGCGAAAGTGGCTTCGAGGCCTTTGCGTGGGGATGCGGTAACGGTGACTACCGAGCGGGCGGGCAGCAACGACGCCTCTTCGACCACACCTTTCATGGGGATGACTTCAAAGCGCGCGCTTTTAATTAGATTGTGAACGGATAGCCGGGGTGTATGACGTAAATCCATTGATGTTACCAATGCATTCGGGAATTGATCTTGATTATATTCCTTCTCTAATCGGCCATCAATAGGCTGCTGCAATACCCTGTTATCCCAATACCTGATCGGTTTTGAGGGCAGGCCGGTTACTGCTAATATTATGTTATGTTTGGGGGCAAGTGAGTATTTGCAAATATAAGTTCCCCAAGGAGGGCAGGGTAGCTTATGACGGTACAGGTGATTACCGACAGCACCTCTGATATAAGTCCCGAGCTGGCTGCAGAACTGAACATCGGAGTCGTTCCCATCTACGTACATTTCGGCGATAAAACCTACCGCGACGGGAAGGATCTGAAAAGCGATGAATTCTACTCGCTGCTTACGACCTCCCCGGTTCATCCTTCCACATCTCAACCCAATCCCAACGACTTTGCCAGCGCATACAAAGAATACAGCAAGAAAGTCAATGGCATCGTATCAATCCATATCTCATCCAGGATAAGCGGCACCTACAACTCGGCGGTACTGGCACGTGAGCTGGTCGAGGATTGTCCCATCGAAGTAATAGACTCCCGGTTTAATTCCGCCGGATTGGGCCTGGTGGTTACTGCTGCCGCCAGGCTGGCTGGGAAAGGCGCCGGACTGGCAGAGGTCGTTCGCGAGGCAAATAACGCCATCCGCCAGGTCAATATGTTCGGCATGTTCAGCACCATGAAATATCTGGTGCGCAGCGGAAGGGTGAATAAAACCATAGCGACGGCATCGGATTTCCTGCATGTTATGCCGTTGCTCACATTCCATGATGGTGAGATCGTGCGCGCGGGACTGGTGCGTACGATTGCCAAAGGCATCGACCGCATATACAACTTCGTAAAAAACAACCTGCCTGTCAGCGAGCTGACCATTGTGCACAGCTCTATAAAAGATCATGCTCTGGAACTGAAAAACAGGCTGAGCGAATACATGCCCGAAAGGAGCATTTCCATTGCACAGCTCGGGTGCAGTCTCGGCGTGCACGGAGGACCGGGTGTGCTGCTGGGGGCCATCAGGAAAGCGGTATAAATCTGAATGCGGGAGTAAGGCCATGGCAACTCAACAGATAATACTTCTGGTAATCAATGTACTGGGAGGAGCCGCCGTCATCGGAAGCTATATTTTCGGCCTCAGCGGGCAGGCGGGAGGCGCCGATACTCTGTGGGGTGGCGTCCCTGCGAATGTCAGGCCTGTCTACGGCATCTCCATGATTTTATCCGCGCTGGGATATTTCGCATTTATATATTTCCTCCTTTTCCGCCTTGTGCCGGATGAAGTGGTTATGGGGGGGCGGTTCGGTTTCAGCCTGTTTCACGTTATTTTCCTGCTGATGCTCGTACCATCCGCATTCTGGATGCCGTTGACCAACATGTACGTATCCAATCCCACTACCGGCATTTGGATCGCAGTGCGCACGGTGCTGGCCATAGTGGGGATCGCATCCATCGCGCTTTTCATTGCGCTGCTCAGCCTGAAAGGCGATAGGCCGGACACTGCCTGGTGGTTAGCCCTGGTGGGCAGCGGTTATTTCGCCTTTCATACGGCCGTGCTGGACGCCATCGTATGGGCGGCTCTGTTCAAATAGAATTCTAGTTCAGGCTCCCGCATCCTCACCCTGATTCACTGCTTCATGGAAGGCCATTCCTGATGTCCTGCTGTCCTGATATCCATAGATCCTTTTCAACCATACTGCAAAAACTGTCAGCTCCTTGTCATTCAACTGTTAACCAGCAGTCAAGCAATTGCCTTTTTACGCCGGTATATTTGAATTAACCATAAATGTCACAGTAAAAAATAACAATCAGGAAGTGATGTGAACAGAAAAAACATATTAGCCAGTATGATCGATGACTATCCGGGCATATTAACCCAGGC
>DAOUFT010000187.1:0-17231 GCA_034429855.1 Dehalococcoidia bacterium
CGTGGATTGAAACATAGTATCCCCATCTACGCCTCTCTCAAAGTCGTGTCTCCCCCCGCGCGGGGGCGTGGATTGAAACAAAACGCCCGCAAGTACAGCGGCAATCATCGATAGTCGCCCCCCGCGCGGGGGCGTGGATTGAAACGGCCGTGAATTTGCCCGACATCGCAAAGGCAACAAGTCGCCCCCCGCGCGGGGGCGTGGATTGAAACATCCTGATAATAGAAATTCAAAACCGTTCATCCTGTCGCCCCCCGCGCGGGGGCGTGGATTGAAACCGGTATATATATGGATAACTGATTACTAACAAGACAGGCAGGGGGCTACTATAGAATAATGACTTAAAATAAGGACAGGATTGTGTTGTATAATCTTCTGACACAGCAGTGCAGAACATCGAGATAAACGATCAGTTCCGGCGCGCCCTGGACGTTATGGAGAGGACGGACAGGAGCGTATTCATCACGGGACGCGCCGGCACCGGAAAGTCCACACTGTTGGAATACTTCCGTAGCGTAACTGCCAGGAAGGTCGTTGCGCTGGCCCCCACCGGCGTGGCGGCGCTCAACATCAAGGGCCAGACCATCCACTCGTTCTTCGGCTTTAAACCCGATATCACGCCCCCCAAAGTTAAAAAAAGGGATAAGGGCGCCGACATCTTCAAGAAGCTGGCCATACTGGTGATCGACGAGATATCCATGGTCAGGGCGGACCTGCTGGACTGCGTGGACCGCTTCCTGCGGCTCAACGGGCCGGACTCACGCAAGCCCTTCGGAGGCGTCCAGATGGTGTTCGTGGGCGACCTCTACCAGCTCCCGCCCGTGGTCACCTCGCGGGAGAAGGACGCCTTCACCGGGCTTTACGAGACACCCTATTTCTTCAGCTCCCACGTTTTCCGAGATTTCGACATGGAATTCATCGAGCTGGAGAAGGTCTACCGACAGCACGACCCGGACTTCATCCAGCTGCTAAACGCCATACGTAACAACAGCATCGACGGCGACGGACTGGGACTGCTCAACAGGCGCTGCGTGCCGGAGGACGCTGCAGCCGGCGGCGGGATATCTGTGCGGCTTACCACCACCAACGCCATGGCGACGGAGCTCAACTCAGCCCAGCTGGCCAGGCTCAAGGGCAGGCTGCACAAATTCAGGGCCGACAGGGACGGTAAATTCGGAGACGATTCTCTGCCTGCAGCCGAACTGCTCGCGGTCAAGACGGGCGCACAGGTGATGATGCTCAATAACGACTCCGCCGGACGCTGGGTCAACGGCAGCATGGGCAGAATAACGGGCTTCAGCAAGGACGGCGAGGGCGGACTCTTTATAAATGTGCGGCTGTCCGAGGGCGAGGACGTAATGGTCGAGCCGTATACATGGGAGATATTCCAGTACAAGCTGGAGGGCGGGGAGATAAAGTCGGAGGTGGCGGGCACTTTCACCCAGTACCCGCTGATGCTGGCCTGGGCGGTAACCATACACAAAAGCCAGGGCAAGACCTTTGAGCGCGTGGTCATCGATATCGGACGCGGCACCTTCGCCCACGGCCAAATGTACGTGGCGCTCAGCCGCTGCACCTCGCTCAACGGCATTGTGCTCAGACAGCCCATCCAGAAGAAACATATATGGATGGACCGGCGCGTGGTGGATTTCGTCACGCGCTACCAGTACGGCAAGGCGGAGGAACGCCTGCCTGCAGCGGACAGGGAGAAGCTCATACTCAAGGCAATCGCTGAAAAGGGGAAGCTGCGCATCACCTACCTCAAGCCCAACGACGAGAAGTCGCTGCGCGTGATCAGGCCGCTGGCGCTGGGCGATTTCACATATGGCGGCAAGACCTTCCGCGGCCTGCGCGCCTTCTGCCTCAAGCGTGGGGAGGAGAGGACCTTCAGGATCGACCGCATACTGGAGGCGGCGCAAGAGACGTAAAGGAGTAAAGATGTTCCCGGCTTTCATAAGCCAATTATACGGCACCAGGTATTGGACAAAAGTGATGGAAAGTGGCAAATTGAATACTGGGTAGTTATAATTGTAAGTGTAATCGGGTTAACCAGTAAATTCGGATATGGAGATATGGCATGACAAACGGGGGATATGTAGTTTTAACCCTGGAATTCCACAAAGAAGGTAAGAAGTGGGTAGCCTATTGCAAAGAGCTGGGGACGGCCACTTTCGGGTACACCTTAAATGACGCAGAAGGCAAGCTTAAGGAAGCGATTTCGTTGCACCTGGGCACTTTGGAGGATGTCGGGGAAAGAGAGAAGTTTTTCAAGAAACATAACATAAAATATCACTCACATAAGCCAACCGCAAATGTTACTATTTCGGCATCGATCAAGGGCGATATTTTCGTTAAACCTTACGCCCAGGCGATGCCCCAACTTAGTTTCGCCTGATGGGTAACCTGCCTGCAATATTCGGTAAACAGCTAATTAAACTATTGAAATCTGATGGCTGGGTGAAAGGCAGGAATGCCAGGCACGGAATTGCCCTCACTAAGCGATACGGAGATACCACGCGGGTGACTGTCGTGCCTGATAAAAGAGCTTCATTGCCGGAGGGTACGTTGCGTGCCATTATCGGTCCGATGCAAACCCAAATCGGCAGCAAGGGTCTGGAGAGGCTGATAAAGAAATTCGGGATAAAATAGTATCCGGAAAGCTTCAGTAATGATCAATATGCCCATCGAACTCGGTCCTTTTGCGAAGGCTTTTAATAACATGTCGGAGCGGCTTTTTCATCATTCAGAAAAGCAGAAGCTCTTCGGTTGGTTCTGTACATATACTCCCATCGAGATAATTCATGCGGCCGGGTTCCTGCCGGTAAGGATCTACGGCGGGACGATAACGGTGGAAAAGGCCGGCACGCTGGTGCCCAACTTCGTCTGTCCCTATATGCGCACCTCGCTGGAAAGGGTGATGCGCGGCGAGTATAAATACCTATCCGGCGTAATACAGGGCTACACCTGCGACATATCCTGCGGCATGATGAATATCTGGGCGGAGAACAGCGGGCTGAAGACATTCCATACAGTGCCGCTGCCTTACAACACAAACGAGAGCGCCAGGGATTTCTACAGGAAGGCGCTGAACGAACTCATCGATAAGCTCAACGCGGCCGGGGGTAAGTTCGACATGGCCTCGCTTAACCGTTCGCTGGATCTTTATGCCGATATCAGGAAAAAGCTGCTGCGGCTGCACGAGCTGCGAAGACAGAACATCTTCACCCCTCCGGCGCGGGATTTCTATACGATAATGGAGGCCGGTTTATGTACACCGCCGGAAGAGTACCTTGAACATCTGACCAAACTTGTGGGCGAGGTTGAAAATCTCAAGAGCGCTCCGGTCAGCGGCATCCCGGTGCTGGTATCTGGCAGCATCGTGGAGCAGATGTGGATCTTCGACCTGCTGGAGGCCGCCGGCGGGCAGGTGGTTGCCGACGACCTCTGCAACGGGTTCAGGTACTGCGACCCGGCGGACGGCCAGGGCACGGATCCGCTGGACCGACTGATCGACCGCTACATGCAGCGCTTCCCCTGCCCGGCGCGCTCGATCGTGGACGACCGCGTGCCGCGTGTAAAGCAGCTGGTCGAGGAATCGGGCGCAAAGGGCGTGATCTTCCTCTTCCAGAAGTTCTGCACTCCGCACCTGGCCGACTACCCGGCGCTGTCGGAGGCGCTGCGGGACGAGGGGATAGCGGTGCTGCCCATCGAGATGGACGAGAGCGGCAACATCGAGGGCCAGCTCAAGACGCGCTTCGGCGCCTTCTTCGAGATGATAAATGGATAATATGCAGAAAACGGGCAAATCAACCAAGAGACTAGCCACGGCCAGGGAGCTGCAGCAGATCGTGGCTGAGTTCTACCTGGAGGGCCACGAGGCCAAGCGCACGGGCAAGCCGGTGGGCTGGATGCCGCCCATGAACGGACTGATCGAGATATTCTACGCCATGGACCTGCAGCCGTCCTTCCCCGAGAACTGGTCGCCCGTCTGCGCCGCCTTCGGCCTGATTCACAAGAACTACATGACCGCCGAGTCCATGGGCTTCTCGCCCGACCTGTGCGGATACCTGCGCAACTGCGTGGGTTACATCAACGGTCTGATGGGTGAGGAAGGGGTGCCGCTCAACGGTCTGCCCGAGCCGGACATGATCTTCATACCCGGCGCGGGCTGCGTACCCGCCATGAAGAACTTCCAGTACATCGCCCGACGCTTCCCCAACGCCAGGGTATTCAAGGCCGACCTACCCCAGGTGCCGATCGAGAACATACAGCGCTACCATATCGACTACGCCCTCAGCGAGATACACCGCATCGTGGACTTCCTGACCGAAACCACCGGCAGGAAGCTGGATTACGATCGCCTGGCGGAGGTGGTGCGGCTGTCGGACCAGTCGTGCGCGCTGTGGGACGAGATAACCTCCTACCGGCGCTGCATCCCCACGCCCATCTCGGCGGCCGAAGTGGGGCTGATGTTCGTGCTGGTCACGCGCCAGGGCACGAGGCAGGCGGTGGACTACCTGACCAAGGTGCGGGACGAGGTCAAGCAGCGCGCGGAGAATAAGACCGGCATCATAGCGGATGAGAAGGTGCGGCTGTTCTGGGACAACATACCGCTGTGGTATAACCTGGGGCTTTTCAACTACTTCGAGAAATACGGCGGCGTGGTGGTGGCCGAGACCTACTCGGCGGCCTGGTCCATACGCCTGGATACATCCAATCCGCTGGAGGCGCTGGCCATGAAGTCGCTGCAATCCTATCCCATGGTCTCCTGCGTCTCCATGCAGCGCAGGAAGGATATGGTGCTGAGGGCCGTCCGGGACTACCACATCGACGGCGTGATACTGCACTCCAACAAGTCCTGCCTGCCCATCACGCTGGGACAGATGGACATCAAGCGCGCGCTGGAGAAGGAGCTGGGCGTGCCCTCGGTGGTGATCGAGGCCGACCACATGGACCCCGCCAACTTCTCCATGTCGCAGTTCGAGGACCGCGCCGGGGCCTTTATGGAGATTCTCCTGCAGAGGAAGGGGCGCTAAGATCGGACCGGTCATTGCGAGGAACGCAGTGACGAAGCAATCTTGTGCGTGACTGCGGGTGTACAGGATTGCCGCGCTTCGCTCGCAATGACGAGGGGGAAACAGGAACGCAGTGACGAAGCAATCTTGTACGTGACTGCGGGTGTACAGGATTGCCGCGGCCTTCGGCCTCGCAATGACGAGGAAATAAATGGCTCGCAATGACGAGGCGGCGGAACGGGTGGACCTGAAGGTACGCCCCTACAGGATTGCTTCTACAATCCATCTTGCGATGTAATCGTGAAAACTTGCATTAGTGCAGTTATAATGTGATAATACAATGTAATATTACATTAGAAGTGTTAATATGCATGAATAACGTATCTAAGCCTTATATACACAGGTTGTTGAAATGCCCGGAGGTTTCATTCTTCCTGTTCGGTCCGCGCGGCACCGGCAAGAGCACGTGGCTGCGACACGTGCTGCCGAGCGCGCTTTTTCTGGACCTGCTGGATGCATCCCTCTTTCTTGAGCTATCGCGTGACCCCCACAGGTTGGAAGCCATGGCCGGCGGTCTCACGGATGATTCCTGGATAGTGCTGGACGAGATACAAAAGATACCCTCCCTGCTCGACGAAGTCCATCGATTGATGGAATCGCGACGCTGGCGTTTCGCGCTCTGCGGATCGTCGGCGCGTAAGCTGCGCAGGGAGGGCGCCAACCTGCTGGCGGGCCGCGCCATCACCTTGAATATGGAGGGTTTCTCCGCTGCAGAGCTGGGTAAGTCTTTTAATCTGGTATCGTCTATAGAGTGGGGCTCGCTGCCCATGGTCCAGCGCGACCCGCGGCAGGCGCCCGACATCCTTGAAGCTTACCTCGATACGCATATACGTGAGGAGATAAGGCAGGAGGGCCTGCTGCGCAACGTGCCGCCCTTCATGCGGTTCATCACCGTGGCTGGACAAATAAACGGACAGGTTGTCAATATGCAGAACATCGCCCGTGATGCCAGCGCGGCACGCAGCACCGTGGAATCATATTTCTCCATCATCGTGGATACACTGCTGGGATATTTCCTGCCGGCCTGGCGGGCCGGACTTAAAGTGCGGGAAGCCGCCCATCCTAAATTCTACTGGTTTGATCCTGGCATCGCGCGGACGGCCGCCGGACAGGCGCGCAATCCGCTTGACGGCAGCGTACAGGGGTTTGCCCTGGAAACTCTGGTCTACCATGAACTGCGTGTTTATAACCAGGTCAGCCGCAAATACCGGCCCGTGCATTATTACCGCACTCCGGCAGGGGTGGAAGTGGATTTTGTTGTTGAGACTTCCAAAAGCAACACTGGTTCCATACCGCACATAGTAGCTATCGAGGTTAAAAGGGCCGATAGTTGGAAACGTACCTGGGAAAAACCACTGCTGTCACTGGGATCCTCGGATAAGGTGAAGGCGGACAGGTTGATCGGAGTGTACTCAGGCCAGCGGTCATACCGGTTCGGGCCTGTGGAAGTTATGCCGTTTGACAGGTTCTGCGAGCTTTTGCATAAAGGCGAGTTATTCTAAAAACGGGCGCACCTGAAGGTACGCCCCTACTGAAATGAAATCGCGGTCTTGAGGGCTTTGTTTTTGCCTTTGCTCAGGTTGACCTCGATCATGCTGCGGTAGTCCTCCAGACGGAAGATGTGCGTCACCATCGGCTCCAGGCTCAGCTTCTTTTCTTTAACCATGTCCGCCGCGATCTCGAAAATGCGCCTGCGTGCTCCCTCGTAGTTTACATAACCTGAAGAGTAGGCGCCCTTGATGGTCTGCAGCTTGAGCCAGAGGGGGGTGAGGTCCAGCTTGACGTCCTTGCCGATGCCCACCATGCTGAGCGTGCCGCCCGTGCCCAGCGCGCGCATGCCGGCGAAGAGCGTGCCCTGACTTGCCACGCAGTCGTAGATCCGGTCGAAGCCGCCCATCAATACCTCTTTGCCGATCATGGGTTTATAGGCCCTGGCGCCGGTAACTTCGATGGTGCTCCTGATAAGGTCGCCGCTGACGACCCTGCCGGCGCCGGCCTTAAGGGCCATCTCGGCCGCGAAGGGCTCGGGCTCGGCCACGGTCACGTCGCATCTGCAGCCCAGCGCCCGTATGGACTGTATGACAAAATTGCCGATCACGCCCGCGCCGATCACCAGTACCTTATCGCCGTCAAGGGGACGGTTCTCCAGCACCGCCTGCAGCGATACACCCAGCGGCTCGAAGAGCGTGGCCTCTTTAACAGTTATATAATCCGGCAATTTGAAAAGCTGGCTCTTGTGCGCGATGAAGTAAGGCGCGAAACCTCCGCCCGTGTCGGAGCAGATGCCGGTGAACATGCCGGGCGCCAGACCGCCCTCAGCCATGTTCTCGCAGTTGGAGGGACGGCCCTCCCGGCAGGGCTTGCAGGCCGGCTCGATGCCGCGCACCGCGCAGCCGAGCTGGTTGACCAGTATGATGCGGTCACCCTTGCTGAAACCTTCAACACCGCCGCCGATTTCAGCGATCTCCCCGCAGATCTCGTGTCCCATGGTGCAGGGGAAGGATGAGAAGGGCGAGGCGGTGGGGGACTCCCTGAGCATGATCAGATTGAGGTCGCTGCCGCAGAAGCCGCACATCAGCGTCTTCACCTTCACCCAGTCGGACGAAGGGAGCGACGGCTCGGGCATCTCCACCAACCGCACCGTGGCCAGCGGACCGCTGAAGAAGAGTTTCCTATTCAGCGCGCCCAGCAGCGTGAGCGCCAGATATTGCGGCACGGACACAGAGAACTGCAAAGCCTTCATGGCACCTATGCCCCTTTCCGGCACCTATTCCATTTTCAGGCCGTCGACCAGCAGCAGGGTGCCGGGACTGGTCACCGTGGGATCGGTCAGTACGTTCACGCAGGCCGGCTTGCCCGAAGCCAGCGCACGTTTGAGGGCGGGCATGATCTCCTCGTCCTTCTGCACAAACTCGCCGTGGCCGCCCAGCGCCTCCGCCACCTTTTCGTAGTGCACCACGCCCAGCTCTGACCCTACCAGTCGCCTGGGCCCGTAGTTGATCTCCTGCCCATGCTTGATCATACCCCAGGCCTGGTCGTTGACGATCACGCAGACGAAGGGGATTTTATGCCGTACGGCGGTGTCGAATTCCATGGCGTTGAAGCCAAAGGAGCCGTCGCCGCTGATCACCACCACCGTCTTGTCGGGACGCGCCGCTTTGGCGCCGATGCCCATGGGGATGCCCGTGCCCAGACAGCCGAACAGCCCGGCCGCGCCGCCGATGACGCCGGACCTCTCTTTTGCCTTGAGCCCCACCAGACCGAAATACGAGGCGTCGCCGCCGTCGATGATATAGATGGGGCTGTCCTGAGTGGCTTTTTTAACCAGTTCCATCAGCCGCACGGGATGTATGGGCGAAGACGCCTTGCCCCTCTGCTCGATCTCGCCCGCCGCCAACGGCAGATAGGCGTCACGCAGCGCCTTCATCCAGGCGCTGTGGTCATTCTTTTTGACCAGCTTGTTCAGCTCGCGCAGCGTGAGCGCTATGTCGCCCGATAGGCCTACATCGCAACAGCGGTTGCGGTCCAGCTCGGTGGCGTCCACGTCCACCCTTACCACTTTGGCGTTGGGGAAGCCCTGGCCGAAGAAGAGCAGCCAGTTGAAGCGTATGCCCAGCACTATCATCAGGTCGGCCATGGGCGTGGCCGATAGCAAAGCCATCTGGCCGCCGTCCCACAGCGACAGCGGATGCTCGTCCGGCAGCGCGCCGCGCCCGTTGTTCATCAGCACGAAGGGGATGCCGGTCTTATCGATAAATTCCTTCAGCTCACTGTCGCAGTTACTGAAGGCCACACCGCTGCCGCCCACCAGCAAAGGCTTGGCGGCCGAGTTGATCATCTCCGCTGCCTCTTTGATGGCTTCGGGATCGGGCATGGACTTGTAGGACCGGCAGGCCTTCTGGGGACAGGCGATGTCCGCGTCGTCGACCTGCACGTTGAGTATATCGGGAGGCAGCTCCAGGAAAACCGGCCCGGGGCGTCCCGATATGGCTGTGCGAAAGGCCTTGGAGATATATTCGGGTATGCGTTTGGCGTCGTGGCAGACGCCGTGCCACTTGACGATGGACTTGACCATGTCGGCCTGGCTCATGTCCTGCAGCGCGCCCCGCTGCTGGTCCCTGATGGGCGCCATGCCGCTCAGCATCACCACCGGCGCGTTCTCCATGGACGCGTTGACCAGGCCTGTGAGCGAGTTGGTGAAGCCGGGCCCGGCCGTGACGATGCAGACGCCCGGCTCGTTCTTAAAGATGGACCAGGCGTGGGCCATCATGACCGCCGCCTGCTCGTGGCGCACGTCGATCAGGCGTATGCCGTACTCGTAGAACCCGTCGAAGATGCGGTCGATATGACCCCCGCTCAGCCCGAATACGGTGTCCACGCCCTCGACCTGCTTGAGATACCGGGCCACCAGATGCCCGCCGTAGATCTTACCCATGACACATACCTCCTCGCGCTCAAGAATGTGTAAAACGGTTTATTTTAACACGAAAACGTAGGGGCGGACTTTTTTAAGTCCGCCCGAGAACGCGGGCGCGGAGACGCGGGCGCACCTATAGCAACGTCCCTACAGGATTGCCGCACTTCGTTCGCAATGACGAAGGGGGAAAAGATGCAATGACTGGGGTTATTTTTTGCCCAGGAATTCGGGCTTGAGGAAGGCGGGATCGCTCCAGTCGTAGAAGCCTTTGCCGGACTTCATGCCCAGCAGGCCTTTGGCTATCATGTCCTGCAACGCCTGCGGTGGAAGGTCCTGCGCGTCTTTGGTCTCGTTGTAATACGACATCTCGATGTCCCAGACCACGTCCAGCCCGATCACGTCCATCATGGCGAAGGGCCCCAGCTCTACCTTGAACTGCAGCATCCAGGAGCGGTCGATGTCCAGCGGATCGCCGTACCCACCCGCCCACAGCTTGAGGGACTCGCGCTTGACCATCCTCCAGAGACGGTTGCCCAGGTAGCCCATGATGGGCTTCTTGACCACCACGGGGACGCAGCCGATGTCCTGCGCCCAAGTTCGGGCGGACTCGATATTGTCGGCAGTCGTGGCGCTGCCGGGCATGATGTCCACCAGCGGCAAGTCGATCATAGGCGAGTCGAAATGGATATTTAACACCCTGTCTTTACGCGATACCGCGTCCTCGAGTTTTATCACCGGTATGGACGAGCTGTTGGAGGCGATCAGCGCTCCGGCCGGCGCGGCCGGTTCCACCTGCTTGAAAATCTTTTTCTTGAGGTCGATGTTCTCGCTGATAGCTTCGATCACAAGATCGGCGTCCGCCACCGCCTCGGACAATGAAGCGCAATATTTGATCTTCGCCTGTGCGGCATCGAGTTTTTCCGCCTGCGTGGCCATGCCCTTGAGGCCGAAGATGCCCTTGAGTCCGTCGATGCCTCTGGAGGCGGCTTTGGAATCAAGGTCGAAAACTTTAACACTGTTGCCTGCCAGGGCCGCGACCGCGGAGATCTGGACGCCCATGAAGCCGGCGCCGATGACGGCCACGTTTTTTATCTTGAGCATGATGCCCTCCCTCTCAATGTATATACGCGTGCAGTAGGCTATTTGCGGCGCAGCCCCATTATCCGGCGGGCCTCGGCGGGTGTGGCTACTGGCCTGTCCATAATGGCGGCCAGCTCCTGCACCCATTTGGCCTGCTCCCAACTTCCTTTGGCCAGCTCTCCGCCCGGCACCCGCGTGTTGTCCTCCAGCCCGATCCGGACATGTCCCCCGGTGAGTATGCTCATGACGGCTGCAGGCACCTGGTTGGGGCCGACGCCGCACACGCCGAAGGTGGACCCCTCAGGCAGCAGGTCCAGCATGGTCAGGTGAAGCGCGGGATTGAAGGCGATGCCGCCGAAGGCGCCGTACACGAATTGGAAGTTGAGCGGCGCGGCAAACAGGTCCTTCTGCCTGCTCAACAATTCGATATTATATATGCCGGCCGGGTCGTAAACCTCGAACTCAGGCTTGACCGCATGCTGCTTCATGACTTTGGCGAAATCGGCGATCATGCCCAGCTTGTTCTCAAATGTGTACTCGAAAAAGACCTCGCCGGTCTTATGGTCGGCTATGCCGTCGTTCATGGTGGCCGTGTTCATGCTGCCGATATCAGGTTTAAGCTCGATGATGGGCGCTATCCTCTGCTCGGGCGTAAGACCTACCGTGATGGCCGTGCTGAGGTTGATGATCATCTCTGGGCAGCGCTTCCTGATGGCCTCCACGGTGGCGCCTATGACTCCCACATCGGCGGTGGCAAACTCGGTCTTGGTGTCGCGCGCGTGTATGTGCACGATGCTCACGCCGTACTCCATGCACTTTTCGCACTCGTCCGCGAACTCCTGCGGGGTGTAGGGAACGGCCGGGTTATTCGATTTAAAGGTGGCGCCGCCCGAAAGGGCGGCGGTGATGATCAACTTATCTCCCTTCGCCACTTGGGCCTCCTTTTATTTATTTTCGAAAAGATCAATAGGTGCCGGAGAGGAACTTGGCCAGGTTCCATTTCCACTTGGTATAGGGCGGGTTGATGGCCTGGCTTACCAGCTCGGTCCATGTGCCTTGGCGTATTACGCTTTTACGGTGGCTGAAGGCCTCGAAGCTCAGCTTGCCGTGATAGGTGCCCATACCGCTGGCGCCCACGCCCCCGAAGGGGATGCCCGGCGTGGCACTGTGCAGGTTGGCCGTGTTGATGTCGACACCGCCTGCAGTGGTCCGCTCCAGAATCATCCTCTCCTCGTTACGGTCCTCGGTGTAGATACACTGGGCCAGTGGTTTGGGACGCGCGTTAACGAATTGGATGGCCGCCTCCAGGTCGGGCACAGCTATCACCGGCATGACCGGTCCGAAGATCTCCTCCTGCATGATGGGGCTGTCCGGCGATACGTTTATCAGCACAGTGGGAGCGATGTAGAGGTCCGACTCGTCCATCTGCCCGCCCACGTAGACCTGCTGGTCTTTGAGCAGCGCGGCCACGCGCCTGAAGTGGTGCACGTTGACGATGCGTCCGTAGTCCTCGCTCTTTTGAGGATCGTCGCCGTAGAACTCCTTGATCGTTTTAGCCATGCACTTGAGGAAGGGTTCCTCGATCTCCTTCTCCACCAGGACATAGTCCGGTGCCGTACAGGTCTGGCCGTTGTTGTAGAACTTGCCCCAGGCCAGCCTGCGGCAGGCCACCTCCATCTTGGCTTTTTTGGTGAAAAAGGCCGGGCATTTGCCGCCCAGTTCCAGGTTGACGGTGGTAAGGTTCTTGGCCGCAGCCTCCAGCACGATGCGCCCCACCCGTCCGTTGCCGGTGTAAAAGATATGGTCGAAGTGCTGCTCTAGCAGCGCCGTGGTCTGGGCTACGCCGCCCTCGACTACGGCCACAGCGTCGTTATCCATGTACTGGGGTATATATTTGGCCACCAGCCCCGACGTATGGGGCGCTATCTCGGAAGGCTTGATCACCACGCAGTTGCCTGCGCCGATGGCACCTACCGTGGGATTCATGCACAGCTCCAGGGGATAGTTCCAGGGGGCGATGACCAGCGTAACGCCCAGCGGGTCTAGTTGGATCCAGGCACTGGACGGAAAGAAGGCGATGTCCGGCTCCAGCTTCCGGGGCTTGACCCATTTCTTGAGGCCTTTGAGCGCGACGTCTATCTCCTTCTGCGCACAGAATACATCACCGGTCCAGGCCTCGTAGAGAGGACGTCCCGTATCGTAGTGGAGCGCATTGATGAACTCCATGTAGTGCTCTTTCAACATGGCTTTCATGGCCTTTAGCTGACCCAGCCGCCAGTTGATATCATGCGTCCTGCCGGTATTATAGGTGGCACGAAGTTTTTTAACTGTATTTGCGATATCATCCGCCGAGGCCGTCCCCTGTACGGGCGGCAGCCGGTGTTTGACCGAACTGGATTTTTCCATGTCTATCTCCTCCATTCTTTTATAACTTCAAGATGAAGTTTCTTATACTTTGGCCATGTATTTGAACAGCGCGTTAATATCTTCGCAAGTCTTGATGCCCAGAGCAGAGAGCTGGTCCGTGACGTCGATCGGCTCTGAGACGCCGTCAACGATGGTATTGAGCACGCCGCCCATGAATAACGTGACGGGCTGTCTGCGCCTGCGCGACTCCTCCACAAGGTTGGTGCCCCATTCCAGGCACTGGCCATTGTGCGTGCTAACGGCGATATAGGGCGTGCCTTCTTTGTAGGCCACGTCCAATATCTGCTCGGCATCCTGGTCGACTCCCGCGTGTACGACGCTGGCGCCGAAGGCGTTGAGCACGCCCTCCAGGACATAGAGACCGAACTCGTGGGTATCGGTCGAGCCGGCCACGATCTTCTTGCCGCTGATAGCATCGCCCAGCTTCTCATTACGGATGGCGTCCACCGTGAAATCGGTTATCATCTGCTGCATCATGATCAAATCGGTGGGCGCGAAGGGGACGATGCCCCTGTATTTCCTGGGGTCCCGCTCGCCCGGATGGTACATCTGCTCCAATTTGGCGCCGCCCAGCCTCCTGACTGCCAGCAGCAACTGAAGCGGGTCATTGATATCCACGCCGAGCTCCGGCAGCCCTTTCAGTATATTTCTATAGAATTTCCGTCCGTTTACGACCAGTATCCTTTTTAATTTGTTTATCGCGCTCTCGTTGAAGATTTTGGCCTCTTCGAACTCGGGCACCTTGCGCAGCCCGGCCGCGCAGGCCAGCACGACGTCGGCTATCTCGGTGACGTTGGGCACGCGCACGGCCTCCATCACAGGCTTGGCGCTGTAGAACGCACCCGTCTTGTGTTTTCGCTCCAGTATGGCATAGGGCAGGAAGTCCGCCAGCACCAGACCGTAGTTGGACTGCGCGTCCTCGCTGACCTCAAGCGTGTTGCCCTCAACGTGAACCATGACGATATCGTCGGGCCCTGCAGCAGCTCTAAGCGCTTCGTGGCTGGCCAACCAGGTGGCCATCTTGGAGGGTATGTGGGCGATCAGTCCGCCTAATCCGGTCATGTACCTGGCCCCACACAGCTTTTCGACTACATACTGCTCGAGCAGGCAGTAGCCGACCTCCGATGCATGGTCGATGAAGCCGGCCGATGTTCCGTCGCCCATATAGCTGCCGATGCCGGCGCCCTGCTCCCGCTTGCTGGCCAGCACGCCCAGTGCTTCGACCGTGGCCGTCACCTGCCCCACATCATCGTGCCAGTATGGGTAGTTCCAGGTGAACTGGGACATGGTTCCAAGGCCTGGAGCGCCCGCCTTGAGCGCGTTGATGGCGTTGCTGACCGAGTTGGGCGTGCCCACCATGTTGTCGGCGAAGAGAGGCATAATAGGACAGGCCTGGGCGATCTTTTGGAAGTCCTCGGCACCGTCCAGGATGAAGCTGGTGCCCTTGGGCGCCTTGCTGCGCAGGTCTCCCTGCGGCAGGCCGTTTACCCAGTTGCTGGTGACGATCATGACACCTACGTCGGTGCCTCGCTCCTTGCACCTGGCGTACAGCTCCTTCATGGCCTCCACCTGCTCCTTGACCGTGGCCAGACCCATCTGCGCCACGAAGAGCACGTTGCCGGCTGCTGTATTCTGATGCCTCCAGCCGTGCAGGTCGCAGCCCCTCTCACTCTGGAAGGTGCTGACTCCCATCTCAAAACCGTTGCCTGTCTTTCTTCCCTTTTCCAGTATCTGTTTGCCTTTGGGTAAATCCTTCGGAATCAGGTCTGACATAGGTCCTCCCTCAATCTAAATCTTATTTCTTCGTCCCCAGTTTCGGCTCCTTGAGCATGATGGTAAGAATGATGGCCACCGCCAGCAGCACTGCCAGCAGCAGCATGGCCAGGGTGAACTGTCCCGTGGCATCGCGCAGCGCCTCCATGGCGGGTACCACCGCCACCGCGCAGGCGTTGCCCAGCAGCCACAGCCAGCCCAGCGAAATGCCGGCATAGCGCTCGCCGGCATACTCGACAGACAGCGCCATCAGTATGGGCAGCGCCGAGACCATGAAGAATCCCATCAGGAAGGAGTTGATCAGGCTGAAGGTGAATCCCGATGGGAAGAGCATGAGGACGATGAACAGGATGCCCCCGCCCAGCGCCATGAAGAGGAATGGTTTGCGCTTCATCACTTTGTCTGAGATTAGAGGTATGACGATGCAGCCGATGATGGCGCCCAGTATCATGATTCCGGACACATAGCCAACCTCGGTGAGAGGTATACCGTGCGTCTCGTTGAGGAATTTCTCGATCCAGGTGGCGATGCCGTTGAAGCAGCCGGTGCCGATGAGGAATATGATGCTGAGCAGGAGGAAGCTGGGCAGCTTGAGTATGTCCTTGAGCCCGCGCCACTGCTTCATATCGGAGAACTCTGTGGTGGCCGCGGTCGGCCTGGCGGGTGTGGGAGGGTGCTCTTTAACCAGAATGAAGAACAGCAGCACTGCCAGCACGCCCAGCAGGCTGTAGGTAAGCAGCATATTAAAATAGCCCAGCTCGACCAGCAGCATGGGGGTTAGGCCCAGGCCGATGAGCATGCCCAGGAACATGGCGACCGTGCCCAGGCTGACGGCCGTGGCCTCCTCCTTCTCGGGGAACCAGGTCACGGCGATTTTGGTCGTGCCGTTAAGTACGCAGGCTGTGCCCGCTCCGGCGCCTATCTGCGATATAAGCAGCAATAAATATGAATCTACATTGATGAGCCGCAGGCAGCCGAAAAGGCCCAGCAGCAGGACGCCCGACCCGATGCCCCACCTGATTCCCTTACGGTCGATGAGTATGCCAAAGGGCACTGAGAAAATAATGGACATCAAAGGAAATACCAGCGCCAGCCATCCGCCCTCCATGGGCGTGATGCCAAGATGATCTTCCATAAAGGTCTCCACCGCGGCAAAGTTGAGCCAAAAGAACTGAGAAACCGCCGATGCATACATATAAATGACCAGCACCACCCACCTGTACCCGTAAACTTTCTGTTCTGTCATTGATTCCCCTACCTTCATTATTCAAGTTTGATATGAATCCACATGCCCCCTGACATCGAGTCTGGCTGAAAATGGACCGGATCGAAAGAGTTTTTTACCTTCCCTTGCGGACAACACCTCCTGTTGGTTTTGATTTATCGGGACGTTTGATCCCGGCAGCCCTGCTGGCCGGGGATTGAGAGGATATACCCGACAGTATGAGGTCGGTCTGGTGGCTGATGAATTCATCCAGTGTGCAGTGCTTGCCGATGAACCACCTGCGGAAAGCCCACATGTCCGCCAGCACAATGATGTCGTGTGCGGCCAGCAGGGGGTCTTTCACCTTAAAATCGCCCGATTTGCATCCCGCCGTGAGTATCTTGCTGTACATTGCCGCCAGCTTGTCCTCGACCTCGATCAGCCTCCGGCGCTGGTCGGGAAGCATATTGCCGCTTTCCTGGTACCAGAAGACCTGTAGGTCCTGGCTGAGGTCTATCAGGTGCAGGTAACGGTCGATGGTCACACGCAGTGTTTTAAGCGGGCCCAGTCTGGCCAGCATCTTCTCGCTGTCGAGGATGAACTCGTGGACGGCGGCTAGCTCCTCGTCCATGATCATGGTAAGGATGTCGTCCTTGGTAGTGATGTAGTGGTAGAGGGTGCCGACAACGATGCCGCTCTCACGCGCTATCTCGCGCATGGTGGTCTTGTGCAGGCCCTTCTTAAGAAACAGCCTGGCCGCGGCCATGCCGCTCTCCCGACGCCGGGATGATGACTCTTTATCCGTTTTTCTGCCCGGCTTTTTGCTCATCTTGCCTCTGAATAATCAGCTACCTCGCAGCTATGCAGCACAATTGTTTATCGAACGAACGTCCGTTCGATTATATAGAATAATTTCAGTGCTTGTCAAGCGGATGTAAGCGGCCATAACATATTGGACTTTTTAGAGGGGATTAAGATATTATCTATATAGTACCTGAGAGGCGATATATTGCCAATGCCTCGATGTGTTTTTTCGGTATTGTACCAAATGAGGTAATCCATAAGTTTACGATTGAATTCTGGTATATTGTCCAGGTAGTCGATGTGCCAGTAAACAAATTGCTACTGGATAGTCCTGTTGAACCGTTCTACACAGCCATTTGATTGAGGATGTTTAGGATAATTGAAGAAGTGGGGCAGCCTATTGTCATAGCAGGTTTTTTCGAAGTGCTTCTCAAACTCGCCGCCATTATCG
>DAOUFT010000188.1:0-18065 GCA_034429855.1 Dehalococcoidia bacterium
CTCCTCAGATAGCGGCCCTGGGTGGTTCCCCTGGGGCCGCTATTGTTTATCCTTCCACAGTATGATTATGGCAGCCGCCCATGCGAGAACAAATGCAATAGGGAAAGCCATCCATGAATGTGTCCCAGGGATAGGTAAAAGCGGAAGGAATATCATCTATAATTGTACTCTTTACAAAATGCGCATACAAGAATATCATAGAATTGTCGGCTGAGCGTCACCAAATTATTGCGCTTCAAGCGTCGTTGATATAATGCGCAAGAGGAATGATCGAGAGCGTCGAAGGATTAATGCGCTACAAGCGTCGATAGAATAATGCGCCAACAGGCCTCGCGCCTGGGAGATCAGTCCACCGCCGACTTTGAAGGCCGCCATCCGGCGGCCTTCTTGACATTTTGGTAAGGATTATATCAAAAAAGGTCTGTTTAAATACACCGGATCAGGAATAGGGCACGTCGAACGAGACTGTTATTTGAGTGCGTCAGTCATCTCGCGGGCAAGCTTTTCGCTCTCCTCGTCGTCCAGCCCATCGCCAACTTCAAGCTTGCGCACCATATTCTTTATCTCGGGAGACCTGTCGAACAGCTTGACAATCTTCTCATTCTGCACTGAAATGAGCGAATCCAGTTCCGTGAAATCCACCCCGAGATCATACTTGCTGTTAAAGAAGTAAACCAGCCTTTTCACAGCGCGCGGATCATCTGCAGATAACAGATAATACGGCACGGGCACCCAGAGGTTGATTACCGGTATATGGCGCCGACCGCCCAACCACGCCAGATATGAACTGAGTGTAGGCTTCTGGCCGGGCGGCGTCTCATAATCGTTGTCCGAAACGACATTGAAAGGCTCAAGTGAGGGCTTGATTTTTTTATCATTCACTATGGAGATAAGCAATCTGGGTATGGTATGCGCGGTCGGAGAGACCATGGCGCCCAGGGTATATATCTCCCTGACCGCGCAATCACGATCAGCCACATCCAGTACCGAGGTAAGGAAGCGGTACCAGCCCATTCTGGGTATACTGCTCTTGAAAACGACCAGGTTTTTACCATCACATACGTAGAATTTGCTTTCGGGAAAGCGGGCAACATCGTTTATCACATTCACCCCGCTCATGGGGAAGAACCCCTCCGGAAGAACTTCACCAAACTCCCTGCCTCCCAGAGACTGCAACAGATAATCGACGGTACGCACCCCCAGATTGCTGGCATCCTCAGCCCAGGCCACGATTAATACCGAACTTTTCAAATTGGGACTGCCGCTTAACCTGACAGCCTCTTCGCCGCTCACTTCTGTTCACCGCCGATGTCGTGCTTAAATAACTTGTCGATATCGTCAAGTATCTTTTTCTTATCATCCTCGGTGATCAGGCCTTCGCTCTCAGCTGCGGCCACAGTAGTATTCTTAAGCCTGTCGAGCTGCGCCTTGATCTCATCGGGCAACTTCTCATAGAGCCGTGTCAATTCGCTTTCACTTTGCCGCGCCAGAACATCTATCGCTTCCATATCGATCCAGATGTCAAGCGCTGCGGCAAGAACTTCCAGAACCGACTTGGAACCTTTGGGGTAGGGGATGGGGAAACCCTGCAAGTATATCGGTATCTCTCCCATGATGCAGACCGCGTCGATACCGCGCCGGCGGGCTATACCCAGCAGAAGACCGTTGAGGCCGGCGATGTTCCCGTCACCTCCGCGTCCCTCGATATCCGACATCAGCACGCAATTATCATAGCCTTTGAATTCGGCTATCAGATCAGGTGAATTCGGCACGGCCCAGGCCCTTGACCTGGCAGTATGGTGCATAGGCGCCACCGCCGCACCGGAAGTATAGATGCGCCTGCATCCATACTTCTCGGCTACATCCAGAACCAGATTAGCCATAGCATAGGCCATGCTGCCGGCTGCGTAAACACCTCCTCCCTCAGCCGGCTGCTCCTCGCCGATAAATAGAATCAGATCACGCCTGCCGGACCGGTGGTAGAAAAAATCACTGGCTGGAAATTCAAGCTCAACCAGCTCACCGCCGCGTATAATTACCTTCCTGGGATAAAAGAACTGGCTGGGCTCGATATAAGCCATATGCTCGGCGCGCAAAGCCCTTCGCAGCGTATCCAGCGCAATCAGCCCGATGTTGCCAATGCCGGGCCAAGCTGCGACCATAACCGGGTCGATCAGATCGGGCTCTTTTATATAGCGGACTCCCATATGTTTACCTTCGATAAATTGATTATAGCATATAGAATGAGGGACTAACGGCAATGATGGTGAAAAAGCGGCATGTGTATTTATCACATATCTTTCAGCTACGAGAAACTTGACATCAAGCTTCATAATCACGATGATATTAGTTAGCGCAGGCAAAGTGAATTGAAGGAAGCAGGACGTTCAGCCGCTTCGAAGGCGGCTAAAAAGGCCTTAAAGCTGCCGAAGATCCTCATTGTGGAAGACAGCGGAGAAAACCTGCGTCTTTTCCGCACCATCCTGAGAAATGCTGGCTACCGTATCTCCTCAGCTGCAAACGGCAAGGAGGCGCTGCAAAAGCTGAGCAAAGTAAAGCCCGATTTAATACTTGCCGACATACTCATGCCTGAAATGGACGGATTCCGTCTACTGCAGGAATGCAAGGCGGATCCCGATCTGAGAAACATACGGTTTATTTTTCTCACCGGCGCCTTCACAGAAGTAAATGACGAGGAACTCGGACTCAAGCTCGGCGCCGACGCATTCCTGCGCAAGCCGATCGAACCGGACGAGCTGACCGGTATCATATCGGAAGTACTCGCTCGTAAATCCAAACCTTCAAAGGCTCCAACCAAAATCAAGGAGATCAAGAGAAGACCGGACAGCGAGCTTTACGGCACCGCCCTGATGCAGAAGCTTGAACGAAAGATGGAAGCGTTGGAGCAGGAGATAGCCGACAGAAAGAAGGCCGAAGCTGCGCTGGCTGAAAGCGAGGAACACTACCGCCTGCTGTTCGAGGCCATGGATCAGGGCGTTATGTGCTGGTCTGAAGGCAGGGTAATATCGGCAAATCCGGCCGCGGCAAGAATACTGGGGCTGGAGATCGACGATATTTTAGGGCGTACGGCAGCCGATCCTATATGGAAAGGATTCCACGAAGATGGAAGTGATTTCTCCGCGGATGAATTCCCTGTAAACGTGGTGGCAAAAACCGGCAGGCCGGTAAAGGATATAACCATCGGTTATTTCAAAGGAGACGACCATAAAATATACTGGTTTCGCGTAAGCGCCATACCGCATTTCCGGCCGGGTTCGGATACTCTTCAACAGATCTACACCACTTTTGATGATATCACAGATTCTTTCTTTGCCTATAAAGCCCTTCAGGAAAGCCAGTCACGCATATCGGCCATACTGGAAAATACCCAGGATGCCCTGTGGTCGGTTGACAGCAGCTATCGCATAGTCGCCGCCAACAGCAGCGCACGTCTTTTTTATCAGCAGGTTTACGGCGCCGCCGTCGCTGAAGGGATGGATATCCGCTCCGCTATGACGCAGGAAAACAGCGACTTCTGGAGCACGGTTGGGCGGCGGGTATTTAACGGGGAGAAGGTTGCTCTGGAAAGGAGCTATGAATTTGCCGACGGTAAGGCATACTATGAGTTTTCGCTCAGCCCCATACTTTCCGCTTCAGGACGGGCGGTTGGCGCGGTATGTTCAGCCAGGAATATAACGGAGCGAAAAAAGGTCGAACAGCAGATAAATGAGAGCGAAAAGCGGCACCGCATGGTGCTGGAGAGTATCAACGAAGCGATCTATGTCATACAGGACGGCCGGATCAAATTCAGCAAGTCCGGGGTTTCCGCCATCACCGGCTACAGCGGAGAGGAGATATTAGATAAATCACTGGCGGATATCATCCACCCTAATGATATCGAATCAGTTATGGGAAGCCATTTCGGACGGGCGGAAGAGGATCCGATACCCTCCAAACAGGTCTACAGGGTAATCGATAAAAACGGTGAAATCCGATGGGTGGAAGCAAATATAAACAGGATCGAATGGGAGGGACGTCCGGCAGCGCTGGTGGTGCAATCGGACATAACCGAGCGCCGGCGAATGGAGACTTCCATCAAGAAAACCAGCCGCCTGTATAAAATGTTGTTTCTGTGCAATGCCGCCATGGTACACGCCTCCAACGAAACAGAGTTGCTGCAGGATATCTGCAGGATAATGACAGAGACAGGCGGTTACAGAATAGCCTGGACAGGCTATGCCGAGGACGATGAGAACAAATCAGTCCGACCTGTGGCAATGAGCGGCGGCGATATAAGCCAATTGTTTAATGCAGGCATAACATGGTCCGAGGGTGAGCTGGGAAGCGGCCCGGCGGGCAGGGCTATTCGAACTGGAAATACAATTGTGATCCAGGACATCTCGCTCGACGCCGCCTACAAACCCTGGTTTGATAGCCTGGAAGAGGCGTCGATCCGCTCGACCATATCACTGCCTTTAAAATACCGCGATAGAGTTTTCGGATCGGTCAACATCTATTCCGATCGCGTAAATGCGTTTGAGGAGGATGACATCTCTCTGCTGAGCGAGCTGGCGGAGGACCTGGCGTACGGCATCTCCACCCTGAGGGAGCACGCACAGCTCAAAGAAGCCGAATCGGCGTTGCGAAAGAGCGAGGAGCTCTTCCGCAAGGCCGTACAGAGCACAACGGATATCGTCTGGGACTGGGATATCGACACGGGCGTTGTTACCTGGTTCGGAGACATAGATAAAATGCTGGGATATGAATGGAACGAATTCCCCCGCACGCTGGAAGCCTGGGAAAATGCGCTGCATCCTGATGATCTCAACCGGGTCAAGGAGGCGCTTAACCGCCATGCACAAACGGGCGAACCTTACAATGTCGAATACCGCATTGTAAGAAAAGACGGCTCTCTGCGCAACTGGGTAGACCGCGGGCTGGTGATTTACGACGAAAACGGCAGGATCACGCATTCGGTGGGCGCATGCGTAGACATAACGGAACACAGGCAGTCCGAGGCCAGAGTCAGGATACGCCGCGACCTGGCTTTGAAGCTGGCAGGGCGTATAGATATGGATACGGCGCTCAAGCTTTGCCTGGACGCCGCCATCGAGATTTCGGGGTTCGACACGGGAGTAATATATCTTTTAGACGAGAAAAGCGGCGATTTCAGGGCCGCCTGCCAATATGGAGGCTCCGACTACCTGAGAGAACACTACACCGTACTGAAAGCCAACAGCCCAGATGCAAAGCTGCTGAGGAAAGGGGTCCCGATTTATGCAAAGGCGGAGGAGTTCGTACCGCCCTTTGACGAGCAACTGAAACCGGAGGGATTCACCTTCGATGCCACCATACCAGTCGTATACCAAGGGCGGATTATAGCAAGCCTGGGAATCTTTTCCCATACACGGGACAATATGCCTCTGGTAATCCGCGACTCTCTGGAAGCCATCGCCGCAGATATCGGGATAATCATCGACCGTCTATCCTCGAGGCAGGCGCTGCAGGCAAGCGAGGAGCGCTATCGCTTCATCACCGAGAACACGGCAGACGTGATCTGGATGCTGGACAAATACCTGAACTATACATTTATCAGCCCGTCGATTACCAGGATCAACGGCTTCACGGTGGAAGAAGCCATGGCACGCGGGATAAGCCAGCGCATGACGCCGGAATCTCTGGATAAAATAGCCAGAGCCTTTGAGAATGGAAGCATTCCCATACTGGACGGCAGCCCGGGACAGAAGCGATGGTTCACATTTGAGATGGAGACATATCATAAGAACGGATCCACGGTCTGGATGGAGACCTCAATGGCTCTGATAGCCGACGGTTCAGGTGAAATCGTGGGCATGCTGGGCACCTCGCGCGATATATCAGCGCGTAAGCAGGCCGAAGAAGCCCTGCGCAACAGCGAGGAGAAATACCGCCAGGTGGTGGAAAATGCACACGAGGCCATCTTTATTACCCAGGATAGCATGATCAAATTTGCCAATAGAAACACGGCCGAGTTGATGCTTCTACCGCTGGATGAGCTTTTCTCAAAGTCTTTTGTGGATTTCATATACAAAGATGATAAGGAATACATACTTGACAGACATCTTCGCCGTCTTAAAGGTGAACCCGTCGATGAGACAGCCGAATTCCGCGTGATCAGAGGGGACGGTCAGGTGCGCTGGACGCAGCTGCGGGCGGTGTTAATTGAGTGGGGAGGCAGGCCGGCTGTGCTGAATTTCATTACGGATATCACGGAGCGTAGACAATCTGAGGAACGGGGCAAGATCCGTCGTGACCTGGCCTTATCGCTGCTGGGCATAAACGACATTGAGACGGCAGCCGGGCTGTGTCTTGACGCAGCCATTAAAATCGCGGGCTTCGACTCCGGCGCCGTTTATTTAAGGGACGAAGAGACGGGCGATTTTCGCGCGATCTGCCACCGCAATATCACCCCGGCCCTGGTTGAACAACTGGCATCCCTGCCATCCGATAGTGCCTGGGCGCGCCTGCTCACGAAAGGCACATCGATATACGTGAAAGCAGAGGAATTCGCCACACCTTTCGATGACGTGCTGAAGCCGGAAGGACTTAAATACAACGCAACCATACCGGTCAAGCACGGGGAGAAAGTGCTGGCTTCACTGGGCGTTTATTCACATTCACTCAGCAACATGCCCAACATCGTACGCAACGCGCTGGAGGCCATCGCAGCAGACATCGGCATTGTGATCGAACGTATGGGGACCAGACGGGAGCTACAGAGGAGTGAGGAACGCTATAACGTTATAGCCGAGAACACCAGCGACGTCATTTGGTCCATGGATAAAAATTTACGTTACACCTACTTCAGCCCTTCGGTTTACAAGCAGCGAGGGTTTACACCGGAGGAGATGCTGCAGATGAAAGTGGAACAGCTCATAGCACCGGCATCTCTCCAGCAGGTCATAGATGGCGTGGGGGGGGCGATCACACAATTGGAAAGCAATCCGGGCGGCGGCCCGGTCACATATACGGGCGAGATGGAGGTCTTCTGCAAAGACGGCTCGACCAAGTGGACCGAGACATCTTACACGGTCATCGGTGACGTGAACGGCAAGTTCTACGGCGCGATGGGCATTTCACGCGATATAACGGAGCGCAGACGCGCGGAAAAAGCCCTGGCCGAAAGCGAAGTCAAGTACCGCAGCCTGATCGAGACATCGTCCTCCGGCGTAGCGGTGGCCGACCGGAACGGTGTCCTCACCATGATCAACGACAGGCTATGCCAGATATACGGATACAGCAGAGATGAGGTGCTGGGCAGGCAGTTCTTCGACTTCATTCACCCCGACGACAGGGCCAAGATTACAAAAGATTTCATGGAGGCGGTGGCCAGTTCACAGACGCTGCCCGCAATCGAGTTTCGCGGCGTCCACAAAGACGGTTCTGTCATCTGGTTATTCACCAATCCCAGCGCCCTTGTGATAGAAGGCAACCTGGCGGGCTTCAGCGTTATCATACAGGATATAACATCGCTCAAACAGGCGGAGAAGGCGCTCAAGGAGAGCGAGCAGCGTTACCGCTCGCTATTCCAGCACAATCCCTTAATGACGTACTCGATCGATCAACAGGGTTATTTCACCAGCATCAACGCTGCTGCGCAGAAGATATCCGGCTACTCGGAGGAAGAAGCATTGAAATTGCATTTCAGCCGGCTTATTCCTACCGAGCATTTGGAGACAGTCAAACGGCATTATGAGGACTCGATGCAAGGCAAACCGCAATCATACGAGGCTGTCTTTATCTCCAAGGACGGGCGGAAAATAGATGTCCACGTGACAGGCGTACCCATCATTATCGATGGTAATGTGCTCGGTGTCTACGGTATAGCTGAGGACATAACCGGGCGCAAGAAGGCGGCAGAAGACCTGCGGGCGGCACTTGAGAAGGCCAGCTCAACCCTGGAAGGGACGATTGAAGCAATCGCTATGATGAGCGAGTTGCGCGACCCCTACACCGCAGGCCACCAGCGCATGGTCAGCCAGCTGGCGGTTGCCATCGCGGAGGAGCTCGGTCTAGAGCATGACCAAGTGCAGGACCTGGCTGTGGCGGGATTACTGCACGATGTAGGCAAAGTCTATGTGCCATCGGAGATACTGAGCAAGCCAGGCAAACTAACCAGCCTCGAGCTGGGATTGGCCAAGGCCCATGCTGAAGCCAGCTACAATATCGTGAGGTCGATCAAATTCTCGGGGCCGATCGCTCATATAGTATGGCAGCACCACGAAAGGATGGATGGATCAGGATATCCGCGGGGCCTTGTGGGCGACCAGATCATGCTGGAGGCGAGGATTCTGGCCGTGGCCGACGTGGTGGAGGCCATGGTATCTCACCGACCCTACCGCCCAGCTTTAGGCTTGGATAAAGCGCTGGACGAGATAAGCAGGAACCGCGCCATTCTCTACGACGGCCAGGTGGTGGATGCCTGCCTGTTGCTATTTAACGAAAAGGGATTCAAATTCCGGGATTAGCTACAGGGGAAGACAAGCTCCTGCCGACCCGCATGCAGCAGCCGGTGCAGTAAATTTAATTAAATTATGAGTTCAAATAATCAGGCCTTCAGTCTGCTGGGTGAAGCCGACCTCTTCCTTTTCAACGAAGGTAGCCATCTGCGCCTTTATGACAAGTTGGGAGCACACCGAGTGAACAGGAACGGAGATGCCGGCACCTATTTCGCTGTCTGGGCACCCAATGCCCAGAACGTTTATGTCACGGGGGATTTCAACAGATGGGACAAAAAGGGATTCAGATTATCTCCGCGGGAGGATTCAGGCATCTGGGAAGGCTTCATACCGGGCGTCGACAAAGGCACCCGCTATAAATACTACATCGAATCCAATATACGCCGCTACAAGGTGGAGAAAGCCGATCCTCTGGCTTTTTACTGCGAGACCCCACCAAAAACAGCATCAATAGTCTGGGATTTATCCTACACGTGGAATGATGTGAAATGGATGGAGAGGCGAAGTCAGGCAAACAGACTGGATGCCCCGATATCTATCTATGAGGTTCACCTTGGATCATGGATGCGCATCCCCGAGGACAACAACCGCTATCTCAGCTACAGGGAGCTGGCTCCCAAATTAGCAGATTATGTCAACAAAATGGGATTCACCCATATAGAGCTGATGCCTGTTATGGAGCATCCCTTCTACGGTTCCTGGGGATATCAGGTAACGGGCTATTTCGCGCCCACCGGGCGTTATGGAACACCCCAGGACCTCATGTACCTGGTGGATTATCTACACCAGAACGGGATAGGGGTGATACTGGACTGGGTACCCTCACATTTCCCCAATGATAACCACGGGCTGGGCTTTTTCGACGGCACTCACCTTTATGAACACGCCGATCCCCGCAGAGGACTCCATCCCGACTGGAATAGCTACATTTTCAATTACAGCCGCCACGAGGTGCGCAGCTTTCTTTTAAGCAGCGCCATGTTCTGGCTGGATAAATACCATGCCGACGGGCTTCGCGTGGACGCCGTCGCGTCCATGCTCTACCTCGACTATTCACGGAAAAAGGGCGAATGGGTTCCCAACGAGTTCGGAGGACGGGAGAACCTTGATGCCATCTCTTTTTTACGCCGCTTCAACGAGGAGGTTTACCGCAGCTACCCGGATGTGCAGACCATCGCCGAGGAGTCGACCGCCTGGCCGATGGTCAGCCGGCCCACCTATGTGGGCGGGCTGGGATTCGGCATGAAATGGGATATGGGATGGATGCACGATACACTGGAGTATTTTTCCAGGGATCCACTTTACAGAAAGTATCATCACGATAAGCTGACATTCCGCATGCTGTACGCCTTCAGCGAGAATTTCGTCCTTTCTTTATCGCACGATGAGGTAGTGCACGGTAAATCATCGCTAATCGGGAAACTGCCGGGAGATGACTGGCAGAAGTTTGCCAATCTGCGATTGCTGTTCACAGGTATGTTTACGCAGCCGGGCAAAAAGCTGATTTTCATGGGAAACGAATTCGGACAATGGAGGGAATGGGATCATGAGAAGAGCCTGGACTGGCATCTCCTCCAGTATTCTCCACATAACGGGCTGCAAAAACTAGTCGGTGACATCGCACGGCTTTATAAAAGCGAGCCGGCTCTCCATGAGCTGGATTTCGATGCCGGCGGTTTCGAATGGATCGACTGCAACGATACGATGCACAGCGTAGTGAGCTATCTACGTCGTGGGAGATCAACCGGCGATGTGCTTCTCGTATCGCTGAATTACACTCCACTTACTCATTATGGATATCATATAGGTGTTCCGCATGGAGGAAACTGGAAAGAATTGCTTAACAGTGATGCTTCCGAATACGGGGGCAGCGGTCAGGGCAATCTCGGGGCGGTACAGGCCGAACCAAGATCTTTTCACGGCAGACCCTATTCGCTCAGCATCACACTGCCACCGCTGGCAGCCGTGATTTTCAAATCCGCAGGTCTTTGAGCGGAGGCCGGCTGTGCTGGTAGAAACCTTTTCACGCCCGTATCGTTGATAACGTCGATTTATAAAGGGATTTCAACTTTTATGGTGGTACCCTTGCCTTTAACCGAATCTATATCCACGCGGCCTCCCAGCATCTGTACACGTTCCACGATTCCGGCTAGGCCCAGCTTGCCATCCCGCGGCAAAAGTTCGATCTTACCCGCCATATCAAACCCCACCCCATGATCGATGACGCTGACCTTTATATCGCGTTCAAGGCATTCTATCAGTACGATGGCGGAAGAAACCTTGGCGTGCTTGGCGGCGTTGATGAGAGCCTCCTGTATGATGCGGAACAGAGCCAGCTCGGTATCCGGCTGAAGACGCTTCAGTTCCCCCGTAGCCTTTATTTCCACCTCCATGTCATACATCTTCTTCAGTTCGCCCTTGAGCCATTCCAGCACAGGCAGCAATCCCAGATCATCCAAAACGGGCGGGCGCAACTGGCGGCTGAACCGCCTGACCTCTTCAACCGCCGTTTTGAGTCGCTGATATATGGAATCGAGCATGGCCAGCTCTGCGTCCGTCAGAACGGGTTTGCTGCGGCGGAAATTATCCATTTGATAGATCAGCGCCACCAGCGTCTGCACAGTCGTATCATGTAGCTCTCTGGCGATGTATTTTCGCTCCTCCTCCTGCACCCTTGTGATCTGCCTGGCATAATAGCGCAGATTCTGCTCGGCAATATGTCTCTCCGTCACATCCTCCAAGATCTCGATAGCTCCGATTACCTTTCCCCGGCTGGTGAGCGGGCTGGCGGTGAAATGGTACCACTTACCATTCTCGCCCAGCGAGGGAAAGAAATCCTCCGCTTCATAGGCTCCCCTGATGAGAGCCGATTTCCTGGCACTGCCGTGATAGCGTGCGGATATCTCCTCCTCCGAAGCTTCATCTGCTATAAGATCGGCCAGAACAGGCCTTTCTTTACCGTAAAAAGCTTTCCATTGATTATTCGTCCCCATCACCTCTTCCTTGCTGATGCCTGAGAGCACTTCCAGGGCCTTATTCCACTGAATGACATGGTGCTTTTTATTTACCGCAAACACCGGAAGAGGAAAACGGCCCAGCACGCGAGCCAGAACAACATCGGAGCTGGTCAGCAGGTCCTCCCGGTTAAGATAAAGTTTGACTACAATAAAAATGAGCAGCCCGGCAGTGATAGCCAGGGCGATGGAAAGAATCAAGATGGCTTGAATATAAGACATATTTTCGATTCAGCCCAGGTCCTTAAGGCTCAACAAATTCCGTTTCATAGCTTCGACCACCGCCTCGGTTCTTGAACCCACGCCCAGTTTGCTGAAAATGGTCCGGAGATGGCTCTCTATGGTACTGACGCTCAAATGAAGTTCCTGCGCAATGGCATTATTACTCAGGCCGCCGGCTGTCAGTTTCAGCACTGTGATCTCTCTTTCGCTGAGCATGTCCGACGATGGTTCATCGGCAGCCTCGATCTTTCCGGTTCGGAATTTCTGCAGGACCTTTTTTGCTATATTGGGATGTAAAACGGATTCGCCTTTGTATACGGTCTTAATAGCTTCCACCAGGTCGGCTACACCCACATCCTTTAACAGGTAGCCGGCTGCTCCCGCCGACAGCACCGAGAAAATATATTGCTCGTCATCGTAGGCCGTGAGCACAAGAATAGAGGCGCCCGGGAGAAACGACTTTATTTGTTTGGTAGCTTCGATCCCGTTCAGCCCCGGCATGGCTACATCCATGATTATCACATCGGGTTTTAACCCCCGCGCGAGGCTGACGGCTTCATCACCGTTGCTGGCTTCGCCAACAATAGTAAAGTCCGGCTCACGGGTCAAAGCTTCCCTGATACTCTCCCGGACAACGGCATGGTCTTCGGCAAGCAGAATCTTAATCGAATTCAATCTAATTATATCCCATTAAATATGCTGCTGATGTCAGCCTCTGCACAATTACAACGAATAGATCTCCCGTCCGAAAGTATGCACCCAATTTTTTTTCAGCGCCTCCGCCGCCTCGGCGGTCTTATCCACGCCGATGATCACGATAGGCTGGCCGCTCTCCCCCCTCCCCAGAAAGGTGTAGAAATACAATACGTTAATATTCGCTTCTCTCAGGGGCTTGAGTATGGCCTGCATCGCGCCCGGGTGATCTGGAATCTCAACCGCCAGCACCTCATTCTCAAGTACCTTGTAGCCATTGCTTCTCAGGACGCTGAGGGTTTTTTCAGGGTTATCAGTTACAAATCTCACGGTGCTGGTTTCCGAGGTATCGGCAACCGAGATAGCCCTAATATTAATAGCCTCACGACCAAGACATTCGCTGACTGCAAGGAACATACCCGGCACGTTCTCAAGTATGACGGATACCTGTTTGATGCTCATTACCCACTCCTTTTTGACATGACCACGCAGCTTCACCCGCGATTAAAACAAATTATACCCTGTCAGCAAAGCTTTTTCATTTAATTCCAGCAATTTCTTCTTGGAGCTGAGGATTTGCTTGAGGGCCTGAGAAACATTCGATAGGTCAACAATCCCGCTCTTTCTGGTGAATGCGCCCAGCATGACCATATTTGCGGCTTTCGGGCTGCCCAGATCTTCGGCAATTTTGTTGGCGGGAACATTCACAATTTCGATGTCACCCCTGATTATTTCAACCTCGATAAGGGAGGAATTGAGAAAGAACAACCCGCCCGATTGAATATGGTGCTGAAACTTGACTGCTGAAGGTTGATTCATGGCGATAACAAACTCGGGAGAAGACGCTACCGGTGAAGCTATCTCGTCATCGGAGATCGCCACCGTGCAATTAGCCGTTCCGCCGCGTACCTCCGCGCCATATGCGGGCAGATAAGTTACATTCCTACCCTCGAGCATAGCAGCTTCAGCGAGGTTCAAACCCATGGAAAGGACGCCCTGGCCGCCGAATCCGGCGATAAGCGTTTTAATCAGCACCCGTTTTCTCCGTAATGTCTTTGAACACGCCGAGGGGGAAAATTGCAGTCATTTCCTCATCCACCCATTGCCATGATTTAAGGGGAGTCATTTTCCAATTGGTGGGACAAGGTGACAGGATCTCCACCATGGAAAAGCCACGATTATCAAGTTGCGTCTGAAAGGCTTTGGAAATCGCCTTTTTAGCCTTTCTGATGTTATTAGGGGAGTTGACAGCCACGCGTTCAATATAAGCTACACCATCCAGCATGGACAGTATCTCACTCATCCTGATTGGATGTCCTTCGAGCACGTGGTCGCGTCCGTAGGGAGTAGTGGTCGTCTTCATGCCCCGCAATGTAGTAGGCGCCATCTGGCCGCCCGTCATGCCATAGACAGCATTGTTGATAAAAATAGTGGTAATATTCTCTCCACGGTTGGCGGCATGGATGGTCTCAGCCGTGCCGATACCGGCCAGGTCGCCGTCACCCTGGTACGTGAAAACCACGCTTTGCGGATTGGCGCGTTTGATGCCCGTTGCAACAGCCGCTCCCCTTCCGTGGGCCGATTCGGCCATGTCAACATCGAAGTAGTTATACGCAAAGACAGAGCAGCCGGGAGGCGGTATACCGATTATACGCTCCTGCAATCCCATCTCATCGATAACCTCGCAAATGAGCCTGTGTGATATGGAATGTCCGCAGCCGGGACAGTAATGAAACGGTGTCTTTTTCAGTGAGCGGGGATGCAAATAAACAGGTTTCATCATTTCAAACCCTTCTGATAATAGAGCCTTGAGATTACCCTGGCTACTTCGCTGGGATTGGGTATTACTCCGCCCGGCCTCCCGTAGAATGCCACTTCCCCCTGACCCGCCAGCGCCAGCTGTACATCTTCGATCATCTGGCCCATGTTCATCTCGAATACCAGATACTGCTTAATGGTTTTGGCCATCTCTTTAAGCGGCTCATCAGGAAATGGCCACAGCGTGATAGGCCTGAACAGGCCGACCTTAAGCCCTTCCGACCGAAGGTTCTTGACAGCGCCCCTGGCGATGCGGGCTGCGATACCGAAGGCTACCACGACCAGCCTGGCATCCTCTATCATCAAGGATTCGCAGGTCGTCTCCTCCTTTTTAATCAAAGCATAACGCCGGAAGAGGCTCCAGTTTATCTCCTCCAGCTCAGATGGATTTGAGGTGAAGGTCTTGATTACTTTGCCGGGGCGGCCTCTGGCCCCACGCAGAGAGCCTTGCCTGACCGGCAATACTGCAGGAGCTTCCCTGCTGAACTCGACAGGCTCTTTCATCTGACCCAGGACTCCATCGCCCAGAATGATTGCCGGTATCTTATACTTATCTGCCAGATCAAAAGCCCTCACGGTCATATCGGCCAATTCCTGAACGGACGACGGACCCAGCACAATAGTGCGATAGTCTCCATGCCCGCCGCCCCGGGTGGCCTGGAAATAATCGGATTGAGATGCTGAGATGCTGCCCAATCCCGGACCTCCCCTCTGCATATTGACGATTACGGCAGGAAGTTCGCAGGCCGCCAGATAAGAGATGCCTTCCTGCTTGAGACTGATGCCCGGGCTCGAGGAGGAAGTCATGGCCCTGGCTCCCGCTACACTGGCGCCGTACACCATATTTATGGCAGCCAACTCACTCTCCGCCTGCACGAACGCACAGCCTTAACGCCGGCTGAGGTGCGTGGCCATATATTCGGTAAGCTCGTTCTGCGGGGTTATGGGATAGCCGAAATAACATTGACAGCCGGCGCGGATTGCCGCTTCACCGATGGCGCTGTTACCATCCATCAATATTTTAGGCACGGTATACCTCAATGGCTACTTCGGGACACACTACGGCGCAGATCGCGCAACCGGTGCAGTCGCCGTTATCCTTAAATGCCGCCGGCTGATAGCCGGCGGCATTTAACCGTACCGATTGCACAATCACTTTTTTAGGACAAAAATAAATGCACAGCCCGCATCCCTTGCAGAGCTCCAGCGATATGTTAATGGATCCTTTAACAACTGCCATCGATAACTGCGCCAACGCCGGCCGATGGTCTGCTGCGGAAAAGCCGGCAGATTAAACAAAACCCGATATAGATTGTATTGATTATGCCTGGCGACAGCAAGTCGGCAGTAACTTTAATCCTTGAGGCTGGCAAGTATCCGGATCAAAGCATCCGGTTTCACACTTACATCACCGGAGTAAGGGTAATCCATGGACAGTATGGTGAATAGCAATAGAGCGATCAAGGCCGAGAGCAAAGTGGTCATTATCAGTTGAAGTATCAGATTATCCGACCCGAAGAAAAAGGTAAAGGCAATGGTGATACATCCTCCTATAATAAGTACCATCCAGAGAACTGGATTCAATCCCGTACTTGCATCCATAAGACGTTGCCGTCTCATCTCCCCCGCCTCATTCATTTTCCGTACCGATTCGGCTAAAAATATCTTCTGGGTCTCGGTCTGAGGCTGATAGTTGCCATACAGTTCCCAGACTTTTGCGGCCAGCGCCTGTACTTTCTCGCTGCGCCGTCCGTATCCGATCACCTTCCATTCATCATTAATGACTGCGTCTATATAGTCATCCATGGCTACCCCGGCCTGCTGCCTGAATTCGGGTGACAGTCCATTCATATCACGATATATATCTGCGTAGAAATTGGCCTCCCTGGTCAGTGTTATATTCGCGTTATCAAACTGCTGCCAGACAATGACCGTAACGAAGCCGAGCAGCACGGCATAGATGACACCCAACGTTGCGAAAAGGGGTCCGGCTATATCATGGTGACTCTTCAGCTTGGAGCGATCAACAAATCGATGTACGATCAGTACACCGCCGATGCCAAAGGCAACGGCAATCAAGATCATAACCGCACATATCGCGGCCGAAGGAAAAGTCATTAGTATCCACTGTGGGAACGACATCGCCCGCTCCTGATAAGATTTTTGTATACTATTAAACTGTTAATGCGGCGGACAGTCAAGCAACTAAAAATTTGGTTAAATGAATCACCGGTTTGAAACTGTCGCATGATATTTGTAGAATGATATCCTGAACGATATCAAGCGAAGGTGGATGCCGGCCTCTGCATCCGCCTGAAGAGGGAGTCGGAATATGGAAGAATTGAAACAGCTCGTGATAGGCGGTAAGGCGGAGCCGGCCGCAGCCAGAGTAGCCGGATTACTGGATGGAGGGATTTCGGCAGAAGTACTGATGGAAAAGGCTCTCATTCCAGCAATGGATGTGGTAGGCAAGCTATTTCAGGATGGCGAGTATTTTCTGCCCGAGCTGCTGGTATCGGCCAAGGCGATGCAGAGAAGTGTGGAGGTAATCAAACAGCGTTCAAAGACGGGGACGATAACAAAAAGCGGTAAAGCGGTAGTCGGCACGGTTAAAGGCGACCTGCACGATATAGGGAAGAACCTTCTCGTGATGGCACTGGAGGGCGCCGGTTTCGAGGTGGTAGATTTGGGCTCGGATGTTTCAACACAGCAGTTCGTTGAGGCAGTAAAAAAGCACCGGCCTCACGTCATGGGCATGTCGGCCCTGCTTTCAACTACGATGTATATGATGAAGGAAGTAATTGAAGCTATAGACAGGGAGGGGTTGCATGCGAGCACAAAAATCATGGTGGGCGGTGCTCCCCTAAGCGATGATTACGCCAAAAAAATAGGAGCGGATTTTTACGGCCCTGACTGTATCTCAGGCAGGGATTACGCGCGCTCCATCGTCGCATGTAAGAACTAAAACGCTTTCCAGGCCAACCAAGGAGGCGGGCTGTGAGCAGCCGAATTAAAGTCTCGATGACTCCCAGGGAGAGAATTCATGCGGCAGCCAGGGGCCTGCCTTCCGATCGCGTGCCCGTATTTTATTGGATCGAGGCACACACGGGCTGCAGGTTAATGGCTGAATATCAACCATCCGGTCACTGTACCAGGGATATAGCTGCAAAATTACTCTGGAACCGGCTCAAGAAAAGCGGATATATGCAGGCCGCCGAGATATGGAGATTTCTCCCCCTTTTCTGGGACATACACAGCTATAATTTCGCCAACGAGTACGGCATCAATCTGGGCGCCGATATGATTCTGGCTTCCTATGCCACACCCAATTACAGCAAATGGAGCTATAAAAAAGGGCATATCGACGTGGTTGATATCTATGGGGTTGGGCGAAAAATAGGCGGAGGGATCTATCCGGATATGATAGACCCTCCCATAAAAAAGATCGACGACCTTGCGAGCTACCGTTTCCCCGATGCGGCCAAGGACAGCCTTTACGATATTTTCCGCAGGTACAGGAAACTTTATCCACATCATAGCATAGCGGCTGAGGCATGGGGTCCGCACGACTGGACCAGCAACCAGATGATCGGCCTGGAAAAATATATGACCTGGCTGGTGGAATATCCCGACCAGATTAAATCGTTCATGGACAGGTTCATCGAGCATGAGATTGAGATAGCCCGCAGGAGTGTTAAAGCAGGGGCGGACGTAGTGTTTATATACGACGACTACGGCTACAACAACCGTCATCTTTTATCACTGAAAATGTGGAAGGAATTGATGTACCCGAGGTTAAAAAGGCAGGGCGATGCAGGGC
>DAOUFT010000189.1:0-13826 GCA_034429855.1 Dehalococcoidia bacterium
TCAGCGTAACTGTACAGTACATTAAATTCATTCAAAAGAAATTTCCCCAGCATGAGCTTAAATTGCTTAATGTTGCGCACGATATTATCAAAATCGAAAACGATGACGGCCTTTTCCAATCGATCGTCGAAGAGGTGAAAAAGTCGGATGGCGTAATCTGGGCTTTTCCCCTTTATGTTTTTCTTGTCTGCTCGCAATATAAACGTTTTATAGAGCTGATCAGTGAGAGGGGAGCGCAAAAAGCATTTGCCGGCAAATATGTCACGGCGCTGAGCACCTCTGTGCATTTCTTCGACAATACAGCGCACAACTACATACGCGGGATTTGCGATGACCTCGACATGAAATATGTTGAGCCTTTCTCAGCGGACATGGACGATATTATGATCGATAATATGCGTCGAATATTGATCAAGTGGGCTGAAAATTTCTTTGCCGCTATCGATCAAAAGGCGGCGACTATGAAGTTGTCTGCTCCCGTCGTTCACAAGAAGTTCACTTATAAACCTGGCAAAGGAGCGGGCAATGTTGAAACACGGGGTATGAAGATACGGATTCTGGCCGATATAAAGGACGATAAATCCAACCTGGCCAAAATGGTGCAGCGTTTTACCGAGGCGTTCAGAGGAGATGTTCAGGTGGCCAGCACACGCGATATTAAAATGCGCGGAGGCTGCCTCGGCTGTATGGAATGCGCATTCGATAATATATGTGTCTATCAGGGCAAGGATGATTTTATAGATCATTTCAACGCCTGGCGTGACGCCGATGTGACCATATTTGCAGGGGAGATCATTGATCGCTTTTTCTCAGCGCGATTCAAGATGTTCTGGGACAGAAGCTTTTTTAACGGTCACATCCCTACTTCGGTGGATAAACAGATGGGGTACATCATATCCGGCCCTCTCAGCCAGGTGGCCAATCTGCAGGAGATTATTAATGCCATGCCGCAAATATCGGGCGGAAACCTTGCCGGAGTCATAACCGATGAATGCGCCGATTCAGCGCAGATAGATAAGTTACTGGATGAGTTTGCCGCTAAATGCGTTGATAATGCTAAGAATACATACATGCTTCCACGCACATTCCTGGGCATTGGCGGGCATAAGATTTTCCGCGATCAGATCTGGGCAAGGCTATCGTTTCCCTTTACCGCCGATTACCGGTACTATGAGTCGCACGGTCTGTTCGATTTCCCTCAGCAGGACACTAGGTATCTGGAGTTCAGCAAACAGATGACCGAGATGATCAAGGATCCCAAGATGAAAGAGATGGTGCGCAAGATGATGAAGACCGAGATGCTCAAAGGCTACGCTAAAATTGTAGATACAAAATAACAGTCAGGTATATGGCATACGTTGTCTGATAATGCAAAGAATACCGAGCGGGGTGTGACCCGCAGCCGTGGTTTTTTCTCCAGAATAGCCGGACTTTTCAATCGATCCAGGATCGATGAAGCAACCTGGGATGAACTGGAGGAATTGCTGATATCTGCGGATGTGGGAATGGAAACCGCTGAAAAGTTGATGGGAAGGGTGAAGAGGCGTGCCGCAGAAGAGAAGCTTGTCGAAGGGGCACATGTACGTGCTGTACTGAAGGAGGAGATGGTACGGTTGCTCGATGTGCCTGTGAAGGCGCAAGCGGTTGGGATGGGTGCAGGCATGAAGGTGATTCTGATGGTCGGTGTTAACGGGACGGGAAAGACCACCAGCATAGCCAAGCTGGCGAATGAATATAAGAACAACGGTAAAAGGGTGTTGCTGGGTGCGGCGGACACCTTCCGTGCGGCCGCTATTGATCAGCTTAAGATGTGGGCCGGCAGAGTAGGCGTGGATGTTGTGGCCCATCGGCCTGGAGCTGATCCTGGAGCTGTGGTGTTTGATGCGTTGGAGGCTGGGCGTAGCCGTGCCGCTGATGTTATTATCATAGATACGGCAGGCAGGCTTCAGACCAAACATAATCTGATGGACGAGCTCAGAAAGATCAGGAAGATCTCAGGGAAGTATGATGCCGAACAGGAAGTGCTGTTGGTAATAGACGCCACTACCGGCCAGAATGGATTATCGCAGGCGCGCAACTTTACCGAAGCTACGGATGTCAACGGGATATTGCTTTCCAAGCTGGATGGTACCGCCAGAGGCGGAATAGTCTTGGCAATCTGCGACCTGCTACAAATACCCATTAAATATATAGGAACGGGGGAACAGGTTGGTGATATCGCGCTGTTCGATCCCGTATCATTTGTAAACGCTATATTCGGGGATGTAAGTTGAGACATGTTTGAAATTGATTGGGACCCTGTATTATTCAGCTTCGGCGCGTTTGAGATCAGATGGTACGGCGTGCTGGTCGTCATGGCAGTGATCGCAGTCATAGTTCTTTCTCTATTTGAGGCCAAACGCAGGGGCGTTTCCCAGGACATCATATGGGATGCTGCGTTGTGGGCTGTGGTGGGTGGAATCATAGGCGCCAGGCTGCTGCATATTATCGATAAATGGCAGTACTATCTTTATCATCCCGAGCAGCTGCTGAATTTTGCCGGTCTGGCAGTCTGGGGTGCGGTGCTGGGAGGTTTGCTTGCCATACTTATTTTCTGCCTGGTAAAAAAAATATCCTTCTGGTTACTGGGCGATATAGCTGCTCCGGGAGCCATATTGGGGCAGACAATTGGACGGATGGGATGCCTTATTAACGGATGCTGCTTCGGCCTGACATGCGAGCTTCCCATCGCCGTCATATACAGCAATCCCAATAGTTATGCTCCCATCGGTGTTCCCCTCTATCCCACACAGCTATTTCATATTGTGTGGAATTTGTCAGCTTTTATAATATTGTGGTTACTACGTAACAAGCTCAGGCCTGAAGGTTCATTATTTCTGTTATGGCTGATCTTTTTCGGCACAGGGGATTTTGTCATTAGATTTTTCCGCGAAAGCGAACCATTCCTGTTCAATCTGCCGCAGGCTCAGGTGATAGATATCCTGATAGTATTGGCTGCGGTTACCGTTATGATCGTTCGATATGCTTTATATTGCAGATCAGGGCGGACAACACAGCGGGCGGAGATCAGTAAGAGCGAGTAAAATCGAGCAAGTTGAGCCGTAGCTGTCCTTTACCGTTAAAATTGTCAACCTCTACTGAATAGACGATATCTATATGGCGGGAAAGTTCGCCCAGGTAATTTCCCAGGCGAAAGCCCATAGTGTCCCAGACGATGCCGTCCTGTTTGAGCTTCAATTTAATATGATCGTTCTGGCTGCCCACCAGCTTCTGTTCCACCACCTCGACCTTGCGGCTCAGAAAGACCGGTGCGGGATTGCCTATGCCGAAAGGCTCTAGCTTTCGCATCTCCTCAAATGCGCCTCCTGTAAAAGCTGAAAGCGAGACTTCGGCATCGATATCAATATGCGGGCGCAGGTCCAGGCCTGCGAGCTGCTCTTCGGCCAGAGAACGAAGTCTTTTTTGTAGAAGCTGCATATCCCTGGTATGAATATTAAAACCAGCTGCCCGTGCATGCCCGCCGTACTTGGTGAGAAGATGATGGCATGTTTTAAGCGCTTCCATCAGATCGAATTCGGGAATGCTTCTGGCGCTGCCCCGGCATGAGTCCGCTCCAATCTTGAAAAGTATAACCGGACGATAGAATTCATCCGCCAGCCTGCCGGCCACCAGGCCGATAACGCCCGGCGGATAATCCGCGTCGCTGGCCATTAGAATTAACCTGTCGGCGCCATCCTCCAGTATCTGGCGGCGCGCTTTTTCATATGTTTCTGTTACCAGCCGCTGCCGCTCCTTATTTTTCTCTTCCAGTTCGGCGGCCAGAACTCTGGCCTGTGCCTGGTCCTGGGTCACCAGCAGCTGGTAGCTGGTGCCGGCGTCATCCAGCCGCCCGGCTGAGTTCAGTCTGGGGCCGATCTGATATGAGATACTCTCGGTTGTCAGCTTGCTTTTTTCAATGCCTGCAACGCTCATCAACTCGACAAGCCCGATGCGCCTGGTACTGTGTAGCAGACGGAGCCCGGATTTAACCCAGTAACGGTTTTCGCTGATGAGTGGAGACATATCTGTGATAGTCCCCAGTGTGACCAGTTCCAGTGAGCTGTCGAGCAGCTCGGCATGTCCGCCGCTGGTGAGCAGCCCCTGCAATAATTTGAACGCAACACCAACCCCGGCAAACTCTTTGAACGGGCAGTCCGAATCTGTTCGTTTAGGATCCACGACAATGCTGGCCGGTGGTAGCTCAGCCAGAGGTACGTGATGATCGGTGACCAGTATATCCATTCCCATCCTGCGGGCTTTCTCTATTTCAGTAAATGCAGTTATACCTGTATCTACAGTTATTACGAGCGTGATGCCCTGCTTGCGCAATTTCTCCAGAGCGGGTATCCTAAGTCCGTAGCCCTCTTGCATGCGGTGAGGTATGTAAGGTACGACATCCCCGCCAAGCTCACGCAAACCCTGAACCAGCAGCGCTGTGGCTGTGATACCGTCGGCATCGAAATCGCCGTAAACGGCCATTTTTTCGCCCGATAGCAGTGCCTTATAAACGCGGTTGACAGCCTGATGCATGTCGGGGACGCTGAAAGGGTCTATGGCAAGGCGATTATCTGCCTTGAGGAAGATCTCTGCTTCGATGGAACTGGTGATGCCCCGGTTATAAAGAAGCTTGGACACAAGTGCACCAGCACCCCGGAACAGCGGGGCTTTCTCGGCTTCAGGTAAGAGCTTCCAATGTGTATGGGCCAAATGGCATCTTCGCTTTCTTGGTGGGATTTATACCACAAAAAAAATGCGTTGTAAACAGGCGTTGTGTGATACCGGAGCCAGTCCCTCCTGTGTAAGCGTCGCAAAAGCAAAGAATAGCATATTGGCTACATACAGGGTGGTGAATAGGACGTTTTCCCAGAGGTACCCTGCGTTGCGCCGTTCTCCACGTGCAAACCACCAGAAGTGAAAAACTAAATTCTGAGCTATGTAAAGAGAGTAGCAAATAACCAGTATGATATACACCGGGATGCCCCACTGAAAAAGGACGGCGACCAGTGCGGACAGGCCTATGGCCAAATTGGCGAATCCGACCTCATATTGGTATTTGGATGAGGAAGATTGCAGCCCCATGCGGGTGGCGTCAGCTTTGTAAAAAACGACGTGGCTTAAGAAGCTGATTAGTCCGTTGAAAGCCACGCAGGTTAAGAGGATCACTTCCAACGCCGGCCTGGCATCCGACCAGGTAAAGTATAGATAATATGCCAGGGCGACGCCCACCCCGATGATGCAGTACCTGATAATAGCTATGACTGAAGCCACCACAGTGGGATATCATTCCTTATGTTTGATATTCAGTTCTGCAAACGGTATCCGTCCGTCCTGATCAGCCAATTATAAGTGAGGTATCTGTCCGGTACCACGTTGCCGTTCTGAGACACCGACGAGACTACGTTCAATGAATATTCGTATCCCACACATAGCTGATAATACCATGTATGCACGACGAAAGGGCCGCCATAATACCAGTTACCCGGGCCGGTGCCGGTTAGCCTGGGTTGATTATGTGTGATCAGCTCTATATAGAAGTCGCCGTTGACCTTTACGCCGGGCACATCCACGCTGATCCATTGAGGAACATATGAGAAGACGTTTTTTCCGTAGTCGCGGCTGAACAGCCTGTTATGCAGGCTGTCCCAGATGTTGATTGTGAAATTGGGATTGACCGGCTCGATGGCTGCAATATCCGGTCCGTAAACCCAGGTGCCCGGCCCGAACTGGTGACTGGTGTCGAAATCGTGGGTACTGCTTCTGATAAAGCCAAGTATCTCAATTTTATCTATCTCGTAACCGCCTGGTGGAGCTGAAAACTTAATCATATTGCCTTCCACCATCTGTATCATGTTGCCGGGGTCACCCGTTGAACCGGCCAGAACATCACAGCCGTCCACACCGCCATTGTCAAGTCTAAGCCGCATTTTTTCTTTCCGCTCCGGGATGTCGAATGTGGTTACCTGCGGAGCGATCTTTACCTCGTAGTGGCCGGCGGTGGGAAAAATGGTGGAGAATTCCACTGTTGCCCAGCTTCCCGACTCGATGGGTATGGGACGCGTTTCCACCAGTGTCCCGTTGATTGTCAGTTCAGCCACGAATATTCCCGCGGCATTGCCGGTGTTTTCGATTCTCATGCCTATGGTAACAGGCTGTCCGGCCGACACGGCTAGGGGTGAAATAACGATGGGATCACATTTGTATACAGCTACATTCTGTGTAAATGGCTGCTGCTCAGACTGCTGTGCTGGCGGCGCGGCAGGAGCGGGTATACATGCGGTAATGACGGCAGCGGCCAGCAGCACTGATAAAAGCACGGCTCTTTTGAACAAGTTGTTTTCTACCATTTTCTACCCCCATGACCGGTAGGGTCCGGTTATGCGTATTAAATATATTACCGTCCGTAAGGATTATAAGTTGCTTACCCTTCGTTTACAAAATATTTTAGTTTTGATCCCCGACCTGTATAATCCTTTTCACGGGGTTATGCAATAAAAATTCCTGCTTAACGGAGGCCGCCATGCCGTTTGCCAGATCCGGCGATTTGAAACTGTATTACGAAGTCATAGGTCAGGGAGATCCGCTTTTACTTATCATGGGTTATGGACACCATGCGCTGCACTGGGGCGATCTGCCGCAGCAGCTGGTTAGAAACAACTACCGGGTTGTTCTGATGGACAACCGCGGAACGGGCAGGAGCGATAAGATGGATGCTCCTGTGACTATCGCCATGATGGCCGACGACGTTTGCTGTGTGATGGATGCGGCAGGACTAAAAAAGGCCAGCGTGTTCGGTGTCTCAATGGGAGGCTTGATTGCCCAGGTGTTTGCTTTGAAACATCCCGACCGGTTGTATAACCTATTGCTGGGTTGCACTTTTCCTGGTGGACCGCACACGGTGCCCACCGATCCCGAGGGTATGAGGATCCTGTTTGACTATGATTATCTGGGAAAGATGACACCTGAACAGAGATCCATGACGGTTTTCCGGTTTTTCTGCTCAGATAAATTCATCGAGACAAACAGGGCGGCTTTCGAGCAATATCACCGGGTAACCGTCGAACATCCAACCCCTTTGTTTGTCTTTAAAAGACAGTCGGAAGCGATAGCAGGTGAAAACACCTGGGACCGACTACCTGATATCAAGTCGCCCACCATGATAATAAGCGGCACCGACGACCGATTGGTGAATTTCAAAAACAGCGAACTGCTGGCACAAAGGATAGCGGGTGCCGAGCTAACCCTGCTTCAGGATAAAAGGCATGGCTTCTTTATCGAGGCCGTGGATTCAACCAGAATCTTTATCAACGGGTTCATGAAAAGACACAGCCGGAGATAGTTCCGGCGCAATTGATGTGTTAAAAACTGGTAACCGCCTCGAGTTTACGCGGGGGATATATCTGTTCCGATTTGGGAGGCATAGGGCTGTATACCCAGTCTGCGATCAGTTCACCACATTCAATTCCGCCTATGCTGCGAATACCCTTGTAGGTGCCGCGCAGCAGCACTGTTTGCATCTCAAAGGACATGCAAAAGAGGGCTGCTGAGGAACCGGCCGGGATCGATTTGAGATCGCTACCGTAAACGGACGAGGAGAAGATGATACGGTCGCTGCCTGCTGTCTGCGCCTGTATCACCGGTACTATTACAGGGAATCCATCGCTATCTACATAAGCCAGAAACTTCAGGTTGTCTATTTTATCCATTAACTTGCGGGTAAAATGGTTGATCACATCCTGGCCTTCGCCTTTCCCAGCCAGCGTTTTAGCTATCATGGTCTTTACAGCCGCCTGTATCACGCCGGACATGGGCAGCGCTTCTTTGCCGGTATGGCTTATAAGGTCCATGTAATAGACAGTATGGATACCGAAATATGCATTGTAGCGGAACATGGGAGTGTTATTAAGCAAATCGTATTCACTGCCGCTTTTGGTGGTGCGCGTAAAACTGGCTTTGCCCCGCCACAGGTTCTTGTCAAGTGTCATGATGAGGAATCCGCTTTTGGGATTGTTTCTCACATTAAACTTGCTCATGCCCTCGGAGAATTGACCCCAGAACATCTCCGTGGGCGAGCATGCCTGTAGTGTGGAGATGAGCGTCAGATGAGGCAGCCCGGCTTCATTAATTGTTGCAATAAGCCCGATCTTCATCTCGGGTTTGAAGCTTTCAATATCCTGCTCGGAAAATGTCTTGAATACTTTCTTTTGTTCTTGCATCGCTGACCTCCTTCAGGCGTCAGTTTTTTCTACACGCGCTGCTCCTGTGACAAAGATTTTATCGGGGTCCGGCCCGGAACTTCTGGCGATCGTCTCGAACCGGGCCATATCGGCCTTGCTCATAAGAGGGGTGGTGGCGTATTTCCATTCTATATCCAGCCTCCGATACTTATCGCGGCACAGGTTATTGAAGGCGCAAAGCTACCAGCGCTCCACATCATTTTTTAACGTGCTATGTATAAAGCGCCCGATGCGCATCACGGTTTCCTCCTCTGCTGTGGCATCGGGAATAAGCGGTGTGCGGATCCAGAGCCGTTTACCTGGATTCGTCCTGATATGATCGCGTACGAGGACAAGGTTTTCCAGTATGCGGACGTTATCTTGGCCGGTATAGCTTCGATGTTTTTCGGGGTGAATCTCCTTAAGATCAAAAAGAATGAGATCAACCAGCGGCAGGACCTTGACCAGAGATGCCGGGGAACACATGCCGCAGGTATCCACGGCTGTATGGACCAAATTTTCCTTCAGCTTTTCCAGTAGTCCTGCGCAAAATTCCGCCTGCATGATCGGTTCGCCGCCTGAAAGAGTAATTCCCCCACCCGATTTCTCATAGTAGACCTTGTCTTTCAGCAGCTCTTTTAATAGCTCATCCTGCCCCACTGATTTGCCCAGCATCTCCTGTGCCCCTGCGGGACACTCCTGTGCGCATTTTCCGCAGGATATACACTTATTTCTATCTCTAATGATGCCATACTCAGTCCTTGTCAGGCAGCCCACCGGGCATGTTTTTACACATATACCGCAGCCTATGCAACGCGATTCCATCCAGTGCATCTGGGGTTTGAAAGAGATGCTTTCGGGGTTATGGCACCACAGGCAACTCAGAGGGCAGCCCTTGAAGAATACCGTTGTCCTTATACCCGGCCCGTCTTCGGTGGACAGCCGCTGGGTATGTAAAATGAGAGCCTTATCGCCGCGAAGCGAACGCTCCGCTACCGGCTCTATACTGGTTTCGCTGCCTGCCTCGTGTCGTGCCTGCTCTGTTTTCATAAGGATCAATCTTACATGCAGTGGCTTTCGCGGGCTATTATCTCATTCTGAAGCTCACGGCCGATAGATGTGAAATAGGCGTTATAACCGGTTACGCGTACAAGAAGGTGCCGGTAGGCGTCCGGATTTCTCTGCGCATCGCGCAATATTTCAGCGTCTATCATATTAATCTGCAATGCGCTCCCACCGTTTTCCGCGTAGCTGCGCAGGAAGGCCTTGAATTTGGATTTGTGCTCCGGATCTCGCAGCAGGGATGGGCTGAAGGTCATGGTATGACTGGCGCCGTTGGGCAATACGTTCAAGTAACCCTCCCAATCTCCTTTGCCTGCCGGATCCTTCCCTCCCATTACTTTGCCGACCGAATTAACGTTGGCTGTGGGTCCGTTGATATCGGCGCCCGCGCAGGGGCAGATGGCGTTGGATAGGAATTGACCCTTGGGCCGGCCGTCTGGGCTGGCCGGAAGAATGAAACCATCACCCACCCAGTAGTTCCAGGAAAGCATACCGGGGCGATATTGCTTACCTGTGACGGAAGTGCGGTATTTCCACGTCTCGCCGGCCCACAGCCCCATTACTTCTTTACCCAGTCTGTCCGCCTCATCATCGTCTCTTCCATATTTAGGGGCCTTGTTTAGCGCTCTGGCCTGCAGAACTTCGTGCCCCTTCCAGTTATCCTTGAGCGCCTGGATGAGCTCCTGCATGGTGCACTCCTTCTTATCGAAAACCAGGTACTTAATAGCCAGCAGGGAATCAACGGTTGTGGCATAAGTCACAGCTTCAACGGTGACGAAGTTAATTTCAGCTCCACCTTCGTTGATATCCATGGCTTTGTCGGCACATCCTCTCACCAGACAAGATAGGTAAGGAGTATGCAGATGCCGGGCTCTGATCCTGTCGGTCCAGTCATACAGATCTGCCACGCGTTTCATAAGATGTCTGGTTTGAATAACGTAGGCATTCCAGAATTCATCCCAGGTCCTGAATCTGGTCGCATCGCCCGTATCGGCTCCCCAGCGTTTGACTGCTTCCCGTTTGCCGGTCATGGGATCCACCCAGGGGAGCAAATCGTAGCCACCGGTGAGCGCATGCTCTACGGCTTTAAAAAGGTTGAGGTTGATATCCACCGTACCGGAGCGGTCATTTCCGCACATGGTGTTTTCAAGACATCCGACAGGAGCGTAATCGAAGACATTATCTGCGTTGATCAGCTTTTCCAGGCCGGCCATTTTTGCTTCGCGCAGCATTCCGGCGATAGAGCGCTCATCGAAGTTCAGCAGGAATGGGGATCCCTGGCTTGAGGCGATCATATCGATGACTTTTTCCAGCAGCTTGTCCGGGCTATGCCTGTGCAGCCGGACATTCGGTTTGGGTTCCAGCAAGGGAGCAAGCTCGTCAATCACTTCCAGCATAGCGTAGGTCAGGTCGTTGCTGAGGTCGACGCCGCCTTTGCCCATACCTGAAAGGGTGATGAGCTGCCCGAAGCCGGCTGTAATGCCCTGGTTGCCCCCGGTTCTTATCATGGCGTCATAGGCATAGTTACAGTGAATCCAGAAGCACTTCAGTAGCTCTTTGCCGAACTCACGATCCATGCCCTCATCCAGAGATTTTTTCCAGAAGGGGTAAAGGTATTGATCCGCCCTGCCGAAAGAGACGCCCGGTCCGGGATAGTTCTCATCGCTCATAACAAGCATGTGCGTGATCCACAGCGCCTGTAGAGCTTCCCAAAAATTCTGCGCCGGTTCCCATGGCACCCTGCGCAGGATTTCTGACATTTTATGAAGCTCTTTTTTCCTGGCACTGTCGGATTCGTTATCGGCCAGTTGCGTGCAGACCTTGCTGTATTCGAAAGCCACGTCGCGCGCCATGGTGGCAGCGACCAGCATGGCTTTAATCTGATGGCCCTTTTTCCCGTCGTACTCGCGTTGAGACAATGATGACAGCTTCCGGTTCAATTCCTCGTGGATGCTTTTCCACCCCTCGCGCAGGATTCTCGGATAGTCGGCAATCAGGTGTCCGCTGGTGGCGCCTGCATTACCGTAGCCATGATTATGAAACCAGAACTCAGCTGACCGTGCCCCCTTTTTTCCGTAAACTGATTTTGCGTACTCTGCAGCCTCTTTCTGATTGAAACACCGGGAGGTCTGAACGTTGAATCTGCCTCCGGCTATGAGATCGCCCGGCAGAACTTCGTGCGGCAGGTAATAGACCATGACCTCCCTGATAAACCAGGCCTGGCGTTCCGGCAGGCTCCATTCCCAGAAGCCCTCGGGCAGGTCCACTTTAAAAGAGGCCTGCTGGAAGGCGCCTGTGAAAGTGGGGAAGAAAGTATAGGTCTCAGGTACAATATAGAAATTGCCCTCCTGGTACTGAATATCCCAGGGTGTTCCCGTGGTGAAGCCGGTGAACTCGTTGTTCCACTTTCGATTGTTGCCCTGGAAATAGTAATCGCGCAACCATTTAATACGTGGAGACAGGTTGTGTGGTTCCTTAATCGAGTAGCGGGGCGAATTGCAGCTCTGGGTGGTCATAACCTTACCCTCCTATCGTTGTTAAACAGGAATAATGAATGTAATGCCCGGGTTTTCCTGTGGTAACACAGTAACTGTAATTTTAGGAGTTTGGCAGGTTTTGTCAACCACTTTTATCACGAAAGTTTAATTGCGGAGGTTGAGGGGCAGGTTGAAAACAAATGGAGGCGGGTGCACCCGCCTCCATAATTCCAGATCTAAAAGACGGATTATTTCTCAGCCATAAGCGTGTCGTGCTTCACCTTTTCCATATCGACCGGATAAGGTTTGGCAGCCATTAAATAGCAGACGCCGCCCAGTATGCCTCCGATACATGCTATGCTGAGAGCGGTTCCCAGCGCCTGAGCATCCTGACCAAGCGCGTCGGAGATTGCTCCCACCATGTACGGACTCCAGCCGCCGCCGAAGACATACATGCAGAATACCATCAGACCCCAGACAAGACCCTTCTGAGCAGCAGGTGCTACATCCTGTGATAGGGCGCTTAGACAGGGCAACGCCATTACGTTAAGGACGCCATAGGCTATCACCAGTGCCATTCCAATTCCCTTGAACTGGAAGTAGATCGCTGCGGCAAGACAGATAGCGCTGAGAAATATGGTAATCGCCGGTATGTAAAGCCTGCCTCTGGGATCTTTTTTAAACCAGACATCAGCGAGGATGCCGCCCAAAGGGGACCCGACGATGGCGGCCAGGACGATAGGCACCATAACGGCGTTGGCGGCTACAACGTCCACATCCCATGCCCTGCCTACATAGGCCGGAGTCCAAAATAGGAATGACATCGACATGATATTGGCCAGGCCGTAGCCTACCAGAGCCCAGACCAGGGAAGGTATCTTAAAGAGAGTTTTAATCGATTGTCCGAAGGTGACCTTTACTCCGGTTCCCTGCGTCTCACCCACGCTCTTATAGTCTTTCATGAACAGTGCCAGTATACCGAGGATCACACCCGGTATGGCGAAATACAGGAAGGGGGCCTGCCAACCCTGGGACTTGGCCAGAGCGCCGGCAAGTACGGATCCCAGTGCTATGCCCAGCGGGATCGATACATTGAAAACGCCCATTGCTGCACCGCGTGCCTTGCTGGAATAGGCAGCTCCGACCATGGCTGTGCCACCGGCCGAGAATCCAGCCTCGCCCACTCCAACCAGACTGCGCGGGACAATCAATGACCAGAAGTTCCAGGCCTTGCCAGTAAGGAAAGTAAATCCGCTCCACAATATCGCCATTATTGCGATAGACTTTCGCCTGCTCCAGCGGTCGACCAGATAGGCTATAGGAAAGGAGAAGAGCGCTATGCTGAGCAGGAATACCGAGCCCAGAATTCCGATATCACCGTCATTCAGATTCAGGGCGGCTTTCATCGGCTCAACAACTGCGGCTACCACCTGCCTGTCCATATAGTTGACCATATAGAGCAGCGTGCAGATGATCAGGATGTAAAGAGATGCGCCTTTGCCAGTCTGGTATTGCCTGGAGACGCCAGTATCCTTTGCCACGACATACCTCCTGATTAAATTTGGTTCATGTCGCCCTTAAGTAACGATCAAGGCGAAAATTTGTACTGCTGTAACGCCCCATATTACCTGTCTGAAATGACGGCGTCAATGCGGGAATGGTATTGTGGAGAGTGGTCTTAACTTACAGTGGCCAAGCACAGCATGTCCAACTGACGGGTCGAATTATTTTGTGAGACAACCCGCAGGTTCAACGGCAAATTGATATCGAAGGAACGAAAACAATCCAGCTACCGCAATACTGTAGTACAGCGCGGTAGCTGTCAAACCGGCTATCGGCCTTCAGGATTATTTAATAGTTTTCAGCCAGCACTTCGTAGTATGATTGAGGATGCTGGCAGGCAGGGCATATCTTGGGAGCTTCGGTGCCTTCATATACGTATCCGCAATTGGTGCAGTGCCACTTGGTTTTATCTTTTTTATTGAAAACCTGGGAATCCGCTAAATTGCTGAGCAATTTACTGTATCATGCCTCA
>DAOUFT010000190.1:0-4600 GCA_034429855.1 Dehalococcoidia bacterium
CGTGCGATTACACGCAACCCTCTCCCATCACTTCCCCCAGCTGGCCAATATCGATCCCTACGGCATCTACCCGGGCGGCCGGGACCTGAGCGGACAGCCGCTTTTCTTCGTCTATTTCATGGGATGCATAGCCTGGCTGCTGGGTGGCGGCGCGCCCTCGCAGCAGACGGTTGACCTGGTGGCGGTGTACCTGCCCGCACTGCTGGGCGCGCTGCTGGTCTTCCCCGTCTTCTTGATCGGACGCAGCATCTTCAACAGGTGGGCCGGTCTGGCGGCGGCCGGCTTCATCGCCCTCATGCCGGGAGAGTTCCTCGTGCGCACGCTGCTGGGCAACGCCGACAGCCATGCGCTGGAGATATTCCTTTCCACGCTCTTCATGCTCTTCCTCATTCTGTCGGTCAAAGCCGCACCAGGGGCGGCCGGACCGCCGCGCGGCGCGGAGCTGCGCCACCTGGTCAAACCGGCGGTTTACGGGGCGCTGGCGGGTATCTTTCTGGGGCTCTATATACTCTCATGGCAGGGCGCCCCGCTGTTCATATTGATCTTCTTCCTCTGGCTGGTGCTGCAGGCGGTTGTCGACCACCTGCAGGGACGGCCATTGCTTTACCTCGGAGTGACGGGCCTGGCGGTTTGCCTGCCCGCGCTGCTGCTGTCCCTGTTGGGCCCTTCCGGTGTGATTGTCTTTGCGGCGCTGGGCATTTGCATAATAGCGGCAGCGGCCCTGCCCGCGCTTTCACCGCTGCTGCGCCGGCTGAAGCTAAAGCCGTATGTTTATCCCGCCGTATTGATCGTCCTGGGCACTGCCGGCCTGCTGGTTCTGAGCGCGGCGGCGCCCTCATTATCCAGTGAAGCGCTGGGACGGCTGACCTCTTTCTTCGTCTGGAACCCGCAGGTAACCATCGCCGAGATGCGTCCGCTGCTGATCGACCAGCAGGGGCATTTCACCTTAGCCCTGCTCTGGGGCAACTACACGTCGGCCTCCGTGCTGGCGGCCATAGCGCTGTGCGTGTTGCTCTACCGCTCCTTCAGGCAGGGACGTCCCGAGGTGGTGCTGCTGGCGGTCTGGAGCATCGTGACGTTGCTGTCCGCGCTGGCCATGCAGCGCTTCGCCTACTACCTGGCGGTCAACGTCGCTATTTTAGCCGGTTATACCTGCCGGCTGATACTCAGTCTGTGCGGCCTGCGGGAGGGCGAGCCGGAGACCGCACCCGGATCTGTTTCGGGCAAAAAGGCCAAAAGGAAGGACAGGGCGAGCAGGAAACCCGCTGCAAATCCTGCCCTGGCGGCGCTGGGCATAGCGGCCGTGGCCTTCCTGGTGATCTACCCCAATACCGGCCCGCTGCCGGGCGGGGAGAAACCCTGCTTCGATGTGGCGTCGAAGGCGCTCTATCCGCCGCCGGACGCCTGGTGCAGCTCCATGGACTGGCTGCGCGACGAGACGCCGCAGCCCTTCGACAGGGACGGCTATTACTATGAATACTACGAGGGACAGGCCGGGCGGAGGCAGGCGTCCTACAGCGTGCTCTGCTGGTGGGACTACGGCTACTGGGTGCTGCGTATGGGGCAGCGCGTGCCGGTCAGCCATCCCGGCTCGGCCCAGCAGGGAGAACAGGATTACTTCATGGCTCAGGATGGCCTTGAGGCGGCGAAGAGAGCGGCCGGCTGGAACCTGAAGTACGTGGCGGTCAACGATTACCTGGTGAACTGGAATAAGGGGTTCCCTGTGGTGGCCTCGTCAGCGGGGGAGAAGGAGTCCAAGTACTTCGAGATATACTACCGTCAGCAGGGCGGACGCCTGACGCCCACGCTCTTATATTACCCCGAGTATTACCGCACTATGGCGGTGCGGCTGTACTGCTATAACGGGAAAGCCTACACACCGGCGGAGAGCGCGGTCATCTCCTGGGAGTGGGGGACGGACGCGGAGGGGCGACCCTACCGGGAGATCACAGGACTCAAGACCTTCCGCAGCTATGAGGACGCCGCGGCCTTCCTGGCGGCGCAGCAGACCGGCAACTGGCGCATGGTGGGCCGGGACCCGCTGGCCAGCCCGGCGCCGCTGGAGGCGCTTGAGGGGGACCGCCTGGCCTTCGCCTCGCCGCAGAAAGCGGCGGCGGGCAGCGCGCAGCTGCCCGAGGTCAAGATTTTCGAGTATACGCCTCAAATCGAACGGGCGCAGCTAAAGCAACGCCCCTGCAGGTAATTTTATGCGTTACAATGTTGAGGCGGGTTTGTAAACCCGCCCGTATACCAGATTCAGATCCTGAAGGGGTATTGCGGTACGGGCGCAGCTAAAGCAACGCCCCTACAGATAATTTTATGCGTTACAATGTTTGGGCGGACCTACAGATAATTTTATGCGTTACAATGTTTGGGCGGACCTTAAGGTCCGCCCGGAAGAAGAATAAATTCTTTAAGGAGGTGGTTTCCGATGGCGTGTGAAACCAAGACCTGTCCCTTCCGGGCCAACCGCCCACTGATCGTCTCGCTGCTGGTAGCGCTGGGACTGTCCATAGTTTTCTCGGCCCTGCCCTTCCTGGCGGCGCTGCTGCTGGACAAGTCCGGCCTGGCCCTGGCCCTGTTCATGACATGGTATTTCCTTTTCCCGCCCATGGTCATCTTCCTGGTCGCGCTGTGGATAACGGCGGGACGCCTGCACTGGCTGCGCGTGCTGGGCGCCATCTGCCTCAGCATCTGCGTCTGGTTCCTGCTGCAGTTCCTGCTCTCGGCGCTGGCCGGGCTGAGCATCATAGTGCGCCTGCTGGCCATGCCGGCCGTCTTCACGGGCAATGCCACAGCCTTCCTGATCGCAGGACTGGTGTTGCTGGCCGCGGGAATCATCGTTTACATATTCGGTCCCCGCGCAGCCGCGCCCAAAAGCAGGCCGGCTTTGGCCTGGAGCGCGCTGGCCGTGCTGCTGGCCGTCTCGCTGGTATTGACGCCGGTCTCGGTCATCGCCACATCCAACCCATCTTTCAAGAGCGCGGACCCCGCAACCACGCCTTCAAAGGAGTATATCCTGAGGCTGACGGACGACGTCTACACCATCGGCGAACGCAGGCCGGGCTCGAAGGCCGACCTTGCCGCCATCGACTTTCTGGCCATGATGCTGCAGGCCTCCGGCTTCGAGCAGGTTCATGTCGAGAAGAGCAAATTCGACTACTGGGAGCCGGTGAAGTGGGGCCTGACGGTGCAGCCGGGCACGGACGCCGCCTGGCAGCCCGAGTGCTTCTACGTGCCCTACAGCGGCCCGGCACAACCGGGCGGGAGCGAGGCCGAGGTCGTCTACCTGGGCAGCATCTCCAAGCCCGACTGGCAGGACATCGAGGGGAAGATCGTGCTGGTGGATATACCTCCCACCGATGTGAGCTGGGACCAGATGAAGCTGTTCAGCTACATGGCCTACGAGCCCCTCAACGAGCTTAAAGGCTGGCACCACCCCTACCCCATCGGCTGGATGCTCAAATACATACCCTTCTACAAGCAGGCCGAGCCGCGCGGCCCGGCCGGCATCATCGGCATATTGCATGATTACCCGGATATGGGCAAATTCACCTACTACGCGCCCTATGACGGCGAGCTGCGCCGTATACCCTCGATGTACCTGATGGAGGAGGCGGGCGACAGGCTCAAGGCGCAGGTGGCGGCGGGAAAGACCACCGTCAGGCTCGAGCTTGATGCCAGGACCGCGCCCGGCGCGGGCGAGAGCGCCAACGTTTACGGCGTGCTGCCCGGCCTGAGCGAGGACGCCGTTATCTTCCACTCCCATCACGACTCGCCCTGGAGGAGCGGCGTGGAGGACAGCAGCGGCGTGGGCATGGTGATGGCGCTGGCCGGCTATTATGCCAAGCTCCCCGTCGAGCAGAGGCCCTTCACCATGATCTTCCTCTTCACCGGCGGGCACATGGTGGGCGGGGCGACCAACGACGCCTTCATCGAGGAGCACCGTGACGACATCATGCGGCAGGCACTTTACGATATCGCCATCGAGCATATCGCGGACGACTACCTGCCGCCGGCCGAGCCTGCGGGCGGCGCCGAGGCGCGCGGCGTATTCATCACCGAGAACCCGGTCACGGTCAGCCTGTTCGAGACATCGGTGGCGGCAGCGGGCCTGACGCGCACGCTGGTTTTCCCCACCGGGACACCGCTGGGGGTTCCCACCGATGCGCAGCATTTCGGACGCGCCGGGCTGCCCGTAGTCAGCCTGATCAGCGGTCCCGTCTGGCTGTTCGACGACGACGACACCATGGAGCGTGTGCACAGGCCGTCTCTGGAGCCCATGGCGAGGATGTATATAGACTTCGTCGGCCGCCTGGCCGCCACACCGGCCTGGCTGCTGCGCTACAACATCACTTGGCCGCTGCTGGGGCTGCTGCTGGCGGTCATGAGCGTGCTGGCGGCCTTTTTCCTGGCGTACCGAAAAGAATAACGGCGGGCGGGTTTAAAAACCCGCCCCTACATTTTATCACGTAGCAACTGTCTTTATCCGATGTTATTTATCAGTGGCATCGGAGCGGCCCAGGTAGTTCTTGTTTTGATTATAGCGTTTATTATTGTGAGCAGTTTTCTCATACAGGCAGTTATTGCTACTTTTTTA
>DAOUFT010000191.1:0-12607 GCA_034429855.1 Dehalococcoidia bacterium
TTGTAATAGCCTTTGGTGAAGACCTGAGGTCCCCTGGCTATCAACTCTCCATGCTCACCGAATGGCAGCACTTCGCCGGTATTTGGTTCTACTATCTTATCCTCGGTATCAGGAAAAGGTATTCCAGCCGAGCCGGGTTTGGATTTACCGAAGCGGGGCACTCCGGTAAGGATTGGGCTGGCCTCTGTTAATCCATAGACCTCCACCAATTGAGCCCCTCCCACAATCTGGCCAAACTATTTCAAATATTCAAACGGGAAAGGCGCTGCGCCACTCCCAAAATACTTGACTCTGGAAAAATCAAGGGCACGAAATTCCGGCATCTTCAGCAGTTCCAGATATAAGGTAGGTACGTTGCCAACCATATCAGGCCTGTACTTTTTAAATGATTTGATCATGAATTTCAGATCACGCGGGTTGGGCACCGCAATTTGAGTAACACCTCTGGCAAAAAACGACATGCAGATCATAAGACCTGCGATATGAAAGAGAGGAAAGGCTGTCAGGCAAACCTCACTGCACATAGGCACATCCAGCCATGTATTTATCTGGGTCATCTGGGATACTACATTGCGCTGCGTGAGCTCGGCACCCTTGGGCAATCCTGTTGTGCCACCGGTGTACTGAATAACGCAGGTGTCGTCCATGCTTACTTTTACATTTACGGGGTCAGGCGGTGTCCTACGAATAACTTCCTTAAATGATATTACAGTGGTACCTTCAACAGGTACCAGTTTGGCTGTAGGAAGTTTCTTCATCAACTTGCCCAGCGTTATTAAGATTGGAGACAGATAATCACTGATGCTCGTAGCGATCACCAGCTTAACATCGGTTCCGGTTACCGCTTCTTTCCATCGTGGAATGAAGGCGTCCAATGTCAGCAATGCCCGCGCGCCCGAATCATTTAGCTGATGCTTCAATTCCTCGGTGGTAAGCAACGGACTTACACCAGTCAATACACAACCGGCTTTTTGGATGCCGAATATCGCTATGTAGAATGCCGGCAAATTGGGCAGGTTTACTCCCACTATGTCACCTTTCTTTACTCCATTTTGAGTCAGGAAGTTGGCAAATCTGTTGGATAGATCATCCACCTGTTTAAAGGTGAATGCTCGTCCCATATAATGGAAGGCAACCCTTCCGGGCGATATATTAAAAGCGTCACGGGCTATCTCCCAAAAGGATTTTTCCGGATAATTCAGATTAGGGGGAACGTGCCTATCGTAGAACTTGAGCCACGGTTTTTGATCATAATGATCCATAAACAACCTCCTCCTAATAAAAGCATATTAATATACTTTCTTTTTAAATGTTTATGATGTCTGCACATATTATTACAACTATGTCCTGTGTCCAATATAATTTGACTTCTCAACAAACTATAGTTAAGTGCCATTTAGATTCAAAGACATAACATGTTGATTAACAGAAATGTATATTCCCTCAACTCCAAAGATCCATTAATACCCGGACAGTCTCAGCCCGAATTGGTTAAATACCCCAAACTGGAAGATGCCGAGCAAATATAATATAATATATTCACTGAATTGATTATACTACAGTGTATTATGATAGTCAATAGTTGTTCGTTTTTAATTGAAATTACAATCAGTGGAAAATATAATTAATGTGAATTTCTATTTGCAGGCGGATAATATTGATTACAAAAAAATCTACTCACCGAAAGCAACAGTCACTGGCCACGCACAAGAAAATCTACGATACGGCCATTGCCTTGTTCTATAAGAAAGGGTATGAAGGTGTTACTATAAGCGAAATCTGTAGAAAATCAGGGGTTTCTCTGGGAACATTCTATATACACTTTAAATCCAAGGACCAGGTAATCATGGAGTGTTTTATGGCAATAAATAAGTTTGTTGAGGATGAAGTTGTACCGGAACTATTAAAAATGGATAATCAGTTTGATAAGCTTAAATTTTCTTTCCATGCTGTATTTCAATATGTTGACAGCTTGGGCAAGGATCTCATGCGAGTTGCATTGCAAAGTCAAATAACCGCAGGAAAAAAACTCCCCGCTATGGCTGCCGATAAAGGAGCTTTATTCGAAACTTTATACGCAATTGTAGACGATAGTTTAAAAGAGGGTATTATTAATAGTAAATTTAATTCTCTGGATACTACCCGTTTCATACTGATGACTTTTCGTGGTGTATTGTATGAGTGGTGTCTTAGAGACGGCAAATTTGATTTAGCGACTGAAGGTGAAAAGGCAGCACAAATAATCTTAAATGGTCTTCTTGCTAAACCTACTACATACTAAGCCTTATCCTCTACATTAGTTGTAACCCGCCATATATGCCGTCCTTACCGCCGGAATTTTTGCCATCCGTAAGTCGGTGATCTTCATTCCTTGATGTATATCTTGTACATTACATAAAGGATTAGGGCCGCTACAGATGCGGTGGCCACCCCCATCTCGAAGCCGGTCTTTCCACAGCCTTTAACCACAGCAGTGATATCGATGTAGTTGTCTGTTTTGACAATATCAACATCGACGCCAATTTTATTGATTATAGCGGAGGGCAAAGGAATATGTAAGGTGGTATACGTTTAGCGGCCATGATGCCGATCACCGGGGCAACATTGACAGGACACAGTCCTGCATATACCAGTTCGCTTGCATACTTTTCCAGCAATATGTCATTGGTGGTCACGGAGATGTCCCGTATCCCCGGCATACCTGTGTTCATGTGTACCAGCCCGGCAATTGGCACTGACCCGGATTTTTTTATCGTTGATACCTATCTCACCGATACCGAGAAGACCAACTGTTTAATTACCTGGAGTATCCCTTCCATACATCTGTATAAGTAAGGATGCCGTAAAGCTTTACCAGCTTGATGCCCTTTTAGGACATGCAATAGATGTAGCGCAGGTTGCAGCGGTCCATGACCAATATACGCAGGTAGATTATGCCGCATTGAAATCCGTCACAGGCTCCCCGCTTTTCTTATCGTTCATCATTGTGATTGCGATCTTACCCTGAATGGTATCGATAATGTGGCGAATAATGATGAACTTCATTAGATCAATATATTCTTCCACTGCCCGAGCACTATGTTTGAACCAGTGACCAAGGGATTATGAACCCTATACTCAACTGAATTGCGCTTTTCGCCCTTTGCTCCAGATTGCAAAAAAAAAGCTGATTTTTCCAGATGTGGAATGTATTGGCGACCCCGATGGGATTCGAACCCACGATCTCCACCGTGACAGGGTGGCATGTTTGACCGCTACACCACGGGGCCATGGACACGCATTAAAGCGGTACTACGAAGCAGAAACTGCCGTAAAAGTCTATCAACATGCGTCAATAGTGTCAAACCCGTAACCCATACCGCAGAGCAATTGATTTCTCATATATTTTATTATAAGCTTAAACTAGATTTATAAGGATACATCGATTATGGAGAGCAAACATGGTAGTTAAATACCTCAAGTTTAAAATATCCGGCGTCGCTAGGATTCTTTTTTCGATCGCAACAATGCTGACCATCATGCTGTCGATCGTATTGATGGCGCCCTCGGGCGTCTCCGCCACTTCGATTACTCTGGATCCCGACTCAGGTAAGATGGGGGCTAAGGTGACCATCACAGGCGACGGATTCATCGGCAAGATGGCCACTATCTACTGGGATGATAAAAAGCTTGTACAGAACGTTCCCATCTCTAAAACGGGAGAGATCAATCATAAATTCGATGTACCAGCCGCAACCAAGGGCATCCATATTGTGAAAGTGACCGACGACAGCAACTGGTCAAATATCACTGCATCATCCAATTTCTCCGTGCGTCCTAGCATAAGCTGTGAGCCGCCCTGGGGCAAAATCAATACCCGCATCTATATTTTCGGTTATGGTTTTGCGACTAATGAAGGAGATATCAAATTCACCTGGGACGGAACACCTCTGTCCAAGACTCCGATTCAAGCCGATAAGACAGGCTCATGGAGTTCGCAATTTGATGTTCCGTCAGTGCCAAAAGGCGAATACATCATCAGTGCCATCAGCCCCTCTACAGGACCAGGCGAAGTTCCCGATGTTGTGTTCACCGTATCTCCTTTCTGCAAATCAACTCCTGCTTCAGGCCCCGTAGGAACCAAGGTTACCATTACGGGCGTTGGTTTTAGAGCGGGGGAGGATGGACTCACGTTTACATGGGATGGCCCCATACTCGATACCAACGTGGTTGCTCAACCTAACGGCACTTTCAGCTATGTTATTACCGTTCCGCCCTCCGTCAAGGGACGGCATATATTGGGAGTTTACGGCAGCAGCTTTACACCCATCGGCATTGTACCCGACCTTGAATTTGAAGTCATACCCAACATCCAGCTGACTCCCAGCACCATCATCGGCAGCAGGGAATTGAGAATCGATGGAACTGGTTTTAACGCAAACGAAATAATCGCCATTAAATACGACAAATCGGCGACGGATGCCTCCACCACCACCGATGCCCTGGGTAATTTCACCCTTACAATGAAGGTGCCTTCCAAGTCCGGCAAAACGCATACTGTAGAAGCGGCCGGCAATAAGGGCGGCATTGCCCAGGCCAGCTATACTTCAGGCTCTCTTCCACCACCGTCGCTGCAACTGTTGTCGCCCGGACCCGGCGCGATTTTTTACAACTATGGTTCAGTAGTGGATGCCATTGCAGGATTATTCAGATCTCCGGGCAACCTGCTGGGAATCGGCACTGCATCACAGCCAGCCAGTGGCGATGCATCACTCGCTGTGTTGGGATGGTCGGCGAAGTCGGATGCCACGGGAATGAAATACTCACTGCAGATAGCTAAATCGGCTGATTTCGCCAGTACGGCCTTGCAGAAGGACGATATCACCACGACATCATTTATTCTGCAACGCTCCATGTTGCCTGGAACAGGCGTATATTACTGGCGGGTGCGGGCAATCAACGATGAGGGAGATGTCGGCCAGTGGTCGAACTACTGGCAGTTTGAATCCAGAGCGGCTTCACCGCTGGTCATAGCTATCTCTATCACCATTATTGCCCTGATTATTGCCATGATCATATTCGGTATCATAGCTCTTATCAACAGGAGCAGATATAGTTAAAAAGATTATCGCGCTTTTACTTGTATTTTAAAGCGTCACCATGCTATAGTAATCGTTGCTAATAATAAAATTAGCCGCTGGGGGTGCTTAGACTGGCAGGCTGAGACTCCGTTCCACCGGAGAACCCTTGAAACCTGCTCTCGGTAATTCGAGCGTAGGGAAGCGGTTACAGCCAAGGGTTATGCTTGTAAGACGGCGACTCTTGGTTTTTTATTTTAATACGATGACACAGATAGAACAGGCAAAAAAAGGCATCATCTCCACAGAGATGAAAAAGGTTGCCCTCACAGAGCAGATGGAGGCCGACCGTCTCTGCCAGGACATTGCTTCTGGCAGTACCGTGATCCCGGCTAACATTAAGCATCCTGTGAGCGGAGTCTGCGGCATCGGTAAAGACCTTAAGATCAAGGTTAATGCCAATATCGGTACTTCATCTGATGTCGGCAATGCAGCCAGCGAGCTAGAAAAGCTTCGTGTGTCAATTGAATACGGCGCCGACACGGTCATGGATCTCAGCACGGGCGGCGACATCAGGGCGGTGCGGCGTGCCATATTGAAACAGAGCAGCGTACCCATCGGCACCGTGCCCATCTACCAGGCTATGATTGAAGCCGGCGAAAAATACGGGCCTATCGTTAAAGCTACTGCAGACGATATATTCAAAGCTATCGAGGAACAGGCCGCTGAAGGTGTTGATTTCGTAACCGTACATTGTGGAGTTACTCAAAGCGCCATACAATCGCTGAAAAGACAGCGCCGCGTGACAGATGTGGTATCACGGGGCGGAGCGTTTTTACTTGGCTGGATGCTTTATCACAATAAAGAGAATCCACTTTATGAGCACTTCGATCGACTGCTGGATATTGCTGCCAAATACGATGTGACTCTCAGCCTGGGAGATGGTATGCGTCCGGGAAGCCTGGCAGACGCCACTGACCGTCCACAAATACAGGAGTTGATTACCCTGGGCGAGCTTGTAGAGCGCGCCTGGCAAGCCGGAGTCCAGGTCATGGTTGAAGGTCCGGGTCACCTTCCGCTGCACCATATAAGCATGAATATGCAGATGCAGAAGAGCCTGTGCAAAGGCGCTCCCTTCTATGTGCTGGGCCCCCTGGTCACGGATGTTGGCGCAGGCTACGATCATATCACCAGCGCGATAGGCGGAGCCATTGCAGGAGCATATGGAGCCGATTTTCTCTGTTACGTTACGCCGGCGGAGCATCTGTCGTTGCCGGACGCAGAGGACGTCAGGAACGGAATTATCGCCTCACGTATCGCCGCCCACGCAGCCGATATAGTCAGGAGCAAGGGGAAAGCCGCAGACTGGGACCGCCGTATGTCCGTTGCCCGTAAACGCCTTGACTGGGAGGCGCAGGCCGATCTGTCCATCGATCCCGAAAAGGCCAGGTCGATCAGATCTAAATACGCCGTCAAGGGACGCGCCTGCAGCATGTGCGGCGAGTATTGCGCAATGGACCTGGTTGAAAAATTCTTGGGTATTACTGCCACTAAATGTTAACAGGGATATTATGTCGTTAGATGAAGGCAGAAGTAATTTCTATCGGCACTGAGTTACTGCTGGGCGAGATAACGGATCTAAACGCCGCTTATCTGGCCAGTCAGCTGCCTTTACTCGGCATCGATCTTCATTTCATTTCGACAGTCGGCGACAATAAACAAAGGCTTATCGAGACCCTCAATCACGCCTGGCAGAGGTCGGATATCATTATCACTACGGGTGGTTTGGGTCCGACCGAGGATGATATCACACGTGAAGCAATCGCAGACTTCTTCCAGGAAACCGTATCCATAGATCAATCACTAGTCAGTCAATTCAAGGAGCTGTTCCGACATTTCAACATGGATATGCCAGAGAGTAATATCAAGCAGGCTGCTGTTATCCCATCCTGCCAGGTTATACCCAATCCTCGTGGTACGGCGCCCGGCTGGTGGGTGGAAAGAGACAGACACGTTATCATCGCCATGCCCGGCCCACCGGGAGAGATGCAGCAGATGTGGTCGAGCGTTGTGGCGCCCAGACTTCAGCGCGAGTTCTGCCAGTCAGTTATCTACTCCAGCACAATGAAGACTTTCAGCGTCAGCGAAGCTAAACTGGGTGAAATCACCAGGTCTTTTTTACAGGCGCGTAATCCCACTGTAGGTATTTATGCCAAGCCTGACGGCATTCACCTGCGCATCGCAGCTAAAGCTGATTCCCTGGATGAAGCCAGACAGCTGGTTAAAACCACAACTGACGAACTCCTTCCCCTCGTACATGATTATATCTGGGGAATGGATACCGACACGCTTGAAACGATCATTGCGAACCTGTTCACCAGAAAGGGAATCACTCTTGCTACCATGGAAACGGATACCGGAGGCATACTGGCCAACATAATAACCAATGTGCCGGGTGGTTCACCCTTTTTTAAATGTGGTATAGTGATTAACCAATCTGAGCTAGGAGATAAATTCGGTATCGATAGCAACGTGATATCCCGATATGGACCGCTGAGTAAGGAAGCCGTGAGTGAGATGGCTGCTTCGGTGCGGCGACAATTCAAGACCTCGGTCGGTATCGGGTTAGCCGCAGTAATTGAAACCGATGATGATACGCGCAAGTTAGGTACCGTCTTGATCGGCATCGATGACGGTAACCAAATCCATGTATTCGAGCGCAGCTATCCCGGGACACGGCTGCAGATTAAGCAGAGGGCTGCCATCGCCGCCCTGTTTGAATTAAGAAAAATCATGCTGTAGGAGATAAAATGCACCTGATAATTGATGGATTCGGAAAAAATAAAACCATACTCCAGGATGAGGGTTTCATTCATGAACTACTAAACGCCTACCCGGGTAAAATTGGCATGACCAAGATTTCAGCGCCTATTGTATTCAGATACTCAGGCGCCAAACCCGAGGACTGGGGTATATCAGGTCTTGTATTTATTGCGGAAAGCCACATAAGCGTACATACCTTCGTTGAGCGCGCCTTCATCAATATTGATGTTTTCTCCTGCAAGGATTTTGATGCGGAACGCATCATACGCGATATGAGAGACAAGTTCGAACTTACCAGGATGCGCAGTTGCCTGGTACGGCGTGAGTGGGAGCCGGGAGAACTTAAAGAATGCCGGGAAGTCCTTGAAGTTCACTCGATATGAGCCATATCAGCCATCTGCTGAGCCAGCCCGGCAATTTCGCCGGTCTGCCCTCTGCATATTCAGATTATGCATCTTCCCGTGTAATCGTTCTGCCGGTACCCTATGACAGCACTACCGAATGGCACAGCGGCACGCGCAACGGACCCAAATCGATCATCGAAGCCTCGTTTTATCTGGAGTGGTACGATATAGAGCTCGGCAAAGAGCTTTATAGTATGGGGATACACACTTTGCCCGCAGTCGAGCCGGTCATGGATGGCCCCGAGTCTATGGCAGGGCGTGTGTACAGCGCAGCTAAAGCGCTCTTGGATGACAACAAATTCATCATGATGCTGGGTGGTGAACATTCTATCAGCTTCGGTACAATCAAAGCTTATCACGAGAAATTTGCTGATCTATCGGTACTGCAACTTGATGCCCATGCTGATTTACGTGATTATTACCTCGGCACCAGGTTCGGACACGGCTGCATTATGCGGCGAGTGCTGGAGATATGTCCGATAACGCAGGTCGGCATCCGCAGCATGAGCCTTGAAGAATACGAATTTATCAAATCCAAGGGATTGTCGCTTTTCTTGGCAGACCATGATGGCTCCCTTCTATCTAAGAGATCCATTGTCGATTCTTTATCTAATAATGTTTATATCACCATTGATCTCGACGTTCTGGACCCTTCCATCATGGCCGCGGTAGGCACACCCGAGCCGGGCGGCATGGGATGGAGCGCCGTTCTTAGTTTGCTAAAATCCGTGGCGGAGAAAAGGAGAATTGTCGGCTTTGACCTAGTGGAACTCTGCCCCGATCAGGGACCTGCCTCGTGCTCCTTCACCGCCGCCAAGCTTGCCTATAAATTAATCGGCTATAGCTTTTTAAAAGGCAAATGATGCAAGCGAACACCGGCATCCCTCGTTTGGTAAAACAGCCTTATTGCTGATGTATACGAGATTGACAATTCACTTTCCGCCGTATTAATATTTACCGGTCTAGCGAAAAATGCCCTCGAAACAAGAGCCATTACCAGTTAATCCTGGGACCACTATCGGCGAAGCTGCCACCCGGTTCCTCTCTACTGTATCAAAAGAAACCACACCCGAAATCCAGCAGGAACTGCTTAAATTCACTCGCTGGTACGGACTTGATAGACCCATCATCGACCTGACAGGACAAGGAGTATCCAGCTACGCAGAGCAGTTTCAAACGAGCACATCCAAGACCATTGAACACCTGAATACAGTCAAGGCTTTCCTGTCATATTGTCATAAACAGGGATTGACACCGGCCAATCTGGCACCGCATATTAGAGTGAAAAAGCCCGGTACCAGACATCAAGCCTCAGGCATGGTCAGGGTTGAGGAACCGGTTGTACTGACCCGTCAGGGATACGAGGAATTGAAAGGCAAGCTCTCCGCGCTGAAAGAAGAGCGGCCGAAAATCAGCGAAGAATTAAGAAGAGCGGCGGCGGACAAAGATTTCCGCGAAAATGCTCCGCTTGAGGCTGCGCGCGAAAAACAGGGCCATATCGAGGGGCAGATACGCGACCTGGAGAATACGCTCAAGCGAGCCAGAATAATCGAAACGCCGGAGGAGAAAGGGCAGCGTATATCAATGGGCGATACGGTGATTATATCATTCGTTGAATCAGGCGAACGGATACGGTATACGCTGGTCAGCTCCAAGGAGGCTAATATCCAGCAGGGAAAGATCTCACTTAACTCGCCCCTGGGGCAGGCTCTTTTCAACAAAGAAGTGGGGGAAACACTGGAAGTCACAGCACCTTCCGGCGTACAAAAATATAAGGTCATCGAGATATTGAAAAGTGATTGACCAGACAATCAAACGGCTGCCGACATGTCTGCCTTTGTAGGCTGACTTTAATTATCGGTCGGTTTTATTTATAATAGTGCGGTTTTGGAACACGGCATTTAACGTCAGCCGTCTTGCACGGAACGGGGATAACAAGGTAAATATTAATTTGGTACTAAATACGAATTAATAATAAGGAGGAACCATGGACTTTAAACTGACAGACAAACAGATAGAGCACAGGAAGGAGTGTTACAAAGTCTGTGCGGAACTGGAAAAAAAGAAGCCCAAGAGCTGGGTCGGCTTCGAAAGCCAGTTCGACAACGATGAGGGATGGGAGTTCCACCGCTACTGTGCCAGGGAGTTCGCCAAGAGAGGATGGCTGGCTCTTGGCTGGCCCAAGGAGTACGGCGGCACCGGCGATATGATGGAGAAGGTACTTTTCGCCGAGGCGCGCGGCTACTACGACCTTGCCGGATCGGATATCTTCGGTGTGTCCATGCTTGCACCGACTCTGCTTGCCGCGGGCAGTGAGGAACTGAAGAGGGAATTCCTGCCTAAAATCGCCAGCGCGGAGCTTATGTTCTGCGAGCTCTGGAGCGAGCCCAACTCAGGATCCGACTTGGCGGGACTGCAGACCTCGGCCGTTCGCAAGGGTGACGAATTTATCGTCAATGGCCAAAAAACCTGGAACACCGGAGCACATCGCGCGGATTGGGCATTCGGCGTCTATAAATCCGACCCCAATGCCAAGAAACACCACAATCTAACCTTCATGCTCTGCGATATGAAGACCCCCGGAATTACAGTAAAGGGAATCCCCTATATGAGCGGCAGCCATGTGTACAATGAAGTTTATCTGGATGATGTCCATATTCCTGCCAAATACATCGTCGGCCAGGAGAACGAAGGCTGGGCCGTCGTGAACGTTCTGGCAGGCTTCGAAAGGTCAAACCTCGACATGGTCTATGGATTGGTCAGGGGAGTGGAAGAGCTGGTCCATTTCTGCAATGAAAACAAGCGCGGCGGCAAACCTCTATCACAGGATCCCTTGATCAGAAATAGGGTTGCCGATATCGCCTGCCAGCTCGAGGCCGTGCGCACACTGGCTTATCGTGTAGCCGACCAGCAGAACCGTAATGAGATGGGGCTGATGGATGCAGCCGCAGTCAAGGTCTTCGCCAGCGAGCTTATGGAAAAATACGCACACGTGGCCTGCGACATCCTGGGACCCTACGGGCAGGTGAAGCATTCCAGATTCGCCAAGATGAACGGCGCACCCGAGTACACCTATCAGGGCTGCTTCGTGCCTATCGTCTCAATGGGCACCAATGAAATCCAGCGCAATATCATTGCCTGGTACGGCCTGGGCCTGCCCAGGATGAAATAATCAAGGATGCGTAATAGTAAGGAGGAAATATGGATCTCAGATATACAGAACAGCAGGAGATTTTGAAGAAGTCAGCCAGGGATTTCCTCGCCAAAGAATGTCCGAAATCCAAGGTACGAGAGCTGGCTAAAGATCCCAAAGGTTACGATCCCGCCATGTGGCAGAAAATGGCTGAGCTTGGATGGCTCGGATTCAATATACCGGAAGATTACGAAGGAATGGGCTATTCCTTCGAGGACCTTACCATGCACATCGAAGAGGTCGGTAAGAATATACTGCCGGGTCCCTACATCAGCACTGTTGTCAATACCTTCGCAATTGTGGAAGCGGGCACCGAGGCGCAGAAAAAAGACCTCCTGCCTAAGATATCCAACGGCAACTGCATCCTGACACTGGCCTGGTTCGAGGAGAACGGCCAGTTCGACGCATCCGGTATTAACCTCAAAGCCACGGCCAAGGGTGGTGATTACATTCTGAGCGGCACCAAGGTATTGGTAGACAGCGCTCACGTGGCCGACTATATGATCGTCGTTGCCAGGACTAAGGCAGGCAGCGGTGAAGACGGTATCACGCTTTTCCTGGTAGATGCCAAGTCTGCCGGTATTAAAACCGAAGTTATGCCCACTATAGCCAGCGACCACCTCTGCGAAGTCGTCTTCAAAGATGTGTCCGTGCCAGCCAAGAACGTATTGGGCAAGGTAGACAAAGGATGGGCAATCCTACAAACAATCATTCGCAAGGGATCCATCCTTAAATCTGCGGAATCACTGGGCGGTCTCTCTACCGTGGTTGAGATGACCGTGGCATACGCCAAAGAGCGCGTACAGTACGATAGACCTATCGGCGCCTTCCAGGCGCTCCAGCACAAGATGTCCGATATGTGGATTACAATGGGAACCAGCCGGTACCTGCTGTATGAAGCAGCCTGGATGGAATCCAACAATATGCCCTGTACCAAGGAAGCCTCCATGGCCAAGGCCTACATCAATGAGGCATATAAGATGATCGCCGCCTTGGGCGTAAAGCTCCACGGCGGCATCGGTACCAGCTATGATCACGATGCACCTCTGTATTTCCACAGGGCCAAAGCAGCCGACACCGTTTATGGCAGCACGGAATTCCACCGGGAACTGGTAGCTCAGCAAATAGGC
>DAOUFT010000192.1:0-11281 GCA_034429855.1 Dehalococcoidia bacterium
GGTCGCTCCAGAGCGACCGCCTGATTCTATTATCAGCTGTTTTAAAACAGTGCCTCTCATTAACATCCTTGACTTTTATATCTGATTCCATTGATAATGACTTGTATACACCATCAACTTCTAGATTATGAATATCGGTACGTTAGTCTCGCTTTTAGCGACTATAGCCTATATACCACTTCTAATACTGCTTATTGCTAACCGGCCATGGCAGAGGCGGCAGAGGCTGTTTGCGGCGTTCTTGGTCGGCATGATGATCTGGAGCCTCGGAACCTTCCTCTTCCGCAGCAACTTCTTCATGGATGACAAGAGATGGCTGGCCAAAATAACGCTCTGTTTTCTGGCTCTATCCATAGCACCGCTGCATTATTTCCTGCGAACTTATTACGAGATTACCAGGCCCGGATTTCCACTGGCTTCTGTTTTTTCTCTCATATCAATTATTATTATTTTCCTCTTCCTGCCCCAGACCGTAATCTTTGAGAACGGCGTTTTACCAATATACGGTTTCTGGCTCTATCCTGTGATGCTTTTCAATTTTGGCTTACTGGCCAGGGATGCCTATCTGTTGGCGAAAAAATTACATCATATTGCCGATCCCATTATACGAAACCAGATAATCAACCTCATTTTCGGTCTAAGCATGGCACTCATCTTTTCGCTCACTACGGCTATAGAGGTCGGCCGTGTTTATCCCCTGGCACAGGTCGGTAACTGCATCCTTGCATTCATCCTTACATATACCGTGATAAAGCATCGCTTGCTGGACCTCAGATTGATAGCCCGTCGCGGCCTTACGCTGCTTTTAATGGCGATTGTCGGCGTCGGTGCCTATATTGTGCTATTCGCCATTGCGCATGTACTGTTCAATATCGAGATCATACCCTCAAATCTGGCTCTGGGCATGGCGATAGCCCTGATAATCACTCTGGTGATCCTTCAGATTCGGAGCTTTATCTCGAGCCAGATAGACAAACTCTTTTACAGGGAAAGTTACAGCTACAGGCAACAACTGAACACACTGGTCAGGGACAGAATAAGGCGTCTGATCAGCCTCGATGAGTTGGGTAGCGAACTGCTTACATTACTTTCCGGTGCGCTCAGAAGTAAAAAGGCATTTTTACTTCTGCCGCAGGAAGACGGATCGGATTTCTATGTGCGGTTCGCCTTGCCTCTATTAAGCAACGAAGCCTCCTTTACTATTAAAAAAGACAGTCCGCTGCTGGAGTGGTTGTCGAAGGAGAATTCTTACCTTCCCCGAGAAACTCTTGAGATAGCCCCTGAGTTTAAGAGTCTGTGGAATGAGGAGAAAGAAATCATCAGTCGACTGGACATACATCTTTTTCTTCCCATAATAAGCAGAGGCAAAACCATAGGCCTTATGATGCTGGGGGAGCGGGTGGATAAACGTAGATACACACTCGAAGATATTAACATGGCTGAAAGGGTTATCCGGGATATCGCCACCAGTCTGGAAAAAGAATATCTTCAGGACCAGCTGCGCAAACGTGAACAGGAATTGTCGCTCATCAACCAGCTGGCTGCGGTGATATCATCAAGCCTGAATATACAGGATGTATATGATGCCTTTGCGGATGAGTTGCAGGAAGTGGTTGAGGCAGACTATACTGCGATCTGCCTGATTGAGGATAACGAGATATATTTTGCTGCAGTGTCCTCCGAGGTCGGGTCTGCCTGGAGTACGGGCCAAAAAATACCACTGGCGGGAACTACCGCTGAGTGGGTCTTCCTTAATAAGCGCTCATTTTACGAAAGGGATCTTTCACAGAGTAGAAGGTTCTGGACAGGAGAGGACCACGCCAAACGCGGCATTAAATCAATGCTCTATCTTCCACTGGTAAACAAGGGCGAGGTAATAGGGGTTTTACTTGTCGGCAGCAGGCAGGCTGCGGCTTATAGTCCCGAGCAGACGATTTTACTGGAACACCTGGCGTCGCAGATCGCCGCTCCGATCGAGAACAGCCGCCTCTACACAAAATCGGAGGAAATTGCCCGCATCGACGGCATTACCGAACTGTTTAATCGTCGCCACTTCGACGAAAGGATGAGAGAGGAAATAGATCGCCACTCAAGATATGGCGATGTCCTGTCCATATTGCTGATCGATCTGGACAACTTCAAGAAATACAATGATACATTCGGGCACCTTGCGGGCGACAGGCTGCTGGTCCAGGCGGCAGAAATAATTAAATGCTCCATCAGATCATCGGACCAAGCCTTCCGCTACGGGGGAGATGAGTTCGCGGTAATACTTCCACATTCTTCCACCATGGACTCTTTCAGTGTCGCTGAGCGCATGCGCGAGCGGATAGCTGAAGCAATGGCGGCGCGCCAGCTCGATATATCGGTCAGCATCGGAGTCGCGTCCTGGCCGGGTGACGGTTCCACGCTCGACGAGCTCTGCTACTCGGCTGATATGGCGCTCTATTACGCCAAACGCACCGGACAGAACAGGACAGCAATAGCATCGCGCACATTATTCTCACTCAATGAACCCAGCGTCACCGTTAATACGGAAGCAGAGGTACTTAGCACAATTTATGCCCTGGCGGCTACGCTGGAAGCGAGGGATAAATACACTTACGGTCATTCTCGCCGTGTCAGCCGATATGCAGTTGCAGTAGCTGAAAAGCTTAACCTGACGCCGGAACAGGTTACACTGGTCAGCGCTGCTGCTCTGCTGCATGATATTGGGAAAGTTGGGATACCCGATAGCGTGCTCAACAAGAGAGAGAAACTGCTGGACGAAGAATGGGAATTGCTCAAACAGCATCCCAGATTATCAGCAACCATTGTTGGCCATGTCCCCAGCCTGAGCGCCTGCCTGGCCGCTGTAAGGCATCACCATGAGAGATGGGACGGAAGGGGATACCCTGCGGGTCTAAAGGGCGAGGCCATCCCCATTGAGGCCCGTATACTGTGTATCACAGATGCATTTGAAGCGATGATTTCCGAGCGTCCCTACCGACCTGCACTCACTTTTAAACAGGCTATCGCCGAACTCGAGAAATGTGCCGGCACTCAGTTTGATCCAAATATAGTGAAGACGTTTATTCCTATAGCACTTTCAACAGCGCCCGATGAAATCGAACTCGAAATGCAGCGTGTCCGATACGAACCCGATTAATATCTTTTTATCAGTACACAAATATTACGCGAAAAGTATTTCAGCGGTAGTTTATAGTAGCTTTCCGGTCGCGCCGCCAGCACCCTGAATCCAGCATCGGTGAGAATTCTTACTATTTCAAAATAAGTAAACAAATAATAATATCTGTGTGTCACCTGATCCCCTGTTTTCCATGGGACATAAACCTCTCTGCCTTTGCCCAGAAAAATCCTCTGCCACCGGTTCCACACTGTTATAAAAGCTTCACCCCCGGGTTTAAGCACACGTCTGAGCTCTCGGAAAGCCATGCCCCGATTCTGCCTTCCCTGAATGTGATGATAGGTTGCCACGGCCAATGCGTAATCGAAGGTGCCATCATTAAAAGGCAAGTGAATGGCATCTGCCATCAATAAATTGGGACCGATGTTATGTTTCTCCGCATATTTAATGGCCATTTTGATCATCTGGCCCGATGAATCCAGACCCCACATCTCAAATTTTTCCCTGAAAGGCAGGAAATCCGGGCCATGCGCGCAGCCTATATTTAACAGCCTGCCTTGTTCCCAGCGGCCGGCCAGAGATCGTAGCTCAGTCTCAAAGCGAGTCCAATGCCTGAGCCGATACCAGCTGTCTGCAATATTATCGTACGTATTTGAAATGTGCCCTTCCTTGTTGGCCTTTTACCTGATTTGCTAAACTTGAAACACAGCTTAAATATATCATAACTGTAGAGCAGAATCCCATCATGCGAAAAAGTTCGAGAACCATCTCGGGAGTCACGCCTGTAGCGGTAATGGCCAAGCCCATGCCGTGTCCCGGCGCCTGTGTTTTTTGTCCGTCTTTTGAGGGATCGCCTAAGAGCTATACGCCGGAATCGCCCGCGGTGCTACGGGCCCTCTCATGTGAATTCGACCCGTCCAGACAGGTGGAGTTCCGCCTCAATATATTTACTAAAATGGGGCATCCGGTCGATAAAGTGGAATTGATTATTATGGGAGGGACCTTCCTGGCATCGCCTCCCGAATACCAGCGTAGTTTTCTCCGGTCTTGCTACGACGCGCTCAATGGACGTTCTTCCCAAAACCTGGAGGATGCCCAGCGACTGAATGAGACTGCCCAATACAGGTGTGTAGGGCTCTGCATAGAAACCCGGCCGGACTGGTGCAATGAAAGCGACGTAAAACGCATGCTTGAGTATGGCACCACTCGCGTGGAACTGGGAGTGCAAACGCTGGATGATGATATATACCAGTTGGTCAGGCGCGGCCACTGCGTCAAGGACGTAATCGATGCGACAGCCCTGCTGAAAAAATACGGATTAAAAGTCTACTACCACTGGATGCCAGGCCTGCCGGGATCAACACCACAGCGAGACCTGTCGCAAACAAAGCTGCTTTTCAACGATGCCTGCTATAAACCGGATGGAATCAAGATATATCCCACCCTGGTTGTATCAGGCACCGAACTCGAGCAATGGTACCGTCAGGGTAAATACACTCCTTATTCTATGGACACAATGATTGATCTTATAGCTGATATCAAAGAATCGGTACCGCAATATGTACGTATCCCACGGGTAATGCGCGATATCCCCACCAAATTTATTACAGCAGGCTGCCGCGACCTTTCTTTACGTTCCGGCGTCAGGAAGGTTATGAAAAACAGGGGTATAAACTGCCGGTGCACGCGTTGCCGAGAATACGGCCACCGCCGGCGGGAAGGATGGAAGATAGGCACGCCCGCTTTGCACAGGTACGATTACGAGGCATCAGGGGGCAGGGAAATATTTCTGTCCTTCGAAGACGAGGCGGGTACACTTTTCGGCTTGTTACGTCTACGTATCGGCGCCGATGATATTTACCCCGCATTAATAAGGGAAGTCCATATTTTCGGATCAGAGGTGCCGATAGGCGAACAGGATGATCTGGCTGCACAGCACAAGGGACTTGGTTCCACTCTAATTAAAGAGGCAGAGCGTATTGCTGCCGAGGAATTCTCTGCAGACCGCATCGCCGTGATCAGTGGAGTGGGCGTCCGCGATTATTTCCGCCACAGTCTCGGCTATGAGCTCTCAGAGCATTACATGTGTAAAGAACTTTTCAGGAATACAGGTGGCATGATACCAGATGTCCGGGCGCGACCTGTTTAAGCTCAGGCTCGATTTCAGAACAAACAGCCATCACTCGACGGCACCGGGTATGGAAACGGCAACCGGGAGGAGGGCTGAGAGGTGAGGGAACATCACCCGTCAGCAATATCCTTTCACGGCCATCCGGACGCAGGCTGTCTATGGCAGACAATAGAGCTTCCGTGTAAGGATGCAACGGATTTCGGAAGAACTCGGTTACCTCCGCCGACTCCACAATCTTGCCCAGATACATTACTGCTACACGATCGGATAAATATCTGACCACCGAAAGGTCGTGACTCACAAATATATAAGCCAGTCCGTCTTTGTCTCTAATATCCATCATAAGATTGAGTATTTGTGCCTGCACCGAGACATCCAGCGCGCTGACGGGCTCATCAGCTATTATCAGCTGCGGATCCATAGCCAACGCCCTTGCAATGCCGATACGTTGCTTCTGGCCGCCGCTAAATTCATGGGGATATCTCTCACCGGAATCCTTCTCCAGCCCCACTTTTTCCAGCAGGCGGGCTACCCGGCACTCCAGGGCATCTCTGACACCATGCACTATTAGTGCCTCGGCTATTGAACGCCCTACGGTCATTCTGGGATCCAGTGACGAATCAGGATCCTGGAACACTATCTGCATTTTTCCCCTCATCTCCCTGAGCCTGCGCCCGTCAAGTCTCAGTATATCCACACCATTAAATATGATCTCTCCGACCGTCGGCTCTTCCAGCCTTAATATGGTTTTACCCAGCGTAGATTTGCCGCAACCAGATTCGCCTACCAGGCCCAGCACCTCACCTTTATCGAGTGTCAGAGAAACACCATCTACGGCCCGTATTACGCCGATGGTACGTGATATCAAGCCAGCGGTAACCTTGTAGTATTTTTTAAGGTTATTAACCTTCAGTATAGGCCCCGCCATCACTTTTCTCCTCCGCCCTTATGGTCGAAAAGGTGACAGGACACAGTATGATCGCCGGCAATTTGTACCGAGGCAGGCATCGTATACCCGCAAATATCCATCACTTTTAAACAGCGTGGGTGAAAAGGGCAACCGGACGGCATCTCCAGAGGGTTGGGGGTATTTCCCGGAATTGAGGGCAGCCTTCTGGCACGTGATGACAAATCCGGCAGGCAGTCGATAAGTCCCACCGTGTAGGGGTGCGCCGGCCTGCTCAATATATCCTTAACGGTTGCAACTTCAACAACTCTGCCTCCATATACTACTGCTGCCCTGTCTCCAATTTCATTCACCAGCGAGAGGTCATGCGTGATGAAAATGATAGACATCCGCCTGCGGAGCTTGAGCTCACCTAAAATATGTATTACCTGTGCTCTGATAGTCACATCCACAGCCGTAGTCGGCTCATCCGCGATCAATATCTCCGGATTGCAGGACAGGCTCATGGCTATCATAGCCCTTTGTTTCATGCCTCCCGACATTTGATGCGGGTACATCTTGAGAGCACGTCCCGGCTGCGGGATATTCATCTCTTCTAAAAGATTTCGAGCCCTTTCCATGGCTTTTACCCGGCTGATCCGCTCGTGTACCATCACCTGCTCAACGATCTGATCACCGATGGTGAAAACCGGATTTAACGATGATTGCGCATTCTGAAAAACCATGGCGATATCTCCACCCCTAATCTCTCGTAGATACGACTTCGGGCATGTGGCAAGATCCACGCCTTTATATATAACCTGTCCCTGGACGATCCTGCCGGGCGGATCATCGAAAAGACGTAGGATGGAGAGAGCCGTGACCGATTTCCCGCAACCTGACTCACCAACCAGGCAAAGACATTCACCTTTTCTGAGAATAAAATCGACGCCATTTACGGCTTTCACCGTTCCGCGGCGAGTAAAGAACCAAGTCTTCAAATCTTTTACTTCCAGAGCCGTCTCATTCTTCATCGGTACTTACCATGTTTGAGTTGCTTCATATACTGGCCTTGGGATCGAAGGCGTCTCGTAAACCATCGCCAAAAAAATTGAATGAAAGTACAGTGAGAAAAAGCATAATTCCGGGCTCGACAGCCACCCACCAGGCCGTATCCAGGCTATGCTGACCGGTATTAAGGATGGTCCCCCAGCTGGTGCTCATCGGGTCTCCCAGACCGATAAAGCTCAAGGCCGCTTCAGCCATGATAACACCGGGTATGGAAAGTGTTGCCATCACGATAATCAAGCTGCTGACATTGGGAATTAGGTGATGAAACATTATCCGCACGTTGCTGGCCCCCAGAGCTCTGGATGCGGTCACGAAATCCCGCGTCCTGATGGACAGGGTTTCACTGCGTATCAGCCTTGCAGCCCCCGTCCAACCCGTCAGGCCGATTACCAGCACTATGATAGCCAGGCTGGGGCCGAATATAAACACGATCATAACCAGCAGTAAAAAGAAAGGGAAGGTCATCATTATATCGGTGAACCGCATCAACACGTTGTCCACCCATCCCCCCGAAAAAGCCGACAGCACACCGACAAAGGTACCCAGGAAAATTGCGATGCCTGTTGCCAGCAGCCCGACCAGCAGCGATATCCTGGCCCCCGAGATCAGCATGGCGAGCATATCTCGCCCTTTGCTATCGGTGCCCAGCGGGTGATCAGTCCTTCCACGTACAACTGTGGTTGTAGAAACTCCGGTAGATATCTCGTAAACCGATTCTTCGATTGAAAAGCCCAACGGAGGCAGGTTTTTAATCGTAAAATCCGTCTTTTGCGGATCCGGCACAAAGATGGGGCCCAATACACCGACCAGACACAGGAACAGTATAAAACCCAATCCTGCAATGGACAACCGGTTTTTACACAACCTCTCCCAGTAATAATCCATCAGCTTTTTGCCGGGGCGCGCCGGTTTGCCTTCAATCATATCGAATCCTCGGATCGAGATATGTATAGATCAGGTCAGTCGCCAAGTTGATAAACAGAACAAGGAATGTGCCGATCAGGGTAACCGCCACCACGACAGCATAGTCATTGGCAAAAATAGCATTGAAAGACACCTGCCCCAACCCTGGGATGCCGAAAACAATCTCCGTAAGATATGCTCCGCCGAAAACAACACTGCCCAGATCGAACATTATAATGGTCACCAGCGGTAGAACCGCGTTACGCAAAACGTGCTTACCGATAACCGATTTCTCAGATAATCCCTTGGCGCGAGCGGTGGTAACAAAATCCTTACGCAGATTGTCCAACATGGAGGATCGCGTATATCGAAGGTATCCCGCCAGCTCGCCTATACCCAGCGCCAGCACGGGCAACAGGAGCTGCTTAAAATTTTCGAGTGACCATATCGGATAACTGGTATCGTAATAGGTCTTGAACCACCCCAGGTAGACTGCAAAAACCATTATCAGCATCAAACCCAGCCAGAATCCGGGTATGGAAATACCTATGAAGGAAAAGATAGACGCGGCATAATCCACCCTCGTATTTTGTTTGACCGCCGCCAGCATACCAAGCCCTACTCCCAGGACAATGGCAAAAATCGTCGCCAGCAGTATGAGCTGAAATGAATATATCCAGTGCGTGGCTATTAAATCGGCAACCGTCTGCGATGTACTGAAAGACCATCCCCAATTGCCCTGCAGCAAATTGCCCATATAGGTAAGGTACTGCTCGAAAATGGGCTTATCGAGACCATAACGCGCCTCAATAGCCTGTTTAACTGATTCAACGTCCTGGCCTCTGGCGGCTATATTGAGTATATATCTATCCACTGGAGAGGTGGGACCCAACCGCAGAAGAATGAAGGTGACCGTCATAATGCCCCAGGCGATAATGACGCTGTAGATGAGACGTTTGATTATATAGCTGCGCATCTATAAATGCATGGTGCAGCGCTAAGGCCTGTATTGCCATGGTCTTTTATTCAAAGCGCCACAGGTAGTAATTATAACCCATGTTGATGCCCGGCTCGATGCCTTTGACATTGCTCTGAAATCCCCGGTTGGCCCGTGTATATGTAATGAAATCCACCGGCTGCTCTTCCGATATCACTCGCGCCAGCTCGCCGTACATCCGTGCACGCTCCACTTTATCCAGACCTTCCTCAGAGCGTATTCTCTGGAAGAGCTGATCCACCTTTTCATTGAAGAAACCGAACGAATTGAGCCCGCCGTCCGATGCAAAGAAAACGCGGCTGCCTGACGGCGCAAGAGGGTCTGTATTATGTGCCATTAGAGTTAAATCCCAGGCTTCGTCGCTCACGGCGTGCGGACCGTTATTATATCGCGGTTCCTGATCGGTGCCGGGTTCCCTGTTCATCATATACTGTCTCAGTAGCGTTGGCCACAGCACCCTTTTAACCTCGATATCGATGCCGATGGCCGCCAGCTCCTGCTTTATCAGCAGCGACATGGATTCCACCACATCGCTACCGGGTGTGGTCACCATGAGCAGTCTGACTGGCTCGCCATCTTGCCCCATCAGAATATCGCGATTGCCGATTTTCGTGTATGTATATCCAGCGTTTTTGAGCACCTGCGTGGCCTGTTGCTTGTCATTGAGAGGTGATACACCCAGTTTTAATACGGTGTCGTCGCTATACCAAGGTGAGCTGGAAGGAATAAAACTGAATGCAGGTTCGGCAAAGCCCAGCGATATCTTCCTTGCGATCGTTTCTTTATCTATAGCCATGGACAGCGCCTGCCGCACCTCTTTTTTTCGTAATCCTTCCCAACCATTGGCCCTCTCGTTGTAAGCGATGATGTTATAGCCTCGTGTCGGCACGGTGTATACGTTTATATTTTGCATCTTCTTGAATTTGGCGACATTCTGCGGTTCGATGCCGCAATACGTTATATCACCCGCCTCCAGGGCGGCCTGCATCACAGCCGAGGTGCCGAACAACTTGATAACATACTCCTCAAAAAAAGGAGCGCCATTATCCTTCCCAAGAAAATACTGCGGATTGCGCGAGAGCACATACTTGTCGTTTTTCAACCACTGCTTGTATTTGTAGGGCCCGAGGTTGCCTGTATAAGAGAGGTCATTGAACTCCCTGGCCTGGGTAAAGGCATCCACATCCCCCTCATATTTAACAGCAATGTATTTGGGATAAGGCACCAGGCTGTATAAAGTGTAGATGAATTCGGGCTGGACCGTTTTACGCGATATTGTGAAAGTCGTGTCGTCCACTACAGCGGGAGTAACGAATACTTTTTGTCCACCCACATCCTCCTGCCAGTCATCCTTATAGTTATAGTTGAGCCAGTCTGAAAACATCAGGTTTCTTAATGTGTAGACGTAATCCTCCGCAGTGACCCTCGAGCCGTCGCTCCACTGGAGATCATCACGAATGGTCAGGGTATAGACAAGACCATCCGGCGAGATCTCGATATCTTTCGCAAGGCAGCGCAGAACGATGTTAAACTTGTTGTCGTAATTTGCCAGCGATTCAAGCGTATAACCTACGTAGCTAAAAGACGAAGCGTCGGCAGCCAGAATCCAATTAAGTGTCTCGGCCTCACCGCCTGAGACATCGCCCTCGATAAAAACCCCCCTTTGAGCGGGGGCTGCACAGGTCGACAGCGAGGTAACCAAGATTACCGCCGTGATAATCGCGGTCAGCTTGTGCTTCAAGTATGTGTTACCCAATTTTTCCTCGCCGCTTTTCCATGCCACCAAATCTATTCCGTGTACCAGAACTGATAGTTATAGAGCATATTAACGCCCGGCTCGATTCCCTTGATATTCCCGGCATATGCGAAGTTGTCTTTGTAGTAAACGAGAAAATCGACCGGCTTGGCATCGGATATTGTCTGTGAAAGCTCGTCATATATTTTCTGCCGGTTTGCTGGATCAACGGCTTCAGCGGACGAGGCCTTTTTATAAAGGGCATCAACTGAATCATCGAAAAAGCCGAAGATATTCAATCTGCCTTTGCTGGAAAAGAAGATCTCGCTGCGGTTGATCGTCTTGGCATCGCCGAAGGACGAAAGTAATACCAGGTCCCAGGGCTGCCTACTTACAGCACCCGGGCCGCTGTTAAATTGCGGATCCCTGTC
>DAOUFT010000193.1:0-16858 GCA_034429855.1 Dehalococcoidia bacterium
CAACGGCAGGACCTTCTTTGTGGGTGGAGGCGAAATCGGACTCTATTCCGAACCCACCGTGATTTCCAGCATCTTCAAGGACGGGGTCTGGACCGTCAAGGAGCTGTCCGACCTGATGCCCAAGAGCCTGATTAAAGGCCTGTAATTCTTTGAACTACTGAAATAGTGGATTTTTGCTATAGTATCAGAGGCAGATTAATCTGCCTCTGATACTTATATGCCTAAACAGCGCCTAGATAGCCTTTTGGTGTCACTCGGCCTTGCGGAGAACAGGAGCAAAGCCCAGGCCATGATAATGGCCGGCGAGGTGACCGTCGACGGTACCCTGCTGACCAAGGCCGGTTGCCTGGTGGCTCCCGATGCTGAAATAAGCCTCAAGCAGAAGCTGCCCTTTGTCAGCAGGGGCGGTATCAAACTCGAGCACGCGCTGAAGGAGTTCGGCATCGATGTCTCCGGCCTGGCCTGCCTGGATGTGGGAGCCTCCACCGGTGGATTTACCGACTGCCTGCTGCAGCACGGGGCGAAGGAAGTTTACGCCCTGGATGTCGGCCACGGGCAGATAGACTACAAATTGCGACAGGACCGGCGCGTCAATGTTATCGAGAAGGTAAACGCCCATTACCCCTTCGATCTGCCCTGTAAAGTCAGCTTGGCCACTGTAGACGTATCGTTCATTTCGGTGACGGCGGTTATACCCAACATCGTGCCGCACCTGAAGGCAGACGGTACGCTGGTTGTTTTGTTCAAACCTCAGTTCGAGGCCGACAGAAAGGAAGTAGGCAAGGGCGGTGTGATCAGAGACGCGGAGGTCCATGCCCGCTGCATCGGCCGGTTTATTATCTGGATGAATGAGAACAACTGGTCCCTGCTGAATTTAACCGCATCGCCCGTCGCAGGCGCAGACGGCAACAAGGAGTTCCTATTACACATAAGGCCTTTTCAGGGGGACTGCTGATATTAATGCCGGGGGTGATCGAATAATGAGAGATTCAGCCGTCGTGCTCTGCTCCGACGACATCATGCTGGCCGGGCACGTTTTCCTGCCGGAAGACTCCAACAGGTCCCATCCCGCCGTATGCATCTGCCACGGCATCCCGGCCGTGCCCTACAATCCCGATGAGAAGGGCGGCTATCCAGAGCTGGCCGCCAGGTTCTGCCGGGCGGGATTCATCTCGCTGGTCTTTAACTTCAGGGGATGCGGACCCAGCCGGGGTAATATAGATATGCCCGGCTGGGTAGATGATCTGGAGGCAGCCGTCGATTTTCTGTATATGCTCATGGAAGTGGATAGAAAGAAGATATACCTGCTGGGCTCGTCGGGCGGCGCGGCGGCCTGCATTAACGTCGCCGCCCGTGAGAAACGTGTCAGCGCCGTGGCTACCCTGGCCTGCCCGGCCGAGTTCGACTTCATGGCGGGTGGCTATACGGCGGAGTCTCTGATCGCCAGGTTCAGGGAGATCGGGATCATCAGGGATGACGGGTTTCCTCCCTCCGTGAAGAAATGGTTGGATGGATTCAAACAGGTTGCACCCATCGAGCATATAGATAAGATAGCGCCCAGACCGCTGCTGCTGGTACATGGCAAGGACGATGATGTCGTGCCTGTCGAACATGTGAAGCGCCTGTATAAAAAGGCCGGACGGCCAAAGGAAAAACTGATCCTGCCGGGCGCGGGACACAGGCTGCGACAGGACGAACGGGCTATTGAGGCGGCTATGTCATGGCTGGTAAGGCTGGCCGGTCTGTGAGCTTGGCCAAGCGTTTCCGGATTTTAGCACAGTTATTATGAACTTGTTGTGTGTTGTGGTAAATTATTAATATATTGTTAATCCAATACCGTGAAGGGTAACCAACTAAATTCGAAGGAGGTAGGAAGATGTCGAAGCTTGTATATCTTGCATTGGCATGTGTCATCGCCCTCAGCTCGGCCTGTATTACAATCGTACAACCCGGGGGTGATACGTCAGGAGGCACCACACCGGACAGCGGCAGACCCTCAGCCTACATCGACCTTATCTCCCCCAGTAACCTTGCCTGGGGTCAGGAGGTCAGCTTCACCGGGCACGGTGAGACTTCCAAAGGCAGCATTACGGCCTATCGCTGGCGCTCCAGCATAGATGGTGATCTCAGCTCACGTCCCAGCTTCACCACATCGACGCTTTCACCGGGCAAACACATCATACTCTTCTCGGTGCAGAACGACGCGGGCAACTGGTCATTGGAGACCCAGGGCACGGTTAACCTCACCACTGACTCCACTGGTGACGGAGGCGGCACTCTCCCGCCGGACGATGGTGGCGCCGCTACCACTCCGCCTGTGATCAGCTTTTTTAACGCAAGCCCGGCGGGCATAACGGCTGGCTCCAGCTCCACACTCAGCTGGAGTGTGACCAATGCCATAGCCGTCACCATCGATAACGGCGTTGGCAGCGTGGGTCTGACCGGCACGAGAGTCGTTTCTCCCGCAGTCGATACGACGTATACGCTGACTGCCGCCAATACGGCCTATTACAGCCAGGCCACGGCCAAGGTGCCCGTTGCCGCCGCGGCAACGCCTAGACCCGACCTGATAATCGAAGATATCTGGAAAAACGGCACAACCCTGTATTACCGCATCAAGAACCAGGGCACGGCCTCTTCACCCGCCACTTCGACAAAACTGACAATTGACGGTGTGGTTAAAGCGACCGATTCGGTGCCCTCACTGGCGACCGATGCAGCCAGCACGCAGAGTTTCAGCGGCTACTCCTATACCTGCGGTGGATCATCGGACGTCATCTCTGTGGCGGCTGATTCAACCGGGGTTGCCGACGAATCCAACGAGGGCAATAACAGCGCGTCCGAGACGTTCAGCTGTCTTATTGCCGGACCCCTGACCGTGGACCCGCCGCTGTATATATTGAAACCTGATCTGAAGATCACGGATATAATCTACGACGCCGGCAAGGTCAAGTTCACTGTCAGGAACGACGGCAGTCTGAATTCGGGCGGGTTTGAGGTCAAGCTGTACAGGAATGGAACAGCACAGGATACGGTCACAATCGCCGGTGGTATAGTATCGGGCGGACAGGCCACTTTCACCTTTCCGACCTATCATCATATATGCGTTATCGGCCATCATGATACTATGAAGGTCACTGCCGACGACGGCGGCACAATCAATGAGTCGGACGAAACCAACAACTCGCGTTCCGAGTACTGGGGCTGTCCTCCGGCTCCCTGAACCGGTAGGTGATTGTGAATGTACCCAGAGTCTGCATATTGAAAGACTATTCGGGCAGGCAGACTCTATTTCGCCCTTCGTTTTTTGCCCTGTAAAGGGCGGCATCGGCGACAGCAATCAGCTTGTCTGCTTCTTTTCCATGGTCGGGGAAGGCGGACACACCGGCGGATATTGTCACGTCTTTGACAAGGTGCTCATTGTGCTCAAAGGAGATCTGCGACACCGCCTTGTTTATCTGCAGTGCCCTGCGAAAGGCGTCATCCAGGCCGGCTGAGGGAAGGATAATAAGAAACTCCTCACCGCCATACCGGCAGACTATATCCTCCAGGCGGATTGTGCTGCGCATCAGCGTTGATACGGCTTTTAGCAACAGGTCTCCGATTTCGTGTCCATAGCGATCGTTAAACATTTTAAAGTGATCGAGGTCGGCCATGATGAAACCGATGCCGCGACCGGTGCGCAGCGAGGACCGCAACTCGCGGTCCAGCATCTCTTCCATGTAACGCCTGTTATAAAGGCCGGTCAGCGGGTCTCGTGTTGCCTGCTCTCGCAAGTTCTCTCTTAACTGCACATTGGCCAGCGCCAGAGCCAGTTCCTGTCCGGCGGATATCAGCAGGGGCCGGTTAACCGACAGCCACTCTTTCCCAGAAAGAGTCGCATCTGCAAGGCCGTTTCCGCTCTGGAGGCTGAGTAACCAGGAAAAATCACCGGGCATAATAAGAGGTATGCTGAGATAATAGCCATGATAATTGCCCAGATGCGGGCACAATCCCTGATCGCCGCTGCCATCATATTCCCAGATCTTTCCATGGCGCAGCGCCAGACAATCATCCGGAGTGAATTCATCGGGCCCCTGAGGATGTCCGAATTTTGCCTTCACGATTACCATCTTTTTTGCACTGTCGACGGCTGCTATGATGCCGCTGTTTCCCGCAAACATCTGACCCAGGAACGTAACTGCTCCTCTGTATGCAGCATCCAGATCACGGCTGGAATGTATCCATTGCGCCATATCACCCAGCAGGATGATCTCATTCAAGCGCTTCTCTGAAGCTGACAGCATCTGTTGCAGATTTGTGTTGGCCCTCAATAAATCTTTTTCCGCGCGTTTTTGGATCGATACGTCTTGCAGCAATACTATTCGTCCCAGCTTTTTACCGCGACGGGTTTTAAGCTCCGATAGCCGCATCTCGTAATAATGTGTGTGGCCCTCCCGTTCGAAAGAAATCTCAGCCTGCTGGGGGGCATTAGGCTGCAGAATTGACAGCATTTCGGGCCATTCTTTGCAGTCATCCTCGAAAAATAACCCGGCCGGAAGCTCTTTCCACCCGAAGAACCGGCGTGCTGCAGCGTTGCAATCCACTACCCGGTTCCGCATGTCAAGTATGATCATTCCTTCGTTCATGCTCTCCATCACCAGTTCATATGCGATGGGGGCCACATCGAAAAGGCGATAGCGGAAAATCCCCCATGCGGCCACAAGGCCGCTTACCGCAAAAGCAAAAGGCGTCAGGTCCAGGTGCCCGTAAGGTTTAACGTTGAAAACAACATACAATATGTTGACTATCCACGGCACTGCGACTCCGATCAGCAATGTCACGATTTGGAGGCGGTACAGTCTGGAAGGGCTGCGCAATTTGAAAAGCAGCAGGACGGTACCGGTCAGCATGCAGATGTAATAATAAGTCAAGAATACGATGTACCAGGGGCCGATATCTATTGCCAGAAGCGGTATGTGGCCGCTGAAATCGATATCGACCCGGCTGTAGTAAAGGAAATGGAGCTGGTTTGTGACATTCAGCAGCAGTGTGACCAGTGGAATAATAAAAAGAAGTATTATATTTCTTGCGTTGAGCATGCGGCTGCGGCCTGTTAAAGTCAATGTCAGCATCAGCCAGAGGGGAGGTATGCTGACGATGCCGATATATTCGAATCCGATACAAATCAGCATCGCCTGTAAGGTCAGACATGAAAGTTCCAGCGCATAAGCAGCCGACCAGATGAATACAGCCAGCATGAGGAGTGCGAAAAGCCGTGATCCGGGGACCGATCGACTGGCCAGACTGAAAACAGCCAGCGCGCCGCAGATTATGGCAGGTATGAAAAGCAGAAGGGCAAGATTATTGAAATGAAGCCAGGTTTCCAATTAACCATTCACCTCAGGTCGACTGTATGGCAGTACTAAAAATTTCCCATAAGAGTTTATCTATGTTCGAAGTATAATGCAATTTGTGTCGGTGCTGTTTCTTATGGCCTCCCGCGCTCAAGATGAAATTTGCGGAACGACGATTGACCCTGTGGCTGTAAAACCGTATAATTCACGTGCACGCCGATGCACGATTTGCATGAAAGCTGCGGCATTTTCGGTATTTACGCCCCCGGAGTAGATGTAGCTCGTATCTCTTTCTTTGCGCTGTTTGCCCTTCAACATCGTGGGCAGGAGAGCGCGGGCATAGCTACGGTTGAGGGCGGCAAGATCTTTATCCATACGGATATGGGCCTGGTGTCACACGCATTCAACGAGGAGGAGCTGTCGCGCCTCAAGGGCAATATCGCCATCGGCCATAACCGCTACTCCACTACCGGCTCCAGCGTTGCCTGCAATGCCCAGCCCATACTGACGGGAACCACCGACCTGCAGGTGGCCCTGGCGCACAACGGCAATATCACCAATAGCGCATCACTGCGCATGAGCCTGGAGGAACAGGGCTTCAAGTTCAACTCCTCCACCGACTCCGAGGTGATCGGCTACCTGATGCTGGCATCACCAGAAAAGGAGATCGAGGCCAAGATCAAACACGCTATGCGCCGCTTGCAGGGGGCCTATTCGCTGGTCATCCTTGCCGGTGAAAGGCTTTACGGTGTGCGCGACCCCATGGGCGTCAGGCCGCTGTCGCTGGGAACTATCGATGGGGGATGGGTGCTGGCGTCGGAGACGTGTGCCTTCGACAATATCGGCGCCCAGTTTGTCAGGGAGATAGAGCCCGGCGAATTGGTCACCATCGACGGAAACGGCGTTCGCAGCACACATGTCGAAAGCCTGCGAAAGGCCCTCTGCATATTTGAATTCATCTACTTTGCGCGACCCGACAGTCTGCTCAACGGCAAATTGATATATTCCGCCCGCGAGCAGATGGGCGCTACACTTTCACGCGAGTATCCGGTTACTGCAGACATGGTGATGGGCGTGCCGGATTCAGCCACTGCGGCCGGAATAGGCTATGCCAGGGCTTCGGGCATCCCCTATCATGAAGGACTGCTCAAGAACCGCTATGTGGCGCGTACCTTCATTGCGCCGGACCAGCGCCTGCGCGAGCTGGGCGTCAGACTCAAGTTCAACCCGCTGACACAGGAGATTTCAGGCAAACGGCTGGTTGTTGTGGATGACAGCATAGTCCGCGGCACCACCACCCCGCGCGTGATTAACATGCTCAAGAAGGCGGGCGCCAGGGAGGTGCACCTGAGGATATGCGCGCCTCCCATACGCTATCCCTGCTTTTTCGGTGTCGATATGGCCACACGCTGGGAGTTGATAGCCGCTCAGAAGACCGTCCCGGAGATCAAAGACGCCATTGGCGCAGATACACTGGGTTATATCAGCATGGAAGGCTTGATCAAATCCATCGGACTGCCCAAAGAGATATTCTGCGTGGCTTGCTTTACCGGGGATTACCCCATGCCGGTGCAGCTCGAGATGGATAAACTGCAGCTGGAGACTCTTCCCCAGGATGTGGCAAGGAGCCTCAGTGAAATCGAGACCTAAAGGCGCTTACGCCCAGGCCGGCGTCGACATCTCGGCCGCAGATAAGACCAAGGAACTGAGCAAAGAACTGGTTCGGCCTACGTTCGGCCCCGAGGTGCTCACCGATATCGGACATTTCGGCGCTTTCTTCAAGTTGAGTAAATACAGGGACCCCGTTCTCGTGTCCAGCTCCGACGGCGTCGGCACCAAGTTGAAGATAGCAGTGCTGATGGATAAACATGATACGATCGGCATGGACCTGGTCAACCACTGTGTCAACGATATACTCTGCTGCGGCGCCGACCCCCTCTTCATGCTGGATTACGTGGGGATGGGTAAGCTGCATCCGCACAAGGCGGCGGCCATAGTATCCGGACTTGCGCAGGCCTGCAGGGAAGTCGGCTGCGCCTTGATCGGCGGAGAGACGGCCGAGCTGCCCGGCATGTATAAATCTTCCGACTATGACCTGGTGGGATTCATTGTGGGTGTGGTGGAAAAGGAAGACGTCATCAGCGGCGAGAAGATAGTTGAAGGCGATATTGTTGTCGGCTTGCCGTCCAGCGGCCTGCATACCAACGGCTACTCGCTGGTGCGCAAGGTTTTCGGCATCGATCGCGACGCCCTGGCGCTCAAGATGATATATTCCGAGCTGGGCAAAACGCTGGGCGAAGAGCTGTTGACGCCTCACCGCTGCTACCGCAATCAGCTCAAATCGTACCTGCGCGAAATCCATGGCATCGCGCATATAACCGGGGGAGGTCTGGTGGGCAATATCCCCCGCATTCTGCCGCAGGGATGTTCTGTCAGGCTGGACAGGTCGTCGTGGACGGCGCCGGCCATATTTGAGCTCATTCAAAAGAAGGGCAATATCAAGGATGAGGAGATGTTCCGCGTCTTCAATATGGGCGTGGGTATGGTCGTGATCTGCGATAAGGCAGGTTCCGATAAAATAGTGCAGACCGTGGACGGCGCCGGCGTCATCGGCAGGGTTATCAGGGCCAACGGCAGCGAAAAAGTGATAATACGGTAAGGGGGCAGCCATGCGAGCAATCCTCAGCGTTTCCAACAAGTCGGGCCTGGTCGATTTCGCCCGTAAACTGGATGGCCTCAAGGTTGAGATATTCAGCACGGGCGGCACAAAGAAATCACTGATCGATTCCGGCCTCCAAGCCCGCAGCATATCGGATATTACCGGATTTCCCGAGATACTGGACGGGCGGGTTAAAACGCTCCACCCCATGGTTCATGGGGGTATACTCGCCAGGCGCGACCTTGAAAAACATATACGGGAGCTGGATAGCCATAAGATAGGTTTGATCGATCTGGTGGTGGTCAACCTGTACCCCTTTGTCGAGACCGTTTCCAGAGCCGATGTTTCGCTGGAAGATGCGTTGGAGAACATCGATATCGGAGGCCCCACCATGATCCGGGCGGCGGCCAAGAATTTCCCCGCTGTACTGGTGGTGGTGGACCCGGCGGATTACGATGAGCTGGCGGAAAAACTGAAGGCCGGCCAGGTGGACATGGCCTTCCGCCGCAGGCTGGCTCAGAAGGCCTTTCAACATGTCGCGCTTTACGATACGGCCATTTCGCAGTACCTGCTGGAAGGCGAGTCCTTCCCGGCAGCCCTTACCCTGGCCCTCAGCAAGATGTATAACCTTCGCTACGGCGAAAACCCTCATCAGCATGCGGCACTGTACGTGGAGAAGGTGGCGGGGCGCAAACCGTGCGGCATTACGCAGGTGAAACGGCACTCCGGTCCCGAGCTTTCTTTCAACAACTTCCTCGATATCGACGCGGCCTGGAACGTGGTAAGCGATTTCAGGGAGCCGGCCGTGGCTGTTATCAAGCACACCAATCCATGCGGCCTTTGCAGCAATGACGACCTTACCCTGGCCTATCTCAGGGCGCTGGCCGGCGACCCCGTAGCTGCTTTCGGCGGTATCGTGGCGGTCAACAGGGTAATGGATATCGCGCTGGCCACCGAGGTTGACAAGACGCATTACGATGCGATTATTACCGGAGGTTACACGGAGGAAGCGCTGGCACTTTTAGGCCGAAAGAAGAGCCTGCGGCTGCTGTCCATGACGGTTGAGACGCCGGTGCCGCCCGGAAAAACGGTGGAATTCCGCCCCATTACGGGTGGATTCTTGGCACAACTTAAAGATTTCTACACAGATGGGGAGTTCAGGCCGAAGGTCGTGACCAAACGTGCCCCGACTGAGCGGGAATGGGATGATCTCTTCTTCGCCTGGAAGGCGGTCAAGCATATCAAATCCAACGGCATTACGCTGGCCAGGGATCGCACGCTGCTGGGCATGGGGGCGGGGCAACCCAACCGGTCGGTCAGCGCCCGGATAGCACTGGAGCGCGCTGGCGATAAAGCGAAGGGGGCGGTGCTGGGCTCTGACGCATTCATACCCTTTCCCGACACGGTGGAACTGGCTGCGGCGGGAGGCGTCACGGCCATCATACAGGTGGGCGGATCTATCAGAGACCAGCAGTCCATCGACGCGGCCGATAAACACGGTATGGCCATGGTTTTTACGGGAGTCAGGCATTTCAAACATTAATGAATCGGCGCTAAAATAGCATCAGGTGGTGAGACTATGCTGATGATAAATATCGATACGTTCAACGGGGCCAGAGCCATGCTAAACGATCCTGCCACCAGGCGAGAGGGTATCGAGATCCTGCGTAAAATACTGGATATTAAGCAGGCGCATCTATGGCGTTCGGATGTTATTGCGCCCTGCTGCGGCAACCTGGGCGGGTTCGCCTGCCAATTGAGCGAGGAGACGCAGCTGCTGGAGAAGGCGCTGTCGCTGCTGGAGAAGGACGATCTGGATGGTGCGAATCCTATGCTCGACCGGCTGGCGCAGCTGATAAGCTACGGGATCGGCCAGAAGGAGACGCCGGACCTGATACAACGGCTGACCAATAGGCCCGGACCGGCCCTTTAGAGGCCGCTGTCGACGGTAGTCGGAGGAAGACATGAGTAAGAGGCAGACCATCATACCCAAAGGCTGGGAGATCTACGAGCACCTCACCTTCGCGCCTGCCGTGCGCAGGGGCAATATGCTGTATATATCGGGCACGGACGCCACCGAGATCGACCTGGAGACCGGCAAGCTGGTTATCAGGGGCGATATCGTGCAGCAGTACAGGACCATCTATGAGAAGATGAAAGTGATACTGGATGCAGCCGGCGCCGGCTTCGATGATATAGTCTGGACATGCGACTATATCAAGACCAAAGAAGGCTATAAGGGAACGGCCGCAGTTCGGCGCGAATACTTCGGCTCCAGCTTCCCGGCCTCTACTGGCATAGTGGTCCAGGACCTGCTGAGTAAAAATGCACTGGTCGAGATGGATGCTATTGCCATGCTCGACTGACAGCATGAACAGAACTGTAGTCATCGCCCATCGCGGCTTCCACCGTGACTTCCCCGAGAATACGCTGGAGGCTTTCCGTGCGGCCATTGCACTGGGTGTGGATGGGGTTGAGTTCGACGTGCAGGAGACGGCGGACGCCGAGTTCGTCATACACCATGACGCCGATGTAAACGGGCGCAGCATAGCCGGACTTGCGCTGGCCGACCTGGCAGCCTGCAGGGTGGGAGGCAGATTCCGTGTGCCCACGCTTCAGAAGGCGCTCAATGTACTGGGCCGGGGACTGGTGCTGCTGGTCGAGCTTAAGCAGGTGCGTTCTCTGGAGAAATTCCTGGCCATCCTTCGCAGCTATGTCGATAAGGCCTGGACTGTGCTTGTTTCCTTCGATGCTGCGCTGATCGAGAGACTGGCTGTGCTGGCGCCGGAGCTGCCGCGCGCCGTTATCAGCCAGCCCGGAGACAAATCGGGCGCAGTCGTATCAACCGGCACCGCCGGTTTTACCCAGGTGACGGCCGGTATGGTAACGGTTGAACTGGTTGAGGATGCGCATGCCAGGGGTAACCTGGTATTTGTATGGGATGGTGGTGACGAGGAAAGCATGCGTCGGGCTGTTCGCTGCGGTATCGATGTAATTATGACCGACCGCCCCGATGCCGTGATCGTAGAAGTGCGAAAGCTATAGACACAGTGCCCTCAGACGCTGCCGCGCGAGCTTGCAGGCAGCCGGGGAGATGTCGATGCCGATCCAGCGGCGGCCCAGCCTTTCAGCGGCGGCCAGTGCCGTGCCGCTGCCGCAGAAGGCGTCCAGCACGATATCCCCCTCCTTGCTGCTGGCTGAGACTATTCTTTCCAGCAGCGCCAGCGGCTTCTGCGTGGGGTAGTTAAGGCGCTCACGGCTGGTCCTGCCTACCATATTTATCTCCCAGTAGTCTTTCATACCGACAAGCGTGTACCAGCCGGTGCTGTCCCTGTACTCGGCCACACCCTGAAATCTGTAGGGCTTTAATCCGCGGTTATAGGATTTCTCCTTCAGCCCGTTGAAAACGTAATCCCCACTACCCGTATAGAAGAGGATGATGTCGTGCTTGCGCGAAAATCGCCTGCGCGGACTGGCGCCTCCCGAACGGTAACACCACACGATCTCGTTCTGGAAATTTCCGTATCCGAACAGGTCCGGACCGTCCAGCATCACTTTGACATAATGCGAAGCATGCCAGTCACAGTGATAGTAGAAGCTGCCCGTCGGCTTCAGAACGCGGTGCAATTCCTTTACGCGCGGCTTCATGTAATCGAGATAGGCGTTTATCCCGTCGAACCTGTCGTCGAAACGCCTGTAGCTGGTTGGCCCGGATGGGTTCACGTAGCTGCGGCTGGAATTGAAGGGCGGATCGATATAGATCAGGTCGATGCTCTCCGAATCTATATCCTTCAGTTTCGCCAGGCAGTCGCCGCAGTGAATAACGCCTGTTTTCACGGATTTATTGTATCATGCGGGATGGTTCGGTTTAATGTTATCATTGGATAAACTCGGATACGCGAGGTTTATGTGAAGGAATCTGCGGTCAATCAGGTGAAGTCGTTTATACTGCCCCTGGTGGTGCTGATCATAATACCGGGCGCAATCCTGTGGGCGACCGGATTCAGAATTGGCTGGGGACTGGGTCTGCCCTGGGATATGCTTATCGTTCTGTTAGGGGCGCTACTCATGGGCACCGGCTTGTATTATCTCTCTATCACAATCTGGCTATTCATCAACATCGGCCGGGGCACGCTGGCGCCCTGGTCGCCTACCAGGAAGCTGGTGGTGATCGGACCTTACCGCTACGTGCGCAACCCCATGATCAGCGGCGTGCTGATGACGCTGCTGGGTGAATCGGTGGTATTCGGCTCGATCGGCATCTTCATCTGGTTCCTGCTGTTCTTCATCGTCAACCATATTTACTTCATATATTCGGAGGAGCCGGGGCTTGAGAGGAGGTTCGGGCAGGAATACCTGGTATACAAGAAAAACGTGCCCCGCTGGATTCCCCGGCTGAAACCCTGGACCAATCAATAAAAAGGCGCGGTTTATATAGAGGATGGTGGTATGATAATCGAGATGCTGGGCGCTCATAATACTGAGACAGACCGGGCCAGGTTGCCCTGCCTGCTGGTGGATGGCGCGGTCGCGCTGGATGCGGGAGGACTGACCAGATCTCTGCCGCTGGAAAGACAGCAGCAGATCAGGTCCGTCCTGCTCACACATCATCACTTCGACCACTGCAAGGACCTGATCATGCTGGGGGCTAACAGCCTGCCCGATGCATTAATTGATGTTTACGGCCTGCGCGATACGCTCGAAGTAGTGTATCTTTATCTACTTGACGGCAGGCTATATCGGGACTATACAAACTGGCCTTCCGCCGATAATCCGCGCATGAAGTTGAATCCCATCGATGTGTTTCAACCCTTGTCGCTACGGAACCTGCAAGTTCTGCCGTTGCCGGTCGGCCATTCCGTCCCGTCGGTCGGCTATTTTATCATGGCCGACAGCGGAAAGAGCTTTTTTTACACAGGCGATACCGGGCCGGGTCTTGAGGGGTGCTGGGAGCGGATTGCTCCGGACCTGTTGATAATCGAGGTGACGCATTTAAATCGCGCACAGAAGGAGATGGAGAGGCTGCGTCATATGACGCCCGGGCTGCTGGCTGGGGAGCTGGCGGAATTCCGCAAGGCCAGGGACTACCTGCCCCGAGTGATCGTCAGCCATATTCCCATCGCATACGAAGATGAGCTGCGTGCGGAGCTGGCCGCGGCCGGCAAACAGCTCGAGATGGAGATCGAGGTAGGGTACGAAGGCCTCACATTAGAATTGTAGGGGCGTACCTTCAGGTGCGCCCGCGCGATGTGGGGTAGAATAGGGTGAAGTTCAATTGCAATAGAATTGCAGGGGCGTACCTTCAGGTGTGCCCGCCTTCGGGCGGGTTTTTAAACCCGCCCCTACATATTGATGCCGCGCTTCGCTCGCATTGACGTGATGGTAATTATAGCGTGGTTACATCGAAGGGGGTCATCGTGCCATCGGGTGCGTAGTCATAGAAGCCCTTGCCCACCTTGCGGCCCAGCCTTCCTGCCTTGAGCATCTTCTCCATCAGAGTCGATACCGACGCAATGTCCCCGGCACCCAGCGCGGCGAATGATTTTCCCACCCTGACATAGGTGTCTATGCCTGCGTTATCGGCGATCTCGAACGGGCCGATATTCCAGCCGTAACCATAGCGCATGCCCCTGTCCACGTCTTCCACCGTTGCCACGCCGTTCTCCACCAGCGACAGCGCCTCGCGGAAGGCCACCCCTCCCACGCGGTTCATTATGAATCCGGGTATATCCTTCATTACCTTGACCGGATACTGGCCCAGGGAAGCTATGAAATCCACGCTCTTTCTGAACACCTCGTCCGAGGTCTTGTTGCCCTTGATTACTTCCACCAACCGCATCATCGGCACCGGACCGAAGAAGTGCAGGCCGATCACCCGCTCCGGATGTTTGGTCAGCGAGGCCAGACGTGTGATAGGGATGCTGGACGTGTTGGATGCCAGGATGGTATCGATCGGGCAGGCGGCGTCCAGTTCCCTGAACATATCCTTCTTCAGTTGCTCCTCTTCAAAAACAGCTTCGATGACCCACTGGCAGCTGGGGGCAGCGGAGAGATCGCTCACGCCTTTGATCCTGTCCTGCACGGCCTGTGCGCTTTCCTTAATCCGACCCTTGGCGGCAAGCTTCTCGGTCGACCATTTGATCTGCGCCAGGCTTCGCGCGATCGCTTCAGGGCTGATGTCCTGCAGAAAGACATTGTAGCCCGCCTGCGCCGCCACTTGGGCGATGCCTCCTCCCATAAATCCTGCGCCGATAACAAGGACGTTATCCATCATAAATCCCCCCTTTTTAAAGTCTGTCTGCTCAAATAAGGCCCGCTCATTGTGCACAAATCCGGCGGATTAATCAATATACTGTACTGGTTTATGGCATCGTTATATAATATTTATCGCCGCCTCAAAGGGCGCCCTCCCACCGGGCGGCCGTCGAATTATTAAATTACGGAGGTGTCCCCCATGCCTTTAGTCGAATGGAGCGTTGACGAGAGCGTCGCCCTGCTGACCATGAAGAGCGGCGAGAACAGGTTCAATATAGCCTTCTGCAGCGAATTGCTCAAGGCGCTGGATGATATCGAAAAGAAGACCTCCGTCACAGCGCTTGTTGTGAAATCCGCCGACGAAAAGATCTGGTGCAACGGCATGGATCTGGACTGGCTGGTGCCGGCCATCGGGCGCAAGGATCCCGACGTGGAGAAATTCTTTGAAATTCAGGACAGTGTCTACAGAAAGATTACCTTCTATCCCATGATCACGGTGGCTGCGCTGACCGGCCATGCCTTCGCCGGCGGCGCTATACTGGCCTGCTCCTTCGATTTCCTCTATATGCGCGCCGACCGCGGCTTCCTGTGTTTCCCGGAAGTCGACCTCAATATTCCCTTCCTTCCCTACATGGATGCGCTGATTAAAAAGACACTGCCCTCGACCAATGTGCGCGAAGCCCAGCTCACAGGTAAGCGTTATACCGCCACAGAGCTGGAAAAGCTCAACGTTGTGCGCAAAGCCTGCTCTTCCGCCGATGAGACCGTAAAAGAGGCAGTTGCCTTTGCCAAAGGCCTGAATAAGGGCAGGGGCATCGTAACCGAGATGAAAAAAATCATGAACGCGCCCATTGGAGTGCTGATGGACAACGTAGTCAGGCCCAAGCTGGATACCGGCGGTGTTCCTATAAAATAGCCGATGCATCCTGCGATAACGATAAATGATATGCGTACTTCATCGGCCCGATTTTTATTAATACCCGTAATTTTAGCATCAATTGTGCTCAGCGGGTGTGGAAGCCCTGCTATCGTTGATTCGCTGGTGACAATTCAGACCGATAGCGCGGTCACCAGCGGCATAATTATCGATCAGACAGGCTATATAGCCACCGGCAACAATGCGCTGGGCAATGCTACGGCTCCGCTTGTACGCATCAGGCCCGGGCAGGGCTACCAGGGTCGTGTAGTCTGCCGGGATAACGATAGGGATCTGGCGCTGATCAAGATCGAAGCGCCTGAGCTAAAACCGGCCCTGATGGGTGATTCGGACCTCGTGCACCAGTGGGACGAGGCGACTGTCTGGGGACTCAAAGCCGGCACGGACAGCGCGGCAGAGTCAAAAGGCAGCGTTACTTCATTGCCCAAGGACGATGAGATAAGCTATTTGCAGACCAATGCTGCCCTTGACCCCTCGCTTGCGGGAAGCGCCGTGCTGAATAAGGCGGGTGAAATGATCGGCATGGTTGCCTGGAATGCCGACCAGCCCGGCCGCGATGGGTTCGTACTGGCATCCAACGAAATACAGGAAGTGCTGGAAAAGGCCAGACAGGCCGAGTCGGATCCGCTGACCGTCGTTACCATCGATTCTCCGGCGGTTTTCAGCGACCATGCGGTGATATCGTGGAGGACCAACCGGCCTGCAACAGCGCAGGTCGAGTTCGGTTTAAAGGATTCCTACGGCAATAAAACGGCGGTGGACGCGACCATGCTGAATACGCATGCCGTTATGTTGCAGGGACTGGTGCCTAAAACCACCTATTACTTCAGGGCTCTCTCCGTCGACTGCTGCGGCAACGCCGCGGCTTCTAAAGGATACACGCTCCAGACTACTGCCGCCGGGGCGCAGGCGGGTGACTTCACCATATCGAATGTCGAGGTATACGACGTAACAAGCTCGGCCGCGTCGATCAGGTGGATCACCAGCAAGCCGGCCACGGGCGCTGTCAGCTACCATGCGGATAAAGAAACAGGGTCCGACAGTCTGAGCGACGACAGCCTGGTATATGAGCATAAATTCAGATTGAACTGGCTTAAACCTCAGACTCGTTATAGCGTCACCGTCAGATCCGTAACCGATTTCGATGAGTCAGCGCAGCAAACGCTCAGCCCTTTCACAACACCGCCGGCTTCCCCGATCGGCTGCAAACTGAACTACAGGATATTTGATTTCTCGTTTAAAACCCTTCAGGGAAGCGAGTTTTCCAACAAGGATATCGCAGGTAAAAAGGTTTTTATCATCTTTACCAAAACCTCCTGCCCGACCTGCATGAAACAGGCGCTTTTCCTGAATGAAGTCTATCGTAACTGGCCCAAGGACAGCGATATGCTGATGTTTATGGTGGCCAGCAACGAAAAACAAAAAGATGTCGAAGAATGGATTAAGAGATACGGGCTGGTCATGCCCGTCTACATGGATGCTACCGCCGATCTGGTCAGCAATTGCCAGTTCAGAACCATCCCCACGGCGATCTTTCTTGATACCGGTTCGGTTATCAGGGACATCAAGAGCGGAGGATTCGGCACTCAGAAAGAGATGGAGGCCTCCATAAAACATTTCTACGAGCAGGTGCGGTAGGATCGATCTGAAGGGAAAAAGAAGGCCGGCGCC
>DAOUFT010000194.1:0-3214 GCA_034429855.1 Dehalococcoidia bacterium
TCTCAGGTACTATATAGACAATTTCTTAATCCCCTCTAAAAAGTCCAATATGTTATGGCCGCTTACAATGATTTGCCAAATAAAAAATAAACTTGATATACTAAACCACCTGTCTCGACCCGGGTATTGAAAATGTCTGGTTAATCAACTATTGTGCCCCTGTAGCTCAGGGGATAGAGCACCGGCCTCCGGAGCCGGGTGCGAGGGTTCAAGTCCCTCCAGGGGCGCATTGAACCCCAGTGTATTAAAGCGCAGAAATGAAACAGGGTACAACTATCGAAATTCGCTGGCACGGCCGGGGAGGCCAGGGGGCCGTTACGTCCGCCGAGATAACGGCACTGGCCGCTATGCAAGAGGGTAAGTTTGCACAGGCTTTTCCCAGCTTTGGGCCGGAGAGACGAGGTGCGCCCGTGCTGGCCTTCAACCGCGTCAGCCTGGATACTCCCATACGCATCCGTTCCGGAGTAGTCAAACCGGACATTGTGATCGTGCTTGACCCCGGGTTGGTTACTCTGATAAACGTTGCAGATGGATTAAAACCGGGTGGGACTCTGATCGTAAACAGTACACGCAGCATAAATGATCTAAAGCAGGAATTCAGCGGCGATTGGAAGTTGGCAGTGGTCGATGCTTCTCATATCGCCAGGGAACTGCTGGGAGTCAACATCGTTAATACCACCATGCTGGGAGCGCTAATCAAAGCCACCGGCATAGTAAAGATAGAATCTTTGAGCGAACCCATTACAGAAAAGTTCGGCGCCCGCGCCAAATCCAACATCGAAGCGTGCGGTCGTGCTTTTAAGGAAACTGTGCTGGACCGGATAACGACCGCCGGACCCAAGAAGGAAAAGAAATTCCAGTCGGACAAGCTGCCCAAATGGAATGAGCTCCTGGTGGGATGCGCAGTCACCGACGTGGGAAATACCAAGCGTTTCTGTACGGGAGATTGGAAATCCGAGCATCCAGAGTGGAACAACGCCGTCTGCATCAAATGCGGCATCTGTTCCCTATACTGCCCTGAGGCTTGCATAAGCCAGCAGAACGATGGCTATTTCCGCTCCAACCCCTTCTACTGCAAGGGATGCGGCATCTGCGCGCAGGAATGCTGGACCAAAGCTATTAAAATGGTTGAGGGCGCATGATCATGGAATCTAAGCGTATCGGTATTGAATCGTCGCTGGCCATTGCAGAGGCCGTTAAACTGGCCAACACCGATGTGATCGCCGCCTATCCCATCACGCCGCAGACACATATTGTGGAGGGGCTGGCTGAGCTGGTGGCCAACGGCGAGCTTGACGCTGAGTATATACCGGTGGAGTCTGAGCACTCGGCCATGAGCGCCTGTCTGGGCTCCAGCGCCGTGGGTGCCAGAACCTTCACCGCCACTGCAGGACAAGGGTTGATCCTCATGCACGAGGTGGTGATGGTTGCCGCTTCCATGCGTCTGCCCATAGTCATGGCGGTGGCCAACCGCGCGCTGTCTGGCCCGCTTAACGTTTGGGGCGACCAGTCCGATGCCATGATCACCCGGGACGCTGGCTGGATTCAGATATTTGTCGAAAATGGCCAGCAGGCCTTCGACCAAGTATTGTGTGCATTTCATATTGCAGAACATCCGGACGTCCTGCTGCCCGTCATGATCAATGTAGACGGTTTCCATGTCTCCCATGTGATCGAGTCCGTCGAGTTGCTTGACCACGAGACCGTGAATAGGTTCCTACCTCCCTACAAGCGCATTTATACCCTTGACCCCGATAATCCAGTGACTATGGGGTGCTTCGCCGCGCCCAACATGTATACCGAAACCAGAAAGGATCTGGATAATGCAGTACGCGAATCGAAGAAGATAATACTTCAGGTATGGAACAAGTTCGGCGAGCTGACCGGCCGGCACTATAAGCCTGTCGAGCAGTACAAGGCGGACAAGGCCGAGACACTGCTGGTGCTGGCAGGCGGTTACAGCGAGAACGCCATGGATGCCATCGACAAGATGCAGAGTGAGGGCAGGAAGGTTGGTTTGGTCAGGATCCGCCTGTGGCGTCCCTTCCCGCATGAGGAAATGAAAGAGGCACTGGCCGGGGCCGCCAACATTATTGTGCTGGACCGGGCCATATCCCTGGGCGGACCGGGACCCATCTGCTCGGAGATACGAGATGCGCTTTATTCGCTGGATAAGAAACCGCGCATCGCCGGCATCGTGGGTGGTCTGGGTGGACGTGACATCTCGCCGGCCGATTTCGAGAAGATTATTGAAATAGGTTTGGAACGTATTAATACAGGGCGTACCGACGAAACATATATGTACGGAGTGAGAGAATAGTGGAAACTCTCAGCATTTATGCGCCCAAGCTGGTTACCAGGGGCGAGTATATCGCCTCTGGCCACCGCGCCTGTTCCGGTTGCGGCGAGGTGCTGGCTGTGCGCTATGTCTGCAAGGCGCTGGGCCGCAACACCATTATCTCCAACGCCACAGGCTGCATGGAGATAATCTCTTCGCCATTGCCAGAATCAGCTTGGGAGGTCCCTTGGATCCATACGCTTTTCGAGAACGCCTCGGCAGTAGCATCAGGGATCGAGGCCGGCATCAAGGCTCTCAGACGCAAGCATGGGTATACCAAAGAAGTTAAAGTCGTGGCGATGGGCGGCGACGGAGGCACGGCCGATATAGGCTTGCAGTCACTGTCGGGCGCGCTGGAGAGGGGGCACGATTTCCTGTATGTCTGCTACGACAACGAAGCATATATGAATACGGGCATACAGCGCTCCAGCGAAACGCCCTTCGGCGCCTCCACCACCACCGCGCCGGCGGGCAAGAAGAGTATGGGACAGCATACATGGAAGAAGAACATGGCTGCCATAGCCGCTGCCCACAATATACCCTATGTGGCCACCTCCTGCTCCAGTTATCCATTTGACATAATGACAAAGGTACAGAAGGCGATCAAGATAAAGGGGCCTTCGTACATACATATTTTATCCGTCTGTCCCACCGGCTGGCGCTGTCCCTCCAACCAGACCATCAAGGTCGGCCGGCTGGCCGTGGAAACGGGCATCTTCCCTGTCTATGAGATAGAGGACGGGCAGTACAAATTGAATATCGATCTGCCCAAACTTAGGCCGGTAGAGGATTATCTAAAGGTACAGGGACGCTACCGCCATCTGACCCAGGAAAACATCGCGGAGATACTGGTCAGGGTGGTTTAAGAGTAGAACA
>DAOUFT010000195.1:0-6740 GCA_034429855.1 Dehalococcoidia bacterium
ACTCTCGGCTTCAGGGAAAGTGCTTATCAACAAATGATGCAGCCGGTTAGCAGTTTGTGTTTTCAGTTTGGTATAAACCTGTCGCTGTGTGAGTAGTGTTTTTAGCAGGGCAGCGTCATTCCCTAATCTCGGCTGCATAAGGGAAAAGTGATAATCGTCACCGTGTGTTTTGTGGTAGAAAAGAGCTCTGGCCATGTATGCAGCATCCACGTGGTCAGTCTTGTTGGGTTCAGCCTTGCCCTTCTTGAAGTTTCGCAGGCCGGATGGATGGATAAAATAAAGCTCATATCCCTGCTGCAGCAGAAGGTTAACCATCGGTGCACTGTAATGACCGCCCGTGTGGTCGATAGCGATAGCTACGTCCTTTCCTGGAATAAGTCCCAGGAGCTTGTTAAAATCGTCTCTGGAATTTGTGATACGATACTGAGGTGATTTCTCCCAGGCACGGGTTCTATCAAGCATGAGTTCTTGAGGGATTATTGCTACTTGGTAAAACGACCTGTGAACGTCTATTCCCACATATATCATAAACGATACTCTATCATATAGTACTGTTTATTTATATGGTAGAATAATTTGGCGTTTATCAATCTATCGATAAGGAGGACTTCAATGGCAGTAGGTTATCAAAAAGAGGGCAGGCTGGCCGTCATTACGCTCAACCGGCCGGAAGCTCTGAACTCATTCGATCCGCAGCAGATAAGCGAGATCAACAGGTGTTTCTTCGATTTCAACGCCGATGAAGAGCTATGGGTGGCCATATTGACCGGCTCGGGCGAAAGGGCCTTTTCGGTGGGCGCCGATATCAAGACCACTCTGCCGCTGATACAGCAAAGCGCCCATCGCGGAGAGATGCCCGCGCCGGCCATTTGCGAGGATATGCAGATCTGGAAGCCTATCATAGCCGCTATCAATGGAGCCTGCCTGGGTGGTGGTTTCGAGGTTGCACTGGCCTGCGATATAAGGATTGCGGCTGAAAACGCCACCTTTGGTTTTCCCGAGATAAACTTGGGGCTTATCCCGGGATGGGGAGGAACGCAGCGTCTGCCCAGGGCAATCGGGCTGGCCAAGGCCGCCGAGATGCTTACATCGGGACGACCCATCGACGCTCAGGAGGCTTATCGCATCGGCCTGGTCAACCGGGTTGTGCCTGCTGCGGAGCTGATGAACGAGGCCAGGAAAATGGCCGAGGCACTTTTGAAACCGGCGCCGCTGGCCGCGCGTGCCGCCAAGCAGGCTATGATGATGGGCCTGAATACAACGCTGCTGAACGGGCTTGAGATCGAGTATCAGATCGAAAGGGCTGTCACCGCCACCGAGGATTTCAAAGAGGGTCGCCAGGCGTTCATCGAGAAGCGCAAGGCGAATTTTAAAGCTAAATAAGCTGAACGGGAGGGAATTCATGGAAATTAAAAAAGTCGGAGTCGTAGGATGCGGCCTGATGGGGCGTGGCATAGCCGAGGTCGGCTCGAAATCAGGATATGATGTGGTCGTATCGGAGATCAATCAGGATCTGCTGGATAAGGGCATGAGCGCGGTGAAAACATCGCTGGCCAGGGCGGTGGAGAAGGGTAAGCTGGCCCAGAGCGATATGGATGGTACGCTCGCCAGGATCAAGGGCACCACCGATATGAACGATTTCAAGGATTGTGACCTGGTTGTGGAGGCGGCTATCGAAAACCTCGATCTCAAGAAGAAGATATTCATAGACCTGGATCGCATCTGCCGCCCGGATGCCATTCTGAGTACAAACACCTCCTGCCTGTCGGTGATGGATGTGGCGGCGGTGACCAAACGCCCCGACAAGGTGCTGGGCTGCCACTTTTTCAACCCTGTGCCGCTGATGAAGCTGTTGGAGCTGGTAAAGACCATTACCACCAGCAAGGAGACGCTGCAGACCGCAGTGGACTGGGGCAAGTCGCTCGGCAAGACTGTTATCATCGCTCCTGACAGGCCGGGCTTTATTGTTAACCGCTCGTTCTTGCCCTACATGGTTGAAGCCTTCGAGATGTACGAGAGCGGCGTGGCTACCAGAGAAGATATAGATACAGGCGTGCAGCTGGGGCTTAACCATCCCATGGGTCCCCTCACATTGGCGGATATGGTCGGGCTGGACACCCTGCTCTTCGTCATGGATGCAATCTATGCCGAGACCAAAAATCCCAAGTTCATCGCCCCGGTGCTGCTGCGCAAGATGGTCACGGCCGGACATCTGGGACGCAAGACAGGAAAAGGCTTTTACGACTACAAGTAGGGGCGGGTTTTTAAACCCGCCCGCAGACCGGGCGCAGTAATGTAGGGGCGGGTTTTTAAACCCGCCCGCGAAACCGGAGAGGATATAAAATTCGGGTGGACCTTAAGGGCCACCCCTGCGGTGACCTCGGACCGATATGGAGTTATAATCTATTTCATATGAAGATCGAGAAGGCCCGCGAGCTCGGTTTCTGCTTCGGCGTAAGGCGCGCCCTCAAGATAATCGAGAGCTCGGCCCGCAGCGGTCAGTCTATAGCCACCCTCGGCCCCATAGTCCATAACAAGACGGTCGTTGCCAGGCTCCGGGAGCTGGGTGTGAAGGTGACGGAAAATGCCGATAATCTGGAGAGCGGCATCATTGCGGTCTCGTCGCACGGCGTTTCTCCCGCGGTGCTGGAGAAGCTGCAGGCCAAAGGGGTTGAGGTTATCGATACCACCTGCCCTATCGTGCGCAGCGCGCAGAAGGAGGCACGGAGGCTGGCCGCCGCCGGCTTCGGCGTCATAATCTTTGGTGAGGCCAGCCACCCCGAGGTTAGGGGACTGCTCGGCTGGGCGGGCGATAAGTCCATCGCCTCCATGGATGCCGACAACGTACCTGTGGATGAGTTGCCTGCGCACATAGGCATTATGGCGCAGACTACCCAGAGCAGGGCCGAGTTTATCGCTTTCGTCAACAGGCTCAACCAGAGATTGCTGCCCCGGGCGAGGGAGATCAGGGTGGAGAATACTCTTTGCCGGGAAACGCAGAAAAGGCAGCTGGCGGCCGAGGAGTTGTCCGGGAACAGTGACCTTATGATTGTCGTGGGCGGGCACAACAGTGCCAACACGCGGCGCCTTGCTGAGGTCTGCCAGCATATTGTGGAGACGCACCATATCGAGAATGCAGGGGAGATAGATGCCGCGTGGTTGAAAGGCAAGGTGACAGTGGGTATAACCGCGGGCGCATCCACGCCCGATGAAGCCATAGAGCAGGTTATCGATAAGATCGCCGCGCTTTCAGATCATGCTTAGCCCAGTTTCTCCGACAGCAGGCGCCCGCCCAGTATGTGGAGGTGGAGATGCGGGACAACCTGCGTGCCGTCCGGGCCGTTGTTAATAGTCAACCGGTAGCCTGATTGAGCGATGCCCTCCTTTTCGGCGACCTTCGCTGCAGCCAGCATCATTCGGCCCGCCAGTGACCGGTCGGTATCGGAAAGGCTATTAACCGACATGATGTGTTTTCTGGGTATGAGGACATCATGTACAGGCGCCATGGGATGGATATCGCGGAAGGCGATCAATTCCTCGTCGCTATATACGATGTCAGCCGGTATAGCGCCGGCGGCGATCTTGCAGAACACGCAGTCCATGGCGAAACTTATCAGGCGATCCTGATCGTCTGGCAGGTGGTCGTGCGCTCAATCCCGCTGATCTTGTGGAACTGCTCCGTAATCAGCTTGCCGACGTTATCTACCGATTCCCCCTCTACGACAGCTATGATGTCGTAAGGTCCCATTACGGCATCCACGCTTTTAATGCCGTCGAGCTTTTTGAGATGAGTGAGGACTGCCTTGGTCTGCCCCACCGACGTAGTAACCAGTACGAATGCTTTGGCTGCCATATTCCCACCTCCTGTATGTCAAATTTTAGCCTATCGCGTTAGCTTTGCGCAAGCTTTCTATATCCTGTTTACTGTAGCCCAGCGATCGCATCACCTCGTCCGTGTTTTCGCCGGAGTAGGGTGCCATACTCCTTACGCTGCCAGGAGTGTGCGAGAGCTTGATGGCGATGCCGGGCTGCCGGATCTTGCCCAATTTGGGGTGATCGAATTCCAGCACCATTTGTCGGTGCCGTAATTGAGGATCGTTGGCTACTTCGTCGATCTCGTAGACCTTGCCGGCCGGCACATCGAATTTACACAGCAGATCAAACCACTCGTCGCGCGTTTTGGTCAGGAAAACCTTTTTAACCTCCTCCGTGGCCTGGCGCCATGATTCGTCGGGCTGGCCCTGCATGAAATGGTCGGGCGTGAAGCTGAATTTCTTCAGGTCATCCCGGCCGATGGCGCGGCACAGGTTTTCCCAGAACCATGGTTCGACGCAGCCCAGGCTGATCCGCTTGCCGTCGGATGTCTCGTAGGTCTGGTAATATGGATATCCACCTGCCAGGCCCCATTCTCCACGAGGGAATTTCATGCCGGCCGCAAAATGCTGCTGCAGGAAAAAGGTCATCAGCGTTATCACGCTGTCAGTATAGGAGATATCTACGAATTGCCCCCTGCCCGATGACTGGCGCGCCATCAGCGCCAGCAATATGCCCATCACGCCGTGAAGCGAGGCCCCGGCGAAGTCGGCCAGGAAATTGAGCGGGATGGCCGGCGGGCTGCCGGGCCACCCTATCAGGTTCAACGCCCCGGCTATGGAGATATAGTTGATGTCGTGTCCCGGATTCTGGCTGTAGGGCCCGTCCTGACCGTAGCCGCTGAGTGAACAGTATATTATGCGCGGATTGAGCTTGTTGATCGTTTCGTAATCCACACCCATGCGTTTGGCCACGCCGGGCCTGAAACCCTCGATGACCACGTCGGCCTCCCTGGATAATTTATAGAAGACCTGTTTACCCTCCTCCGATTTGAGGTTCAACTGTATACTCCTCTTGTTGCGGTTGACGGCGTTAAAGGCCATCAGTGATTTAAAAGCTTCGGCCTCACCCGGCTCGATCAGTTTGCGTCCTTGCGCCGCAGGCACGGCCTCAACCTTGATAATATCGGCCCCGAAATCCCCCAGTATCATGCTGCACAGTTCGCCCGGCGGCATATGTACAAGCTCGATGATCTTGACGCCCTCTAATACCTGCATGTTGCCTCCCTTTCGTATATGTTTATATTAATAGGTCGGTCGGGTCAAACCAGCTCGGAAGACAGGTTGTTAAGTATCATCGCTGCCGGCTCATCTCTGTTCAGCGTGTAAAAATGGAAATAGCGCACGCCATTTTCCAGCAGATCCAGACACTGTTGAGTTGCCAGATCGACGCCCGCCTTGATAACGTCATCCGGGTCCTCCATCTCCTCGAACTTGGTGTAGATGGGCACCGGTATCTCCACGCCGGATAGCTCGCTGAAGCGCTCGACTTTCTGGAAATCGGTGATGGGCATGATTCCTGCGATGATCGGTATTTTAATTCCGCTCTGCTCGAAGCGATCCATCATCTGATAGAAGTGGAAGTTCTCGAAGAACATCTGCGTGATGCCGAACTCCGCGCCCTGGTCGATCTTCTGCCTGGTATAGGCGGTGTCCAGCCCCAGGTTGGGCGATTCCAGATGTCCCTCGGGATACACCGCCACGCCGATGCAGAAGCTCTTGTAATTGGCAAGGAAGCGCACCAGGTCCGAGGCGTAGCGGAAGTGCTCCTCACCGTCGAATAGCTCGGCACCGTACTCCTCGGGATCGCCTCTCAGTGCCAGTACGTTCTCGGTGCCCAGCTCCCGGTAGTAATCGATCACGGGCTCGAGCTCGCTCCGGCGCGGATCTGCGCAGGTGATATGCGGCATCACCGTCAGCCCGCTTTCGTCGTGCAGTTTGCGCACGATGTGCTTGGTCTTGCCCAGCGTATCGGGACCTGCATGCTGTGTGACCGAGATAAAGGAAGGATTGAATGCCCTGAGGTTTTCAATCCGTTTTAAAAGCCTCTCCTCGCCCGTCGGCGTTTTGGGCGGAAAGAACTCAAAAGAGAGGCATTTACCCTGCCCTCTTATAATTTCACTTATCTTCATCCTTTTGCCTTAAAAATCGCCTGTTTGAGGCCAAAACAGCGTTAATCTTACATGTGCCGGATTAGGAAATCAAGCTATGGCGGAGTTGCTAAACTGTAGAGGCGGATTTTTAAATCCGCCCGGGTAGACGGTCCACCTGAAGGTACGCCGGAGACTGGGCGGGAATTGACAAACTGCTGACCGGGCCATATTATGTTGGCCTTATGGATGATCTTCTTTCCATGGCCAGGGTGCTTGTAGATATACAGGAGGGCGAGCGGCGTGTCATCGCCCGCGAATTACACGATCGCCTGGGACAGTCCCTGGCCGTGCTCAAATTGCTGCTGGGAGATGCTCTCACGTCGCCCCCGGACAAGGCGCGTTACACACTGGGCGAGGCGCAGTCGCTGATCAACGAGATGATGTCGCTGGCGCGCGATCTCTCCCTTGAGCTGCGCCCCAAAATGCTGGATGACCTGGGCTTGCTGCCTGCGCTGCTCTATCTGTTCGAAAGCTTCACTTCTCGCACACACGTCGCTGTCCAGTTCGAGCATCAGGGATTGCATAAAAAAATACCGCCCGAGACCGGCCTCGCGGCCTATCGTATCGTTAAAGAGGCGCTGGAAAACGTGGCGGCGCACGCAGGGACCGGAGAAGCAGGGGGCAGGGTCTGGTCCGACCGCTGGATACTGGCCGTGCGAATCGAGGACAAAGGAAGCGGGTTTGAGACAAACAGGATTTCCCCGGGTTGGGCGGG
>DAOUFT010000196.1:0-7508 GCA_034429855.1 Dehalococcoidia bacterium
TTAGGACGACATTTTACCACAGGTTTGTCGGTATTGTATAGATATTAATGGTGGGATCCATTACATAGTGACCATGACCATAGGCAACCACTTGCGGAGATCTCGGCGCTGAGGTAACCTCGATTGGCAAAATCGGTGATGGTGTTGGTAACCACGCGTGAATCAGCCTGCGAGCAATTTGTTATTCTGCGGCAAAGCTCCTGCAGGGCATCCTCTTTGGTGCCGTTAAATGACGCGGTCTCAATCAGACCATACTTTTCGATCAAGTCGCCCTTTAAAATCTGAAAGGTCAGATTAGTGCGTTGCTGGCCCTCAACGTGCACCATATCATCGGTTGTGCCCTCGTTATTCCGGTATCTTTCCAGCATCCTGTTCCAGTCGGCCTCGTTCTTCTTATCCAGGCGTGCGCCGAATTCACGCATATCCTCCGGCTGCAAAGATGAAGTCCTTACTATAGCGTCGTTGGCATCGTAGAGAGACCAGTCGTCCGTCAGTATCTCCAGATCGTAGTCCTTGATTTTTTCCCACACAGTTGTGCCGGGAAAAGGGGCCAGGTAATGGTAGCTGTAAACGGCCCCGGTGCCTTTGGCGTACCTCTCCGTCTCCTCCAGCGTTTCCATCGTTTCTCCCGGCAAACCGATAATGAAAGACTCGTGTGCAAATATGCCCGCGCGCCGGCACATCTCCACCGCTGCAACGGCATGCTCCAGCTTTATGCCTTTCTTGATGCGCTTGAGCATCTCCGCATTGCCGCTCTCCACGCCGAAGCTGACGCAGTCGCAGCCCACCCTGGCCATCAGGTCGAGCACCTCCTGGCTGACGGTATCCACGCGGGCGAAAGCGCTCCATTTAAAATTTAAGGAGCGCCGCCTGATGCCGGCGCATATCTCTTTGACACGCTCCCTGTCGGCGGTGAAAAGGTCGTCGGCTATATTGATACGATCAAAACCATAACCCAGTATTTCCTCTATTTCGTCCAGTACCAGTGCCGGGTTCCTTTTGCGGATTTTTGAGCCCACCATTTTGCGGCCCAGACAGAAAATGCACGAATAGGGGCAGCCCCGACCGGTGATTATGCTGACGGGAAATCCCAATGCGCGGTAACGTGAGATGGGCAGTAAATGGCGCGCCGGCAGGGGGATCCTGTCGATATCGCCGATAAAATCCCTCCTGTCCGTGACGATGATATCGTCTCCGTTCCGGTACGCGATGCCTCGTATATCGCGCCACCTGCCTTTTTGCTTCAATACCGGTGTGAGTTCGGTTATCGTGTCTTCCCCTTCGCCAATCACAATCAGATCTATTTCAGGGTACCGCCTTAAGGTCTCGTCCGCGGTAAAGGATACATGGGGCCCGCCCATGATGGTGATTATTTCCGGATCATAATCTTTGACGTCATGAATAATCTGCCGGGCGTTGTAAAAATTCATCGTTACCGAGGTGGCGCCTACGGCATCGGGACGGAAAGATTCCAGTTGTTTATGCAGGTTCTCTTTCGAGTAGTTGGAGACGATATAGTCGAATATTTTCACCTCGGCGCCGACGGCCTCAAAGGCCGCAGCGACGTACGTTACCCCCAGCGGCGGAGCAGGATGCTCCTCCAATGGATATGGCGGGGCAACTACGGCGATGCGCATGCAGTATTCAGTCTAACACTAACGGCTGTATTTGTAGATGATCTGATCCGACAGGCGGTTCCCACATCCGGCCCGTGTCATAGACAGGGTGCAATAAACGTGCATCGTTGTCAGGAAGCATCACCTGCGTATCTCGTCGACAATTGCCTGTCGTTCGTCTTTGTCCATACCGGACATCTTGAGTATCTGCTTTAAAAATTTGAAGCCGGCTTCATATTCAGGGCTGATCAGTTCGGTTACTCCCAGTGATTTCAGCACTTCGGCTTCGCGCTGATTGTGATATCTGGCCAGTATTTTGAGCTTTGGATTGATGCGCAGTGCATTCCTGACCGTGGTTTCAACAGCCAGCGGGCCCGGGAATGTGATGACCATTATAGAGGCATTGCACAGGTCGGCCTGAGACAGCACATGCGCATTGGTGGCATCGCCGTAAAGCCGCGGGCTTCCGCAGCGTTTGGCCTCATCTATGCAGCTTGGATCGATATCAATGATCAGATATGGAATGCCCGCATCATCCAGGCCGCGGACGAGATTGGCGCCCACACGCCCGTAGCCTGCTACAATCACCCTGCCGGGACCATCTGTATCTGCCTGATTCTCCCTGCATACGTACTGCGCGAAGTCGGCCTGCTCGGCGGCTGCAACTGCGAATCGCGAATAAATGCGCGATACCAGTGCGATTATTAACGGGGTCAGCAGAATGGTTATAACCGTGCTGGAAAGTATCAGCAGGTAGCACTGCTCGGATACAATCCCCTCGTTGATGCCTCCCTGAGCAAGCACGAAACTGAACTCGCCCAGCTGGAATAAGCCGGCGGCGGTCAGAACGGCTATCCTGTTGCTATATTTAAATGATCTGACTACGGTGAATACAACGGCAACTTTGATTGCTATGATCACGACTATCAGTAAAATCACATCGGCCCAGTTGCTCAGTATGAATGCCGGGTCCAGCAGCATACCGATCGAGACGAAAAAAAGCGTGGCAAAAATATCGCGCAGCGGCGTTATCTCGGCCAGGGCCTGATGCACGAACTTGGTCGAGCGCAGCACCATGCCGATAAGGAAGGCGCCGAATACCATGGACAAGCCCAGAAACTCGGTGCCTATGATCGCACCCAGGCATAATACGATAATTGTGAGCAAAAACAGCTCCCTGGACCTTACACCACCCACGTCACCAAAGATCCAGGGCAACAGCCACCTGCCCAGTAAAATGGCGGCGCCTATGAACAGAACAGCTTTGCCGATAGCCATACCCAGCAATAACCAGATATCCCCACCGGAATCGCCCATCAGCGGCAACATGATGGTCATGACAACGACACTGATATCCTGAAGTATGAGGAAGGAGATCATGATGCGGCCCGGCACCGTGCTGAGCTCTCCCCGGTCCATCAGTATTTTCATACATACGGCCGTGCTGCTGAGTGAGATTATCAGACCGAAAAGGATCGATTGCCCCAGCGGCCAGCCGAAGATGGCAAGCCCCGCCAACGTGCCCAGTATGAGAGTTCCTGCGATCTGTGCCATGCCTCCCCAGATGCCCACCTTTCCAACATCGCGCAACTGGTTGAAAGAGATCTCCAGCCCAACGGTAAACATGAGCAGCGCAACGCCGATGGATGCCACGGACTGGATCAGGTGGGTGTCGGTTATCAGCCTGAGCGCATGCGGACCCACGATGATACCGATGATCAGGTAGCCCAGGATGAGGGGCTGCCTCAGGCGGTGGGCCAGCATGCCGCCGACCAGGGCGGCAGCCAGCAGCACCGACAGCGTTATCAAAAGATCAAGGTTCAATTGACCTGCCCCCAGTAACGCAACCACTGTTTACTTAGTAAATCAATCACAGGAAAACTCTACGAGCAACTGGCCTGGTTTTACGGGGAGAGGATCACTCCATACCAGAGTCCATAATAGTTTATCATGATTGTGTGTTTATGATGTTTTGAACAGCGCAACATAATTAAACTATAATGGCCATGATATAAACTACAGGAGGTTGGGTAATGGCTAAATTGACCGATGACATGAAGGCCCTGCTGGCGAGCAGACAGGTGTATGTGGGAACGGCCGGCGCTGACGGACAGCCGAGCATCGCGATGAAGGGCAGCAGCCAGCTGATGGACGATGAGCACATCACCTTTTTCGAGCTGATAGGCGGAAGGACCTGGCAGAATATTCAGAAGAATCCCCGTGTGGCCATCGTGGTGGCGGACTGGAGCAAGATGAAGGGCTACAGGTTTGAGGGCAAAGTTGAGGAGAATATCACATCGGGGCCGCTCTACGACGAGGCCAAAAAACTGGCCGAGCTGATGAAGATACCCTTCCCGCCCAAGGCCGCGGTCAAGGTTAAAATAGAGGAGATATATAATCTGGGAAAGGGCGGCATGAAAGTATCCTGATGCGTAATCCGAATAAAACAAGGAGGTAGTAAAATGTCAGTTGACTACCCGGTAAGCCTGAAAATCGATTACCCGGATCGCAAGCTGAACCGGCTGACTTCGTTCTTCCGTATATTCACAGTAATTCCCATTTTTATCGTACTTATGCTCCTGATGGGCGGCAGCTACCAGATGGGGTCCAAGGAAACCGGAACGTTTGTAGCCGGCGCCGGCCTGGTCATGCTTCCACTGGTGCTGATGCTGCTGTTCCGTAAAAAGTATCCCAGATGGTGGTATGACTGGAACCTCAATCTATCCAAGTTCAGCTACAGGGTGGCATCCTATTTTTACCTGATGACCGACGTTTATCCGTCCACAGATGAGGATCAGAATGTTCAACTGGATATGCCGTACCCGGATGCTGCGGCCCTCAACCGCTGGCTGCCGCTGGTTAAATGGTTCCTGGCCATCCCCCACATTGTTGTGCTCTGCTTTCTATGGATCGCAGCCATAGTTGTGATTATCATCGTCTGGTTTGCCATCCTTTTCACCGGTAAATATCCCAGAGGAATGTTCGATTTCGTGCTGGGCGTGATGAGGTGGGGCTTCAGGGTCATGTGCTATGCCATGATCATGATCACAGATAAATATCCTCCCTTCGCTCTTGACACATAGAAGCCATGGCAATCGATACAGCCGCACGGACGGAACGGTTCCAGCGCATCAAAAGAGAGTTGCTGGGCAGCAGGGTGCACCTGTGCCCGGAACGTGCCTGCCTGGTGACGGAATTCTACAGGCGCCATGATGATCCTTCGCAACCCATAATAGTGCGCCGCGCCATGGCGACGCGCTATATTCTCCAGAATAAATCGGTACGCATCTATCCCGATGAGCTGATCGCGGGCAACATGGGCAGCTACCGCATCTCCGCACTCATGCAGCCGGAGCTGAGCGGGGTATTCATGGGGCCGGACATCCCCCGCATCGATAAACGCAAGACGACTCCTCTGATGATGCCGTGGAAAGACCGGCTGAAGATCATGTTCGATGTTATCCCCTACTGGCTTTTCCGTAACATGCCCTTCAGGGCCTTCTTCCCCCATCTGGGCAGGTTCTTCAGGTATGCAGCCGAGCAGCTTAAGGCTACTTTCTATCTGATCAACGAGGCCGGCGGCATCGGCCATTTCCTGCCCGACTATGAAAAGATGCTGAAGCTGGGAGTGAGGGGATATCTTGAATCAATCAAAGGTAAGGAAGGAGAACTGCCCAGGGCTGCCGCCGTTGTTTGTGAAGGTCTGGTAAGCTACGCGGGAAGAGTTGCCGACGAGGCAGAGCGTATGGCGGCTGTAGAAACCGACCTCGTCAGGCGTGCGGAGTTGGAGAACATAGCCGCCATCTGCCGCAAAGTGCCGCTAAGTCCGGCGGAGACATTTCAGGAAGCTCTGCAATCTCTGTGGCTGACGCATATGGCCGTTTGTCTGGAGAGCATCAACTCGGCGGTCTCATTCGGACGTATGGACCAGTACCTTTATCCTTATTACAAACGAGATCTTGAGGCAGGACGCATCACGCCGGAGAAAGCTAAAGAACTCCTGCTGTGCTTCTCAGCCAAGGCGGCCGAGCATGTTTTCCTGTTGTCCGAAAGCGTCAGCCAGTATCACGGAGGATATCTGGTGGTGCAGGCCGCCATCGTGGGCGGAATGGACAGGGATGGCGCGGATGCGACAAACGATTTGACTTACATAATGCTGGACATGATGGAGGAGTCAGGCCTGCGTGATCCCAACTACCAGGCGCGTGTGCATAGCGGTTCTCCGGATAAGTATCTGAAAAGGATTGTAGAAGTCGCCAAGGCGGGCAACGGTGTGCCAGCTGTATTCAGCGATGAGGCCGCCATCAGGTCGCTGGTCGCCAATGGGATTCCGCTGGTGGAGGCCAGAAACTATGCCGTGGTGGGATGTGTGGAGCTGGCCCTTCCCGGCAAGAGCTTCTTCTCCACCGATGCTGCACTGATGAATCTCCCTATCTGCCTGCAGATGGCACTCAACTGCGGACGCCTGACAAAGGGTGGTAAAAGATATGGTGCACTCACGCCGGATCCGGCCGGATTCACATCGATGAGGGATGTTGTGGACGCCTATACCGCGCAGGTCGACTATACAGTCGGAAGGCTGGTAAGCGATATTCAGATGGTTGAGCTCGGCAACCGCAACTTTCATCCTACACCATTTTCCTCAATGCTGGTGGAGGGGTGCCTGGAATCGGGCAAGGACCTGAGCGCGGGAGGAGCATTGTTCAACTCCAGCGGTATACAGGGGGTGGGGCTGGCCGACGTTGCCGATTCGCTGGCTGCACTGGATGAACTGGTCTTCCGCAGGAAGAAATATAGCATGTCTGAAGTATGCCGGGCACTCAGAGATGATTTTCGCTCCAATCCTACGATGCAGGCAGAGCTGGTCGCCGCGCCCAAGTACGGCAACGATCATGATCTGCCTGACGGCTATGCGGCGGAGGTGGCCGCCATCTTCTACCGGGCGCTCACGCAGCACACCAATACGCGAGGTGGCAGATATGTCCCCGGCTTCTACTCCGTGACCTGCCATGTGGCCTTCGGAGCCTTAGTAGGCGCGTTGCCCAGTGGACGCAATGCCGGGGAGCCTTTCGCGGCAAGCCTGGGAGCATGCAATGGCAAGGACAGGCTGGGAGTCACGGCGCTGCTGAACTCGGCAGCCCGCATTGATCCCTGCCACTCACCAAACGGATATGCCCTTAACCTCCGTTTCGATCCGGTAATGATCGGCGGGCAGCGGGGGACGGATACGGTGGCGGCCCTCCTGAGGGGTTTCTTCGAGAAAGGCGGTATGGAGGTGCAGTTCAACGTGCTGGATGCGGATGTGCTGGATGATGCCTACAGGCATCCGGGTAAATATCCCGGCCTGGTGGTGAGGGTGGCGGGATACTGCGCCTATTTCGACGACCTGCCCGCACCGTCCAAGCTGGAGATCATTCAGCGCACACGTTTGAAATTATAACTTTTCCCTAACATTACATAATTTCGGAGGATTATATGGGAGATCAATTTTACGGGAAGAAGGATATCGAGAAGGCTGCCAAGATGTATGCGCTCAAGCCGGAGCTGATGCAGGCCTACCTGGATTTCGACGGAAAAGTGATGGCGGACGGCAGTCTGAATAAGAAGACCAAGGAGCTTATAGCCATAGCCTGCGCACATATCACGCAGTGTCCCTACTGCATTCACGGTCATACTAAAAATGCGAAAAAGGCCGGCGCCAGTGATGAGGAAATAGCGGAAGCGGTTTTTATAGCGGTGGCTTTGAGGGCGGGAGGGTCAATGGCCCACAGCTGTATCTCCATGGCGACGCTGGAAGAGTAGTAAATATCAGCAGACTGCGTTCTCCGTGATCTCAATGCGTGTCGGTCTGCCGTTCGCCGGATCAAGCTCGACCGCTACGAAGTCGATTCG